>DASTRL010000279.1:0-23862 GCA_035761265.1 Steroidobacteraceae bacterium
TGGTCATCTTCTTTGGCCAATCGAAGTGCCCCAAGGTCTATGAGTTGCCGAAGCCGGTACGAGCGCGGCGCGACTGATAGATAGCCGACCATGGACGTCGCAAACTTGGGGCCGGGAGGATCCGGCGGTATAAACCGTCACCCATCTGTCCGGAACAGACCAAGGTGAAGTGGCTCCCTGGGTTGGACTCGAACCAACGACCAACGGATTAACAGTCCGACGCTCTACCGACTGAGCTACCAGGGAACCGAGAACCGGTGAAGGGCGCGCATTCTGGCGATGGGCCGGGGTTACGTCAAGCAATCTCCGGGATTTCAGTTACTTAGCGCCAAAATCCTTGACTCAGAGCCGCCCGGATGGCCGGCTTTTGCCATCGTTCGCGCCCGCCCGGGAATCCGCCGCCCAAAATGTCGATTGACGGCCGGCCCGATCGGCCAATCACCAGCCAACCCAAGGAGTACGCAATGAAAGTCATGGTGTTCGTGAAAGCCACGCCGAACAGCGAAAAGGGCCTGCCGGCGCCGGAGGTCATGCAGAAGCTGTTCGCCGAGATGGGTGCCTTCAACGAAAAGCTGGTGAAGGCGGGAATCATGAAAGACGGCGATGGCCTGAAGCCGAGCAAGTTCGGCAAGCGCGTCACGTTCACGCCGGGCGGCAAGCGTTCGGTCACCGACGGGCCGTTCGCGGAGACCAAGGAGCTGGTCGCGGGCTACTGGGTCTGGGAAGTTAAATCGATGGAAGAGGCGGTCGAATGGGTGAAGCAGTGCCCGGACCCGATGCCGGGCGAGGAATCGGACATCGAGATCCGCCCGTTCTACACGGCGGAGGATTTCGGCGCGGGCTTCACGCCGGAGGAGCAGCAGAAGGAAGAAGACCTGCGCCGGAAGATCGAACGCCAGAAGGGCGGAGCGACGGGATGAAGCCGACGATCACCGCCTTCGCGCAGTCGCCGGATCGTGGCCTGGGCCTGGCGCGCGACATGCGCGTTCGCTGGGCGTTGGAGGAAGTGCACCAGCCCTACGACGTCCGGCGGGTGTCATTCGCCGAGATGAAACAGCCCGCGCACTTGAAGCTGAATCCTTTCGGGCAAATTCCGACTTACGAGGAAGGCGATCTCGTGCTGTTCGAGACTGGCGCGATAGTCCTGCACATCGCGCAGCGCCACGCGGGGCTACTGCCGAAGGATGCCAACGCGCGGGCGCGCGCCGTCGCGTGGATGTTCGCCGCGGTGAATACGATCGAGCTTCCGATCCTGGACTTCGCCTATGGCAAATTCACCGAGGGCAAGAAGGCCTGGTACGAAGACCGCCTGCCGATGGTCAAGGACCGAATTCGCGAGCGGATGCAGCAGCTCGGCGCGCGCCTCGGCGATGCCGAGTGGCTGGACGGCGAGTTCAGCGCAGGCGACCTGATGATGGTGCACGTGTTGCAGCGGCTGAAGCCCTCGGGGTTTCTGGCGGAGTTCCCCGGTCTTGCGGCGTATGTCGCGCGCGGCGAGGCGCGGCCGGCTTACCAGCGCGCGTTCGCAGCACAGTCGGCGGCGTTCGAGGCGAGCGCGCGCTGAGCCAGCAGCTAGTGCCCGGCGCCAGCGGGCGCCGCCGAGGTGACGACGCCCTTGCCGTCCTTCTGCGTGAAGGTGATGTCGTAGTCCTGGTGGAAGGGGAGCGCAGTCGCCGTGCCGAAATAGGTGCGCACCCAGCCATTGAACTCGATGTCGGTGCGCGCGCCCTCGACGGGGGTCCACTTGACGAGCGGCCAGTACTTCCAGTCGCGCACCACGGCCTGCACGGCGGCGAAGAATTGCGGGTAGTCGGGCGGCGCCGCGAGCGCGGTGGAGTCGGTGACGTTGCCGTGCTCATCGACGATCACGCGCACCCGCACGGTCATCGGCGGCAAGTTGGCGGCGAGCAGGTCGGGCGGGTAGTCAGGCGTCAGGTTCTCGGCGAACGGGAATGGCATGTCCCACTGCTCGCTGGCGGCGGAGACCGCGTAGCTCTGCTCGTCGGCGGGCCGCACTTCGGTCATCGCGACGTCGCCGGAGCGGGGTAACTGCTCGAGTGCCTGCTGCGTGGCGCAGGCCACGAGCAGCAAGGCCAGCAACATCGGCAACGATCCATCGGTCGGCATCGAGACGGCTCTGGCGCGCATGGTGTCCCCTTGTTGGCCGGATGAACGCGCTGGAGCTTACACGCGCAGTCAAAGCTTTGTCGTGACGCGTGAAATCACCGCCGTGCCCGCGCGTTGCAGCGTGAGGACCCCTTCGTCGCCGGGCAGTGCCTTCAGCACTTTTGCGAGCTGGGCCAGGCCGCGCTCCGCCGATTGGCGCGCCTCGACGGGCCGGGATTGCGCCAGACGCAGCTCGGCGCGATGGATATCGATATTCGCGAGCGCGTAGTCGATCTGCAGATCCTCTCCATGTTCGCGGATCTCGTGCAGTGACTTCTCGCTCGCGGCGAACAGGCTCTCGGCTTCCTTCACTGTGCCGGTCTTCGCGAGCGCATTGGCCAGGCCGACGTCGTTGATCACACTGATGAGCCGCGCGTGCACATCGAGCGGATCGCGCACGGCGAATACGGCGGCGGCCTGTCGATACAGCCCGAGCGCGCGCGCGTATTCGCCATGGCCATAGTAGAGGTCCGCGAGGTTGAGGCGTGTCTCGGCGAGGCTCCACTGGTAGGCGGGATTTTCGGGCTCGAGCGCCAGCAAAGCCTCGTCGGCGGCCATGCCCTTTTCCAGCAGCGAGGACGACCAGGCATATGCCTCGTCCTTGCCGAGACCATTGGCGCCCATGATCGCCGCATTGTTGTACGCGCCGCTCAGCGAGCTGAGCCGGCGCGGATCCTGCGGATGCGCGCGGGCATATGCCTCCACCGCCTCGATCATGCGCGTCAGCGATGCGCGCGCCTCGGCCGTGCGGCCGAGGATTCCAAGCACCTCGGCCTGGTTGGAACGGCTGTTGCCGATCAGGCCCATGGCCTCGAAATCGTCGCTGACCACGGATTGCATTGCCTCGGCCACGGTGACGTTCTTCTCGACCATGGGCAGTGCCGCCGCGGCGCCGCTCAGCATCAGGATGCGGCGCGTCTGCACGCTGTAGGTGCGGGCGAGCAGCACGCCGATGCGCGCATTCTTCGGATCGCGCGCATGCATTGGTTCGAGCAGCGCAATCGCATTCGCGTAGCTGCGCAGCGCGCCGGCGGAGTCGCCGAGGTTGGCCTGGGTGGTGTGGCCCTGGATGTCGCCCACCTTCTTGTAAGCGACGGCGAGCTCCTCCTGCAGCGCCGGATCCGCGGCGGACTCCTGGTGCAAGGCGTCCAGGTATTCGAGCGAGGTGGTCACGAGCATCTCGCGGGCGCGCGTGGAGCCGGGAAGCTGCGCGATCTCGTCGTGGAATGCGAACAGCTTGTTGGAAAGTTTGCGCACGCTGTCGAAATGCCGCTGCGCGATGACGCGCTGCTGCTCGGCGATGCGCGCCTCGCGGATCGAGAAGCCGAGACCGCCGACCAGCGAGGTGACCACGACCGCGGCGGCGGCGATCTCCACCTTGCGCCGGCGCACGAACTTGCCCAACCGGTAGCGCCACGCATTGCCGCGCGCCAGCACCGGCAGCCCGGCGAGGTAGTTGCGCAGGTCGTTCGCGAATTGCTCGACGCTGCCGTAGCGCCTTTGCGGTTCCTTGCGCAGCGCCATCAGCAGGATGTTGTCGAGATCGGCGTCGATGTCGGGGCGCGACGGCGCAGCATCGCTGAGGATTTCCGCCATGCGCTGCGCATCGTTGCTGCGCGCGCCATACGGGCTGCGGCCGGTGAGCAGGCGATACAGCACCACGCCGAGCGAGTACACGTCGCTCACCGTGGTCACGGCGCCGCCGCTCACCTGCTCGGGGCTGGCATAGTCGAGCGTCATCGCGCGCAGTTGCGTGCGCGTCTCATCGCTGGTGGTGCCGGTGATGGTGTTCGCCTCCAGCAGCTTGGCGATGCCGAAGTCCAGGAGTTTGACCGAGCCGTCGGCGGTGACCAGGATGTTGTTCGGCTTGAGGTCGCGATGCACCACCAGGTGCTGGTGCGCATAGCTCACGGCGGAGCACACCTGCAGGAACAACTGCACGCGCTCGCGCACCGGCAGGCGGTGCGCCGCGCAGTACCCATCGATGGGTTCGCCCTGCACCAGCTCCATGACGACATAGGGCACGCCGCCCGCGGTCGTGCCGCCATCGAGCAGGCGCGCGATGTTGCGATGGTCGAGCCGCGCCAGGATCTGCCGCTCGGTCTTGAAGCGCTGCTCGGCCAGCGGATCGCGCAGGTCGGCGCGCATCAGCTTGATGGCGACCTCGGCGCGATACTGATCGTCGTCGCGCAGCGCGCGGAACACGTCGCCCATGCCGCCGGTGCCGAGCGTGCCGACGATGCGATACGCGCCGATGCGCTCGCCGACGTGATCGTCGAGCGCGGCGTACACCGAGGCACTCAGCTCCGGGGCCGGCGCTTCGAGGAATTCGCCCGGCGCCTCGTGGGAGGCGAGCAGCGAGGCCACTTCGTCGATGAGCGCCGCGTCGCCTTGGGCCTCGAGCGCGAGCAGCGCGGCGCGCTCGTCCGGTGGCACTTCCAGTGCCGCGGCAAACAAGCTCTTGATGCGCTGCCAGCGCTCGGGGGTCATGGTGGCCCGATTCTGGCTGAAGGCCTCAGCCATTCAAAGGAAACCGTTCACGGCCTCGGCGCGGCGTAGACCTGCTGGGCCGCGAACGCGACGGTGCTGCCGTCGCCCGACATGGCATGCGTGCCGGATTCGCTGAGCTCCACGGGCGTGCCATTCAAGGCGTGCGAGGCAACCTTCGTCGTGCCGCCGGCCAGGTCGCGTACGACAGCAAAGCGGCGCCAGGGCAGGCCCAGGCCATCGGTGAGATCGGGCGCCTGCGATTCGAACTGCACGTAGCGGCCGTCGCCGGAGATTTGCGGCCAGGCGCTGTTGCCGTTTCCCGCGCCGCTCGTGCCGGTACTCACGAGAGTTGCCACGGCGGGATTGGTGAGGTCGACCACCATGACCTGGTCGAACGTGGAGCCGGTGAGGGCCACGGAGTTGATTGCGAACGCGATGAACTGTCCATCCGCCGAGATGCTGAGACCCTGGCGCTGGCCTGCCGGATCGGGCGATTGCGCATAGGAGTACGCCGCCCGCACAGTGTCCATCTCCGTGTCGTACAACCAGATCGTCTGATCGTTGGGTGCCATGACGTTGGTCGTGAAGGCGATGTACCAGCCATTTTCGGACATGGCCACATAGCCGATCGGCGAGGTGGCCGGCGTACCGGCGACGTAGCGCGTCACGCCGGTCAGCATGTCGCGGAAATAGAGGAAGTAGCCGTCGTTGCTGCTGCCGTCGCCGGTGACGTCATTGCCCGAGATGAAGGCCACGTACCGTCCATTGCCCGAGATGGCGAGCCGCGCATCGAAGTTGCCGTTGCCGGCGTCCTCGATCTGGCTGCCGTTGGGCAGCACGTTGACGCGCTCGGTGGTACCGGTGAGCAGGTCGCGGCGGAACACGTCCAGGCCGTTGTTGGTGTCGCCGGCGACCAGATCGTTGGCGAAGGAGGTGAAGAGCGCATAGCGGCCGTTCGCGGATAGTTTGACATTCGCCACGCCGCGACTGGAAACCCCGCCCGCCAGCGTCCGGTTGATCAGGGTGGTGGTGCCGGTGGACAGGTCACGCAGATAGGCATGGCCGCTCTCCGAGCCATTGCTCGTGCCGCCGGCGACGAGGTTGAGCCCTTGGGACGTGAAGGCAACCAGGCGGCCGTCCGCGGAGAGCGACGGCATGCCGCTGAAGTAGTCAGGCTCACCGCCATCGAGCTCGACGCTGACGAGCGCGGTGGCGCCGAGGCCGGCCGATGTCACGGTGACGGTCATGGGGTCGGTCGCCACCTGCCCGGCGGAATTCTGCGCCACGACACGGAACTGCGCGCCGTTGTCGGCCCCGGTCAGCGCTTCGGTGGTGAAGCAGAACGGATCGTTGTCGACGTGGACCGTGTCGGCCAGGGCCGTCCATGTGGCTCCGTTCCAGCGCTGAAAGTGCAGTGTGACGGGCATCGTGCCGCCGAAGGCGGCGCATAACTGCGCCGACTGGCCGGTGAGCACGCTGGCATTTGCGGGCTGCTGGATGACGGTGGGTGCGACGACCACCTGCACCGAGAGCACGGCGCCCTGGCTGGTCACGAGTCCGGCGCCGTTGTACACCGCCACGCTGTACACCGCGCCGCTGTTCGCGGCGACCAGTGCGGGCGTGACGTGGGTCGCGGCGATCGCGCCCGGGATCGGCGCGCCGTTGACCGACCACTGGTAGCGCAGACCCGAGCCGCTGGCTTGCACGAAGAACATGGCGTTCTCGCCTTCGAGCGCTGTGGCGGCTGCGGGTTGCTGGGTGATCACGGGCGCGCCCAGCAGGATGAGATCGGCGGGCTGGCTCGTGACCGAGCCCACGCCATTGGTGACGGTGACCGTGTAGCGGCCGAAGTCGACGCTGCCCAGGTGGCTGAACGTCAGCACCGGCAGAGTCGAGCCCGGCAGCAGGTTGCCGTCGAGATACCACTGGTAGGACAGCGGACCGCTGCCGGTGGCACCGACGGCGATCGTGGCGGAGCCGTCGAGTGGGACGATGAGTGTCGCGGGCTGCGCCGTGATGGTGGGCGCGACCGGTGCATCCGCCGCGACCACGTTCAGCAGCACGCTGTCGCTCACGATCTGGCCGGCACTGTTCGTCACGCGCACGGCATAGCTGCCCGCGTTCGGCAGGGCGGCCGAGTCGAAGGTCAGGACCGCGCTGGTCGCGCCGCTCACGGCGGCGCCGTCGCGCAGCCACTGGAACGCGAACGGCCCGGTGCCGGCGACGCCCACGGCGAGCGTGGCGGTGTTGCCGGTGTTCACCGTGACGTCGCGCGGCTGCGTGACGATGCTCGGCGCCACGGCGGCCGGCGTGCCGGCGGTGACCGTGAGCACCGCGGCCTCGCTGACCACACTGCCGGCGTTGTTGGTCACGGCCACGCTGTAGTTGCCGGCATCAGCGCCGGTCACGCCGTTGATGCGCAGCACGGCACTGTTGCCGCCGGCGATGGGCGTGCCGTTGAACCGCCACTGGTAGCTCAGCGCTTCGGTGCCTTGGGCGACCACCGCGAACACCGCGTCGCTGCCTGCGGCCACGCTCGATGCCGCGGGCTGGGTGGTGATGCTCGGCGCGACGTCGATATCGCTCACGGATACCGTGACCGGCAGGCTCGCCGCGCTGCCGATCGCATTGGTCGCGACGAGGCGGTACTGCGTGCCATTGTCGGACGGCATCAGCACAGCCGTGGTGTAGTTGGAGGATGTGGCGCCGGACCCTACGCTCACGTCGGTCCACTCGCCGGTGGAGTTGGCGGACCGCGTCTGCCACTGGAGCGAGGGCGCCGGTGCGCCGGAGACGGTCGCCGAGAAGTTGGCCGTCTCGGCCGTGCGAATCAGCACGGAGCGCGGCGGGTCGACGATCACGGGCAGGGCGCTCGACTGCAGTACGTTGATGCGGGCCGCGGAGCTCGTGACGCAGGTCTCGCTCGTGCTCGTGGGCGGCGTGTAGCAGGCATGCACGCGCAGCAGTGCGTTCTGATCGGTTGCCGTCGCGATGAATCCATGTCGGATTCCCCACGGGCGCCAGTTCATGCCGGTGCCGAAGGGCAGCGGGTTGGCTTCGTCCTGAAACGACCGTGCCACCTGGCGCCACGAGGCGCCGGCGTCATCGCTGCGCTCCCAGTCGATGATGGCGCGATTGGTGCGCGTGGGAGTCGAACCGATGGAGCTGCCGGGCCCACGCCGAATGGCGCCGCCGCTCATCAGGACGTCGAGATTCGCAGGCAGACCCTCGACGACGTCCAACTGCGCCGGTATGCGCTCGACCGCCACATTGGGAGAGTAGACCCCCTCCGACCAGTAGAGATGCTGGCGCGTGTCCACGCTGGTATAGGTCGGGCAGCGCAGGACGGTCTTGAACAGAGCGGAGCTGTAGGGTTGCAGTGTGCGCGTGAAGACGTGGCTGCCGAGGGGGTCCTGGATTTGTTCCTGGTAGCTGCCGGCATAGATGCCGGTTTCCATGGTGGGATCCGTGCAGGACTCCGGAAGTTGACCGTTGTCATGACTCACCGAGTAGATGGCTGTGACCGGACCGAGCACGTTGGCGCAATCCTGTCCGCTGCAGCTCAGCGTGCTGCTGAACTCGATGGGCGCGAGCTGCAGGATCGGGAGTGGGTAGGTGACGACGACGGTCGTGAAGAAGGAAAAGCTCGTGACGTGGGCCTTGAGCTTGCCGTCGACGATGGTCGAGTCGGCGAGGATCTCCCACTGACCGTTGGGCGGCGCCTTGGCGAGTTTCAATTCCTGGGTCGGCAGCAGCGTCACGCCCGGCACCGGAATGTTCACCTCCACAGGCTGCTGAAAATCTCCGCCGTGCGGCGTGATCACGTACATGCTGCCCGCGCTGGTCAGCCCGGCCGGAATGGGCGGCGCGCCGCTCGAGTCGACCGCGATGCGGAATGTCGTGTCGTCGGTGACCGCGCCCGCGGGGAAGGTCACCGTGGCGCCCGTACTTTCCGTGACGGTGCCGCCGCTGGCGCCGATGACCGGCGGCGGCGCGGGTGTCGGCGGTGAGGCGGGTGTCGGCACCGGAGCTCCGTCGCCTCCGCCGCCACTACCACTACCACCGCAACCCACCAGCGCCAACAAACAAGCCACGAACACGATTTGAGACCGCATGACTCCCACCCTTTTTCAGTCACATCGCCGGCGTACACCGGCTCGCCAGACAACGCGCGGAAACGGGCCCGAGCGGCTCACGATTTGCCTGAGCCGGATCGGCCGCGCTTTGCGCGTTCGACTTATTGCCCGCGCGATTGACGCGGCGGAGGCGCACGCCACAATGGCGCGTGGACGACGATCACGAGCACCAGAGAGAGTCCCCGGGAGAGGTCACCCGACTGCTGCAGCGCTGGGCCGACGGCGATGCCGCCGCGCTCGAGTCGTTGTGGCCGCTGGTGTACGACGACGTGCGGCGCCTCGCGCGCCGGCAGATGTCGCGCGAGCGGGCGGATCACACGCTGCAGGGCACGGCGCTCGTGAACGAGGCCTTCATCCGGCTCTCCGGCCAGCGCGTGCTCGAATGGCAGAACCGCGAGCAGTTCCTGTCGCTCGCGGCGCAGATCATGCGCCGCGTGCTCGTGGACCATGCACGGCAGCGCGGCGCGCAACGCCGCGGCGATGGCGCACGGCGCCTGAGCCTGCACGACACCCAGGCGGCATTCGAGGTGGACGCGGCACAGGCGCTGGATGCGTTGAACGACGAGCGCGTGGACGTGCTGGCGATCGACACGGCCCTGTCGCGGCTGCAGCAGATCGACGCGCCGCAGGGCCGCATCGTCGAGCTGCGCTACTTCGGGGGACTCACGCTCGAGGAAACGGCGCGCGTGGTCGGGATCTCGCTCGCGAGCGTCAAGCGGGAATGGGCCATGGCCCGTGCCTGGCTGCGGCGCGAGCTGGCGCCGTCGGAGCCGGCCGGCGATGGCGAAGTCAGTGGATAGACGGATCCGCGGGGCGGGATAGCGTTCGCGGCAACGCCGCGGCCGATGCCGCGCGCGCCCGCAGCTTGCGGTCGCGCTGGCGCTCGCGAAGCTTCTCGTTGGCGAGCTCGAGCGCCTTGGAGATGGCCCACAGGGCGAGCGTGCGCAAGGCCCACCGGGCGAGCCGGTTCATGGGGGACTTCGCGGGCGTCTTCTTCATGGTGAACATTGTGAGGCTCGCGGCCGCGCGGCGCATCGGTCGGGCGGATGCGGCCGGCGTCGGCCGGAACCGACCGCATGTCGTCCTGACGGAATGTCGATGCCGGCGACGAGTCGCGCTCGAGTCAGTTCGAGGTGGTGAGCGCCTTGGCGGCCTTGCTCATGCCAGCGAAGATTCGCTCGGCGAGGCGCGAGGGAAAATTTCGCGGCAGAGTGCCCTGCACGTTCCGCACCACCTCCGGAATCTTCTCGATGGTCTCGTCGATGATCCGGTCGAGCGACGTGAGACCGATGGCCTTGCCCAGTTCTTCGAAATGCCGGCGCTGGATCTCAGGCAGTCGGTAGTGGGGACGGCGGCCAGGCAACGCCATGGCGAGCTTGGCCTTGTCGAGGGGAATCTCGTTGGCGCGCTTGCCGATGATCGGCCAGGCCGAAAGCACGTCGTACAAGGGCGTCAGCTGGTACTTGCCGCCAGGCAGTATGCGGATGCTGAAATTCTTCGCATGTCCGTCGATCGCGGCGAGCAGGTAGAACATCAACTGCGCCCTGAAGAGCGTCTCCAGGTCCCGGCGTGATTCGATCGAGGAGCGCAGGATCCCGGCGATCTGCAGCAGGCCGGGACCGCCTTCCGTCTGGTACTTCTTGTGCCATGGGGTGCCGGTGGCTTGCGCGAAGTCTTCCTGCATCAGGCGCAGCCAATAGCGGCCACTCGAATGCAGTTGCCGGTCGAATCTTTCGACGACCAGGACTTTCTGGTCAGCGAACTCCGCGATCCGGCAATCGGCGACCGGCAGGCCGAAGGCGGCTGCGATCTTCGCGCACAGCCATTCGTTTTCCACCGACGTTCGCATGTCGACCTGGAACTCGCTGACGACGCCGAGCGGCAGCTTGAAGATGTGCGTCGTCGGCGTGGAGCCCGCGGGCCGGCACCAACGCCCTTCGTGCCAGGTGAAGGCGGTCTTTTCCTGGGCGCCGGCAATGGAGATCCGGAACTCCCGGTGTTCGCGAATCAGGGTTCGTGCCGAGGTCGCCCAGGCGATTTCGTTGGCGATGCCGGCGTCCGACAGGGCGACGGCCTCGATCCGGTCGATGCGGGGTGGCGACTCGTCGGCGGGCACGATCTGGACGGCGCCGACGCAGTCGCGCCCGATGGCGGCGAGCAGGTCGAAGGCGCCGCGCGTGGGCGTGTGGAAGCGCTCCTGGAGGCGGCGACGGATGGGATCGCTCTCCGGCAGGAGATTGTCGAAGAATGCCTCGACGCGTGCGCCGGAGTAGGGCGAGTTGCTGACGGGCAATGGCAGCGAGATCGAGATCGGCCGGGCGTCGGGCGCCGCGAGCCACGCATCCTCGTACTCGAATTCCATTCGGCCGCGGGAAGAGAGTCGCCAGCTGCCGACCGGCTCGCCGTTCGCCCAGATTTTCAGCTCACGAATACCCGCCGGCACCGGGCTACCACTCGACCTTGGCTTTTCCCGCGGTCTTTTCCGCCAGCGTCATCTCCAGGCCGAGCGCATTCAGCCACGCGAGGAGCTTGCCGGTGTCGAGCGTGGCGGGATCCGCCTCCAGGACGGAAAGCCGGTTCTGGCTCAGGCCGATCCGGGTTGCCACGGCGGATTGCGTCAGCTTCAGGTGCTTGCGCCGGGTAGCGAGGATGGCGCCGATTTGCGGTGGGGTCGTGATGGTCCTCATGACGGGTATCCGTGCCACAGATAGGTGCAGTATATCCGTGCTGCGGATAAGTGCAATTTATCCGTCCCGCGGATGGAAAATGCCACTCTATATATAGGCCCCGTGCGGCGGCCCGCACGGTGTGGACTAGCGCCGGGTGAAATCCTCGCGCGTCAACGCGCGGTTGATGCCGAACGCCGCGCGCGCGCCTTCGGCCGCCGCGACGATGGAAAGCTGCACGTCGCGAATGATGTTGCCGGCCACGAACACGCCGGGGACGCTCGTCGCCTCGTACGCGCCGCACAGCACACCGCCGTCGCGCCCGAACTGGCAGCCGAGCGATTCGGCGAGCCGCGACTGGCCGTGCGTCGGGGTGTCGAAGAACATCGCATCGCGCGCGAGACGCTCACCGTCCGCGAACACCACGGTGCGCAAGCGTCCTTCGGCGCCTTCGAGCGAGGCGATGCGGCGTTCCACCAGGCGGATGCCATTGCGTTCGAGCAGCCGCCGGTCCGAGGCGGAATAGCCCGCGCGCCCGGCGGTGCACAGCACGATGTCGCGACTCCAGGCCGTGAGTGCGCGCGCCATTTCGTAGCCGCGCTTGCCGCGACCATAGGCGAGCAGGCGCCGATCGCGCATTTCCCAGCCGTCGCAATACGGACACTGGAATACGCTGCGGCCGAACAGCGCATCGATGCCGGCAATACGCGGCAC
The DNA here is from genome assembly GCA_035761265.1 of Steroidobacteraceae bacterium. Lineage (GTDB taxonomy): Bacteria > Pseudomonadota > Gammaproteobacteria > Steroidobacterales > Steroidobacteraceae > CADEED01. The sequence continues at coordinate 12,173 of DASTRL010000279.1, forward strand.
GATGTCGAACACGCCGGTGGCGATGAGCAGCTTGCGGCAGCGCACCTGGCGCGCGCCCGCGAGCGACACACGGAAGCCGCCGGGCACGGCACGCGCGCTCTCGACTTCGCGCGGCAGGAATTTCACGGCCGGATAGCGGCGCAGCTCGCGGCGGCCGACCGCCAGGAATTCGGACGGCGGCACGCCGTCGCGCGACAGGTAGCCGTGCATGGCCTTCGACGCCCAGCTACGCGGCGTGCCCGTGTCGCACAGCAGTACGCGCCGGCGTGCGCGGCCCAGGATCAGTGCGGCGGAGAGGCCGGCGGGCCCCGCGCCCGCGATGACGACATCCCAGATGACGGGTGGCTTTTTCATGGGTCAGGTCGCCCGCGGGTGCCGCGCCAGCGCCAGCCCGTGGCCGATCATGGTCTGCTCAGGCCGATGGGTTCTGCGGGTTCGCCGCCGATTCCAGCACGTCGTAGTAGCCCACCAGGCGTCCGTGCTGATCGATCCACAAGCGGTGATTGCCGGGCTGCAGTCGTTCGCCGTCGGCGAGCTGCAACGCGGCCATGGCGTCGAGAATCGTCTGGCTCGGATCACTTTCGGTCCCGTTGAGCTCCGCGATGCACAGGGCAGCGCCCACGAAATCTCCCACGAGATTCTTCCGCACCAGCCATAAAGCCATGGACACCGACCTGGTTCCTATAGTTAGGGCCGGCATCTTGTCGTGGATCCCCGGGGCTCGATATCGCCACCCGCAGGCGATGATCGCGCGTACATTCCTACAGGCGGGTACTACGAAGGAAGTCGCCTGATCTGGGTTAATGCGCGCCGGCCCCGAAGCCATTCTTCGAGGATCAGCAGCGCTCCGGCCGCGAGCCCGCCGTCACCACCAGGAGCGCGATGAGCAGCGAATGCAGCTTCATGGTGCCTGCTTGGTGACCATGAGATAGAACACGTACACCAGCGCGCCGAAGGCGACGATGCCGAGCGCCACCCAGGCGCGCATGAACGTCCAGTAGCGCTGCGGCAGCGGCTCGTTCGCGAGGCGCGCCGCGGCGGCCATGTCGCGCATGCGGATCTGCATCCAGACCACCGGCAGCCAGGCCGCGCCCGCCAACAGGTACAGCCCCAGCGACCAGAGGATCCATGGCGTCGTCAGCGGAAAACCGGCGAGGTGCATGAGATAGAAGCCGGTCAGCGGCTGAATGATGATGGCGGGAGTCGTGAACGCCCAGTCCGCGATGACGACGTAGCGCACCACGATGGCAATGGCGCGCGGATCGCGCGTGCGGCTCACGAAGAACATGTAGAACGCCGAGCCGAGCCCGGTGCCGAACAGCACAGTGGAGGAGAGGATGTGCAGCCACTTGACGAGCAGATAGCTCACCGGCGCGGCTCCAGCTGCCACAGCAGCAGCAACAGCGCGAGGATCGGCACGTTCTTGGCGACCGGGCCGAAGGGCTCCAGCCACAGCGCGGGTAGATAGAGCGTGATGATGGCGGTGTAGACCAGCACCAGCAGGATCTGCGCGCCCCAGATGAACGGCAGGCGGCGCGGCACGAGGGTCAGCAGGCCGAGCGTGAGGTCGAGGCCGGCGGCGCCGCCCAGCATCAGCGGCGCGATCGAGGCGGGCACGCCGATCTGATGCAGCAGCCCGAGGCTGTGTCCGAAGTAGCCCGGCGCCAGCGACACGACACCGGCAATCAGCCACATGAATGCGACGGCGAGTCGCAACAGCGGCACGGTCCAGGTCAGCACCGCCTCACGGTGCGCACGGGGCCGGTCGACCGGATCGACGAAGCCCTGCACCGGCAGCGGCGAGCGCCCGAGCAGGCGCGTGAACGGCGCCGGGTCGCCGGTGTTGCCGCGTTCCAGCATGCCAAAGGTCTCGCGGCTCAGGAAGGCGCCGGGTAGATAGTCGCCGAGCCAGGCAGCCGCGGCGCTCAGCGGACGCGGGACGGTTAGCGCCAGCGCCGGCCGGAAGCCCAGCGTCGTGCGCAGCGCCCGCAGGAATTCCGCCAGCGTCAACGGTACGGGGCCGACCATGGGAAGGACGCAGCGCATTTCCACCGGCGATTCGATGAGCTTCATCAGCCCCGCGGTGACGTCATCGATGTGCACGGGCTGCACGCGCTGCATGCCGCCGGCCGGCAGCGGCGTGAGCGGCAGGCTGGCCAGCATGTTGAAGAGCCCCGCACTCGAGCCGCCGGGGCCGTAGACCAGCGAGGGCATTGCCACCACCCAGTCGAGGCTGGAGGCCATCAGTGTGCGGTCGGCCTCGGACTTGCTGCGGTGATACTCGGACCAGGCCTGCGGCTCGGCCCCGAGCGCGGACACCTGGATGATGCGCCGGACGCGCGCGGTGGCGGCGCCCGCAAACAGCAGCCGCGGGCCGCGAAAATGCAGCGCCTCGAAGGTCTGCGCGCCGCGCGGCCGCAGGATGCCCACGGCATTCACGACCACGTCGATGCCTTCGAGCGCACGCGCCAGGGTCTCGACCGGCGGCGGCGCCGTGTAGTCGAGTGGCAGATGGCGCAGGCCCGGCAAACCATCGGGCGGATGGCGGCTCGCGCCGATGACTTCGTGCCCCGCGGCGAGGCACGCGCGCGCCAGATGCGCGCCGATGAAACCGCTGGCTCCGGCGATCAGTACGCGCACCGACAATACCTCGGGATGTTTGGCCGGAACCGCCGGCAACTCAGCCGGTCGGTAGCTGCATGCATACGAACGAACATCTCGTGCGCCAGGCGCTCGCCTCCGGCGCGGCCGCGAGCCTGCGCCGGCCGAGCCTGCGTCACACCGTGACGGGATTCCTCATCCACCACACGATGGCGACAGGATGGGCTCTGCCGCATGAACGCGCATTCGGCGCGCGCAAGGCGGTGCAGACATTTCCCGCGCGCCTGGGGCGCGCGGCCGTGACCGCCGCGGTGGCGAATTTCGTCGACTACCGGCTCACGCCGCAACGGCTGCAGCCCGGATTCGAGCGTCAGCTCTCCCGCACTTCCCTGGTGACGGTGTATGCGGCCTTCGCCATCGGACTGGCGCTGGTCGTCAGACCGCGTCGCGCCCCGGCGCGACCGTCGCCGCCGCCGCGGGAATGATCCTGGCATCATCGATGTGCCGCTCCAGCGGCTTCGCCGCCGGGCCATTGAGCACCACGCCATCCGGCGAGAATCGCGATCCATGGCAGGGGCAATCCCAGCTCTTCTCGACGTCGTTCCATTGGACGACGCATCCCAGGTGCGTGCATGCGGCGGAAAGCTCATGGAAGCGGCCGTCATTGTCGCGGTAGACGGCGCGCAGCTCCAGCCCGTCGCGCACGATGGCACCAGAGCCGATCGGAATCTGCCGCCGCTCCTTGACCTCGCCGCGCGCGATCCAGTCGCCGACCAGGTGGCCGAGCACGTTGGCGTTCTCGTCGATGAAGGAGCCCGCGGCCTGCAAGGTCTTGCGCGCCGGATCGTAGAGCGCAGTCCAGGGATTCCCGCGATTGGCGATCAGGTCCGCGGTGATGATGCCGCCGAGCGTGCCGTGCGTCATGCCGTTGCCGGAATCTCCGGTGACGACGTAGATGTTGCGGTCGCCAGGGTTGCGGCCGATGTAGGCGAGTCCGTCGACGGGCTCCATGACCTGGCCGGACCAGCGGAATCGCGCCTCTCCCAGGCCTTCGAAGCGGTCACGCGCCCAGTCCGCGAGGCGCGCGAAGCGCTCGGCGGGATCGTCTTCCTGCCCGGTCTTGTGGTCCTCGCCGCCGACGATGAGCACGTCGTGGCCGTCCACCTTTCGCACCACGCGCACGTAGTGATAGGGATCCGCCAGGTCCCACAGCAGCACGGAGGGAAAACTGTCGCGCGGCAGCTCGAAACCCAGCACGTAGGTCCGGTATGCGGCCTGCTTGGTGTGCATCTTCACGCGGTCGACGAACGGGGTGTTCGTGGCCACGATCACGTGCCGCGCGCGGATTTCCTGCCCGTCCTCGAGCTCGACGCGCGCGATTTCGCCTTTGTCGACACTCGTGGCACGCACTCCCGTGCGGACGTGTCCGCCATGGGCGAGCAACGCCTGCGCCAGGCCCTGCAGGTACTTGCCGGCATGAAACATGGCCTGCCGCGGGAAGCGCAGCGCCGGTCCGTGCACGCGCACGCGCGGAATGGACAGACTGTCGATGGAGGAGACGTCCGTGAACCCGGCCGCGGGCAACGCCTGGGCCTCGCGCACCAGCAGGTCGGCCTGCGCGGGCTCCGAGCAGAACAGCACGCCATCGACACGCTCGAAATCGCAGTCGATGTTCTCCTCGCGCACGATGCGCTCGATGAGGTCGATGGCCGCGCGGTGGCTGTCGGCCGCGAGGCGCGCCCCGTCGGCGCCGAAGTACTTCGCGAGATCGAAGTAGCGGTCATCCAGCACCGCCGTCAGGTGCGCCGTGGTGCGGCCGGATTCCCCGGCGCCGATGTCGAAGGCGTCGATGACCTGCACGGCGCGCCCGTCGCGCCGCAATAGATAGGCGGCGGTGAGTCCGGCGATGCCGGCGCCGATGACGCAGACGTCGCAGGACTCCAGCATCTTCGGGTCGCCGGCGGTGCCGATGACCGGGGTGGATTCCTGCCAGACGGAGATGGTTTCGAAGCCGTTGCGATGCATGCAGGCATTAGGCCCCGAGCCGGCCCGCGGGGGCAGGCGACCGGCGCCAATACTTGGCGTCTGCAATGTCCTACGTGGCGAACGGCCGGGAACGCTAGTCGCGATTGCGGCCGCGTGGATAGTCGAACCAGCCGCGATGCTCGTCTCGGCCGCGCTCCTCGTCAGACCGTGGGGCACCGCGATACGCGCTGCCGCGAAACTCATTGCCGCGTTGCGATTCCCGAGGCCGCTCATCACGAGGGCGATGTCCGCGCTCACGATAGCGCTCCGCGCCGGGATGCTCCTCGCGCGGATTGCGACCTCTTGGGTAGTCGCCCGGGACGCCGCGCCCATCGTCGCGGCGTCCGTATCCGCCACGCTCATATCCGTCCCATCCGTACTCACGGCGTTCGTGGTCGTCGCGAGCGTCGCCGTATCGGCCGGGTGCGCCGCCGCGGAATTCGTCGTCTTCCTGACCGAAGCCGTATTCGCCGCGGCGGTATTCGTCCCTGCCGTAGTCGCCGCGGCCGTACATGTCGCGCCGGTCGCTGTTGCCCCGCGAGTATTCGCGCTCCTCGTAGCCGTCGGGATGGCGTCGGCCCTGCGAACCCCAGTCGCGCTCGTAGTTCGCGCCGCCATAGTACTCGCCGCGCTCGCCTTCGCTGGTGTAGCGGTTGCGATCGTCATGCGGGGCCTGCTGGCCGCGACCGTAGTTCTCGCGTCGATGGTCGCCGGCGTCGCGGTAATCGTCATCGCGTCCATATCGAGCCATGGCAGTCTCCTTTGCGCTGCGCCCAAGGGCCTTCGAGTGCAAATTCCATCACGTCGTTTCGCCGCGCAGCGCAGGACTGAAGCGGCGATGTGCGGCAGACGATCCTCACGCGAGTCGCGCACTCGGCAATTTGTGCCGTCGTGAATGCAGCGATTGCGAAATCCGCGCGCTTACCTCTCGTGCGGTGCGTCGCACGCCGGTGGCACGAGGCTTGCTCCATCGAAGGGTTCCAGCTTCTTCTTTTCAAAACCGGAGAAACGACAGATGGCAAACCGATACCACGGGTATTCAGACCAGTCCGGTTCGCGCCGCTTCCAGGACTGGCGCGATGACCGCGACGAGGACGAGGGGCGGTGGGGCAGTGATCGAGCACGTGACCGCAACTATGAGCGCTTCGGCAATGTCGACGCCGGCCGCACGCATTTCGGCCGGCCTCGCGACAGCGAAGAGCAGAGCGGCTCGATGGGACGCTACGCCGGCTATGGAGATTTCGGCCGCGGTGAGTACGGCGGCGGGCGCTCGGGTTGGAGTGGCCAGGATCAATACGGCCAGACCGGCTACGGGCGCGGCAACTACGACCAGGGCTATGGCTCGCGCGAGCGCCATGGCGGTTCGCGCGCCTGGAACGAGCCGTATGGCGAAGGCCAGCAGTACACCCCCGGCGGCGAGTACGGTGGGTCGGAGGGCTATAGCGCTTCGCAAGGGTACGGCGGCTCGCAAGGCTATGGCGGGTCGCAGGGCTACGGTTCGCAGAATTACTACAGCGGACCGCAAGGCTACGGATCTTCCGAGCGCCAGGGCTCGCGCGGCGGTTACGGTGGCTATGGCGCCTCGGGCATGCGGAGCTCATCCGGCATGCAGGGCTACGGCTATGGCTATGGCTCCAGCGGCATGCGCCAGGGCGGCTCAGGCCAGCAGGGCCAGATGGGCCAGCACTACGGCAAGGGTCCCAAGGGTTATCAGCGCAGCGACGAGCGCATCAAGGAGATGATCTGCGAACGCCTGCGCGAGGATCCGGAGATCGACCCGAGCGAGGTGACCGTGAGCGTGCAGGGCGGCAAGGTGACGCTCGACGGCACGGTAGATAGCCGGCACGTCAAGAACGCCATCGAGGAGATCGCCGACCAGTTCGGCTCGCAGGATGTGCAGAACAACCTGCGCGTGCAAAAGGGCACGTCATCCACGATGGGGCAGTCCATGAGCCAATCCGGCGGCCAGTCCGAATCCGCGCGACAGTCCCGCGGCGCTGGCGACGACAACGCGAGGCAAAAACAACACTGACGACGATGCCGTTGCGGACCCACATCCGCAACGGCGTCCTTGCGCGGGTGGGCATCCTCCGACCCGACTTGCAGCCCCGCGCAGCGCCTTTGTCCGGCAGCGAGGCCCGTCGGCGCTTTGCAAGAGTGCCGCGCATGAAGATCGCGCAAGTGGCACCGCTGGCGGAAAGCGTTCCGCCCCGGCTGTATGGCGGAACCGAGAGAATCGTGTCGTACCTCACCGAGGAACTGGTCCGGCAGGGCCACGCCGTCACGCTGTTCGCGAGCGGCGACTCGCGCACCGCCGCGGAGCTGCACGCCATCGTCGACACCGCGCTGCGCTTCGATCCGAGCGTGAAGGATGCACACATATTCAACTACCTGCAGCTCGAGCACGTGCGCGCGCGTGCGGAGGAGTTCGACGTCGTCCACTTCCATACCGACTATCTGCACTTCCCTCTGCTGCGCGAGTTCGACCTGCACAATGCGCTGACCACGCTGCACGGGCGCCTGGATCTTCCCGGCTACCGGGAGATGTTCGGCCGGCATCCGCATTGGCCCGTGGTCTCTATCTCCAACGATCAGCGGCGCCCGTTGCCCGACGCGAACTGGGTGGGCACGGTGCTGCACGGACTGCCGAGGACCGTGTGCGATTTCCGGGCGGCGCCGAGCGGCGAATACCTCGCATTCCTCGGCCGCATCTCCCCGGAGAAGCGCGTCGATCGCGCCATCGAGATCGCGCGCCGCGCCGGCATGAAGCTGCGCATCGCGGCCAAGGTGGACGCGGCCGACGAACGCTACTTCCATGCGCAGATCGAGCCGTTGCTGTCGCAACCGCACGTGGAGTACGTAGGAGAAATCGGGGAGCGCGACAAGTGCGCCTTCCTCGGTGGTGCGCGCGCACTGCTGTTTCCCATCGATTGGCCGGAACCCTTCGGCCTGGTCATGATCGAATCGATGTCCTGCGGCACCCCGGTCGTGGCGTGGCGCGGCGGTTCCGTGCCGGAGATCGTCAACGAAGGAATCAATGGCTTCATCGTCGATTCGATCGAGGGCGCGGTGGACGCGGTGCAGCACGCGGTCCGGCTGGACCGTGCGCGTGTCCGGGCATCCTTCGAGGAGCGCTTCACGGTGGAACGCATGACGCACGATTACCTGGAAATCTACCGCAAGCTGGCGGCGCGCAAACCGGGCCGCGTGGCGGCCTGACGCGCGCATGTCGGCGGACCCCAAGTTGCCGGAGGCCGAGGAGCCACAGCAGCCGTTCTACATCGCGGCGCACGACTCGCTGGTCGACGAGCCGCCGCGCACGCTCAAGCATGGTGACACCTTCGCGCTGTTCGACCACTACGGCGACTTCGCCAGCCGCCGTGGCAATTCGCTCGGCCTGTATCACTGCGACACGCGGCACTTGTCGCGTCTCAAGCTCACCGTCGAGAAGCGCAGCCCGCTGCTGCTCTCATCCACGGTGCGCACCAACAATGCCGTGCTCGACGTGGACCTCACCAATCCGGACGTCAAGGACGACGATGAGCTGGTGCTCGCCAAGGACACCGTGCACTTGACGCGCACCAAGTTCCTGTGGAACGGCGGCTGCTACGAGACCTTGAAGTGCCGCAATTTCGGCGAGCACCATCTGCGGCTGCGCGTCGAGTTCGACTTCGATGCGGATTTCGCCGACCTGTTCGAGGTGCGCGGCTTCGAGCGCCGCCGGCGCGGGCGGGTCACGGCGGCCCGGCGCGCCGACGATGCGGTGCGTTTCACCTACGATTCTCTCGACGGCGTGCCGCGCGCGACGGACATCTATTTCTCGCCGGCGCCTGAGGAGCTGCAGCCGCGGCACGCCGCGTTCGAGATCGACCTGCCGCCCAAGGCGCAACACGCGCTGGTGATGTCGCTGCATTGCACCGCCGGCGAAGACTGGACGCAGCGCGAGGTCTTCCGTGCCATGCGCGCCGCGCGGCGCGAGCTGCGCGAGGCCACGCGGCGGGCGGCGCGCGTCGAGACCTCGAGCGGCCTCGTCAACGAAGTGCTGAACCGCTCGATGGCCGACCTCAGCATGCTGGTGACGGACAAGGAGCACGGACCGTATCCTTACGCCGGCGTGCCGTGGTTTTCCACGCCCTTCGGGCGCGACGGCATCATCACGGCCATGCAGATGCTGTGGGTGTATCCGTCACTGGGCCGCGGCGTGCTGCGCTTCCTGGCGGACTCGCAGGCGCACGAGCTGGATGCCGCGCGCGACGCCGAGCCCGGCAAGATCCTGCACGAAACGCGCAAGGGCGAGCTCGCGAATCTCGGTGAAGTGCCGTTCGGCTGCTACTACGGCTCCATCGATTCGACGCCGTTGTTCATTGCGCTCGCCGGACAGTACTGGCAGCAGACAGGCGATCAACGCACCATCGATGCGATCTGGCCCAACATCCTGGCGGCGCTCGAGTGGATGCATCGCTATGGTGACGCGGACGGCGACGGCTTCCTCGAGTATTGCCGGGGGCGCGACAGCGGCCTCGTGAACCAGGGATGGAAGGACTCGAACGACGCCGTGTTCCATGCGGACGGGCGATTGGCGGAGGCGCCGATCGCGCTGTGCGAGGTGCAGGGCTATGCGTATCTGGCGCTGAGCTATGCCGCGCGCATGGCGAACGCACGGGGCGAGTCGGCGCTGGCGGCGCGATTGGCCGACGAGGCGCATGCGCTGCGCGAGAAGTTCGAAGCGGCGTTCTGGGACGAGGAGCTCGGCATGTACGTGCTCGCGCTCGATGGCGAGAAGCGACCCTGTCGCGTGCGCACCTCCAACGCCGGCCAGATCCTGTTCACGGGCATCGCCTCGCCCGGCCGCGCGGCGCGCATGGCCGCAGAACTGTCCGGCAGCGATTTCCTGACGGGCTGGGGCATCCGCACCGTGAGCGAACGCGAACGGCGTTTCAATCCGACCTCGTACCACAACGGCTCGATCTGGCCACACGACAATTCGCTGATCGCACTGGGTCTCGCGCGCTATGGGCATTCGGAGCTTGCCGCGCGCCTGACCACCGCCATCCTCGATGCCGCGATCCACATGGATCTCAGGCGCCTGCCCGAGTTGTACTGCGGCATGCGCAGGCGCCGCGACAAGGGGCCGATCCTCTATCCGGTCGCCTGTTCGCCGCAGGCCTGGGCCGCGGCCGCGCCGTTCGCGATGTTGCAGGCCTGCCTCGGCCTCGAAGTGGACGCCTCGCAGCGCGTCGCGCGGCTGCGCTATCCGCGATTGCCGGAAAGATTGCATTCGCTGGAAGTGCGGGATCTGCCGATCGGCGATGCGACGGTCGATCTGCAAGTGCGGCGCCACGGCGGCGACGGCGTCGCCGTCAACATCGTCCGTCGGCGAGGCGACGCCGAGATCGTCACCCTGCAACGCTGATCGTCAGCCCGCGCCCACGGCATGCGCGAAGGCGACGTCGGGCACGAGTTCATGGGCGAGGTGGTGGCGGCCGCGTGTCGATCCCGGGCGTGTACGGCGGCATGGCGGACAAGTTCCCGATCGGCGCGATGATGGAGAAGGGGCTTTCGATCAAGAGCGGCCAGACCCACGTGCAGAGGTTCACCGGCGAGCTGCTGCAGATGATCCTCGACGGCAAGATCGACACCACCTTCCTCATCAGCCATCACCTCGACCTCGAGGACGCCGCGATGGGCTACAAGAACTTCAAGGAAAAGCAGAACGAGTACACCAAGGTGGTGCTGCGGCCGAAGCACACGCGGCATTGAGCTCGATCGCCCCGAGCACGAGTGATGGCTGCGCGAGCCGGTCGAGCCGCGGGAAAATCCCGAGCTCGACCATCTCGTCTCACTGCTGCGGGCCGCGCCTCAGTCCTTGTCATCCTCGACCGGTTCGTCGTCCACGCCGCCGTCGCGGCTGACGAACTTGAAGAAGCGGCTCGGCTTGCCGTCCTCGGTGCGGTCCTGGTACAGGAAGGCGAGGCCCTTGCGATCGAAGGTATCGAAGAAGTCGTCCCACTCGATCTGCTCGAGCGAGTCGTCCGCCGGATCGAAGTCCACGCGCAGGATGCCGGCGTCGTCCGCGTCCTTGGTGGCGGCCACGGCGGCCGGATGGCCGCCGCGCGCCTCGATCCATTGGCGGATTTCCTCGTGATTCGTGGTGGTCTGGGCTCGTGACATGTGCAGCTCCTCGGATTTCGCTTTTCGCAATCGCAGCTCACTGACCCGGCAGCTTGCTGGCCATCTCCTTGTGCTCCTTGAGCGTCGGCAGCGTCTTCTTCGCGAAACCCGCCAGATCCGCGTCGGAAGACTCGGAGGCGGCCTCGAACAGCGCGATCGCCTTGTCGTGATCCATGTTCATGTGGCTGGAATATTCGCTGTCGAACGTCGCACCGTCGGCGCTCTCCAGCTTCTTCACCATGTCCTTGTGTTCGGCGTCGAGGGTCTTCGGCGCATTGATTCCCTTGCTCTTGGCAATCGCCGCCAGCTCGCTGTTCGCCTTGCCATGATCCGTGACCATGCGCTGCGCGAAATTCCGTACCTCGGCATTCTTCGATTTGCGCAGTGCCACCTTGCCAAGCTCCACTTCCGTCATGCCGTCCTGCGCAGCCTTCTGCACGAACACCGTGGGCGCGGGCGGGGAATCCTCGGCCTGCGCGGCCATGGCCGCACTGGATGCGCCCGCGATCGCCGGGAACAGCAGGGTCTTGGATGTCCTCATGTGCATGTTCGATCTCCCGATCCGTTTACGAAGGGCTTCGAGCCTGCGTGCGCCTGCACGCGAACGCAGTCGGCGCGCGACGCCGCCGTGGGATGCGCCACACCTACACGGGGACGGAAGTCAGTCGAGCTTGCCCGAAGTGAAGCGCAGCGAGCGTGCGCGCCGCGGCAAGCGCGCGCCGAGTACCACGCCCAGGCCCGTCAGCGTGGCACGCACGGCGCGTGCCGAGACGCCGGCCACCGTGTCCTGCGGGACCACGAGCTCGAAGCCGCGCGTGTGCGCATCGCAGGCCGTCATCCACACGCAGCTCTCGGCGGAGACACCGGCGATCAGCAGCGTGTCGATCTTGCGA
>DASTRL010000280.1:0-4077 GCA_035761265.1 Steroidobacteraceae bacterium
GTGATGCGGCTGATGGGCACGGGACTCGGCAGGCCTCACTACCCGCGCGTGGGTTACGACATGGCCGGCGTGGTGGAGGCCGTGGGTGAAGGCGTCACGCGGTTCAAGATCGGTGATGCCGTGTTCGGCGGGGCGAGCGGCGCGCTTGCGGAGTATGCGCTGGCGGGTGAGGACGGTGACGTCGTCATCAAGCCGCCAGAGGTCAGCTTCGAGGATGCCGCAGGACTCCTCATCGCGGGCGGCACGGCGCTGCAGGCGCTTCGCGACCATGGGCACGTCGCGGCCGGGCAAAAGGTGCTGATCAATGGCGCGTCAGGCGGGGTCGGGACGTACGCGGTTCAGTTGGCCAAGGCATTCGGCGCGGAAGTGACCGGCGTGTGCAGCACGCGCAATGTCGAGCTCGTGCGCTCACTCGGCGCGGATCATGTCATCGACTACACGCGGGAGGATTTCACGCTGGGCGCGCGCCAGTACGACCTGATCATCGACAACGTCGGCAATCGGGACTTTCTCGACTTGCGGCGCGTGATGATGCCCACCGGTACGATCGTCACGGTCAGTGGGCCGAAGACCAACTCATTCCTCGGACCGATCACTCGAATCATCAAGCAGAAGATGCTCGCGCCGTTCATCGACCAGAGGCTGGTGTTCTTCGTGGCGGATGTCGACGCCCCGGATCTCGAGCTTCTGGCAAAGCTGATGCGGGAAGGACAATTGAAGTCCGCAATCGACCGGCGCTATCCACTGGAGCAGGTGGGAGCTGCGCTCGACTACCTCGGTGGCGGGCATGCGAGGGGAAAAGTCATCGTCACGATGGATTGAGACGGTGTTACCCTCTCCGCCGTCGTGCCCGAGTCGCATCCCGCACAACGCAAACTGATCGCCCGCATCGTCATCGCGACGCTGCTGTTGCTGGCGCTCGTGATCGCGGACCTGGCGCGTGGCGGTCGCGCGGATCCGCCGTCGCTGCGCGCCGCCGCCACGCTGCTCGATGGCCCGTGGCGATTCCACACCGGCGACGATCCGCAGTGGGCAAAGCCGCAGATGGACGACCGCGGCTGGCAGACGGTGGACCTGACCCCGGCGCCGGGCAGTCACGACGGCGACGTTGGCTTGCCCGATTACGTCGGCGGCTGGATGGCGCAGGGTCATCCGGGCTATCACGGCTATGGCTGGTACCGGCGCGCCGTCACGGTGCCGGCGGGCGCCGCGTCGTGGGACATCCTGGGGCCCACGCTCGTCGAGAATGGCTACGAGCTCTACTGGAATGGCGAGTTGTTAGGCGGCTCGGGCCGTCTCGGCGCGCAGCCGCGCGTGGTCGGCACGCGGCCACTGCAGTTCGCGCTACCGGCCGGGGCTGCGGGCACGCAGGGGGTGCTCGCGATCCGCGTCTACATGCTGCCCGGCGACTGGGGCAGCGCCGACAGCGGCGGCTTGCACAGCCCGCCCATTCTGGCGCCGCGGCCGATCAGCGATCAGCTCCACCACGTGCAATGGGAGCGCACCGTCGCCGGCTACATCGTCGAAGTCATCGAGCCACTGGCGATGTTCGCCGTCATCGGCCTCGCGTTCTGGTGCGCGCCCCGCAGCAGCCGCAAGGGTTTCATGATTTTCGCCAGCATCGCGCTGGCGCTCATGGCCGAGCGGCGCCTCAACAATGCGATCGTCTCGTGGACCGATCTGATGGATCTGCAAACCTACTCGTGGCTGGCGTCGGTGATGTGGGTGCCGATCATGGGTGCCTGGATGCTGGCCTGGAACCGGTGGGTCCTGCCGCGCTGGCGCAGCCTCGACGTGCTGGCCTTGGTGCTGACGATCGCCGCGTTCGGCGGCGCGCTGATGGAGTGGGCGAACGTAACCCTCTTCAGCCGTGTCGCATCCATCGCGCTGTTCGTCGTGATCGGGGTACGCATCGCGCGCAGCGGACCGTCGCGGACACTGGCGCTGCTCACGTTGGTCTCGATCATGGCCGCGCTGTTCGGCGGTGAGCTGCTCGATCCGCTGGGAATCCCGGGGATCTGGTTTCCGTTCGGGATCGGGGTATCGCGCACGCAGTACGTCTACGCGATCGCGATTCCGCTTCTGGCCTTGCTGTTCGTGCGGGCCACTGCGCTTCCTTCGGCTTCAGGATGGCGGATGGCTCCCGTCAGCGCCCATCTCGCGCGCTCCTTCGACCGCTCGCGCAGCAGAAAATAGCCGAACAGCAGCGCGAAGCCGGCCGATGCATGCGCGCCCGGGAAGCACTCCGCCCGGGGCAATGAATCGGGACGGTCGGCGAACAGGCCGACATACGGCCGATCCCCGCCGAACTCGGCGAGATCCCAGGGACAATCCACATTCGTGACGGATTTGAGCCCGCTCACGATGCCGATCGACAGGGCCAGGGCGGCAAGGACGAAGCCGATCCGGCGCCGCCAGGGCGCCAGGCGTCTGACGAGCAAGGTAGCTAGCCAGGCCGCGCCGAGCACCGCTGCGCCGGTGGCTCTCACCAGCCAGCCGAGGTCCGTGTCCGCGGCCGACTCGCCCAACCAGCGCCGGGAAGCGACGTCGAAGAAAAGCGCATGCGCCAAAGAGCGGTCGAGATCCAGGGCCAGGATCAGCGAAAACGCGAGCGCGAACGCCACTCCGGGCCACATCGCATGCGTGCGCCAGAATCGTGGGCCAGCAGTTCGATTCGCAGGGTTCATCACGTCGCGCAGCACAGCGCGTCGCAGCAAATCGTCCCGGGTGTTTCGCCGCCGGGGCAGCCCGCAATCGCGCCGTTCGTCGTAGTCCTGAGCCGCGAGGATCGTCGTCCAACCAGATGTCGGATTCAAGTTTGTGCGTCGTCGGAACGCTCGCACTGCGTCATGCGTCTGACACGCACAGCCATTTGAATCCGCGGTGACTACTCTTCTCTTTGTCTGACCTCAACGAATGCGGCACCGCATGCTCGCGCAATCCCTCACCACCTCGTCAAAGCCCACCCTGACGCGCGTCCGGCTGATCAAGCTCGCCATCTTGCTATCGGTGCTCGGCCTTTGTTTCCAGGGCGAGCGCGCCCTGTGGGAGCCGGACGAGGGCCGCTACGTGGCGGTCGCCATGAACATGCTGTCGAGCGGCGACTACCTGATCCCGCGACTCGATGCGGATCACGAGCATTTCGCCAAGCCGCCGCTCACCTACTGGGCGATCGCGGCGAGCCTCGCCACGTTCGGGCACACGGAGTTCGCCGCGCGGCTGCCGAGCGCGGTGGCGTTCACGATGGTGGGATTTCTCGTCGCCATGCTCGCGGCGACGCTGCGATTGCGCCAGCCGCTGCTCGCGGCGTTGATCTGGTCGACCACGCTCCTGCCCTTCCTGGCGGCCAGCGTGATCACCACCGACATGCTGTTGACGCTGTTCGAAACCCTCGCCGTGCTCGGCTATCTACGCTGGCGCTGCGATGCATCGAGGCGCGGCCTGTGGATCATGTGGCTCTCGTTCGGCGCGGCCTTCATGACCAAGGGACCACCCGCGCTGCTGCCGCTGCTCGCCATCCTGGCATTCCAGTTTCGATTCCGGCGCGAGGCGCCGATGCGCGAGCTGCTTCGACCGGCACCCGTCGCCTGCTTCCTCGGCATTGCCTTCGCGTGGATCGCGCTGGTCGTGGCGCGCGATCCTTCGCTGTGGCGCTTCTTCCTCGTGCACGAAACCTTCGACCGCATCGCCAGCGATGTGCACGGCCGCAATCCCGGCTGGAGCGGATTGTTCCGCATCTACGCGCCCACGCTGGTGCTCGGGACGCTGCCGTTCGGGCCGTTGCTGGCGTGGGTGATCTGGCGGCGCCGCAAATCGCCCACGCTGCCCCGGGATGAGTCGCGCGGCCCGGCCATCAAACTATTCCTCTGCCTGTGGATGCTGCTGCCGCTCGCCGTGTTCGCGATCTCGCAATCGCGCCTGCCGCTCTACCTGACGCCGCTCACGGTGCCGTTCGCGCTGCTGGCGGCGCTGTGGTTCGAGGAGACCCGCTTTCCATCGCGGATCACCCAGGCAGTCGGGGTGGCGTTCGGCCTGTGTCTGCTGCTGTTCCGGCTCTCGAGCGCCGACTGGCACACC
>DASTRL010000281.1:0-53298 GCA_035761265.1 Steroidobacteraceae bacterium
ATCGGCGCGAACATGAGCGCGAAGAAGGCGAGGAATACCACCGCGGGTATTCCAAGCCCGCCGATCAGGATCCACGGCCGGCCTTTCTCCTCTTCGGCCGGGGCATGCATCGCGAAATTGCTGTCGTCATGGCGCAGCGCGATGCGCGCGAGCAGCACCCATATCAGCGCGGCGGCCACGCAGAAGACGATGAGCACCCACCAGCCGAAGCTTGCGATGTCGCGGGCCGCGGGATTGGCGCCGCGCATGTAGTCCTGCGGGCCGGAGCACGCGGCGCACAGGAACGCGAGGTTTGCCGCCGCGGCGGCGAGCGCGGATTTCATTTTTCGCCGGAGCGGGATCATTGCGGCGGATCCGGTTCCTGTGGTGTGCGCAGGGCCTGGATGTAGCCCACGAGTTGCCAGATGTACTGCGGCGGCAGCAGCGTGCCCCAGGCAGGCATGCCATGCGCGCGGCCCTCGGCGATCGAGTCGAAGATGTCCGCGGGTTGCTTGCCGTAGATCCAGTCCGCGTCGCGCAGGCTCGGGCCCATGCCGCCGCCCGCGTGACCGCCATGGCATCCCGAGCAGTTGAACGAGACGAACAGTTTGCGGCCCGACTGCAGCGCGGCGTCATCGCCGGCGTAGGGGTTCTTCATCGCCGGTGGCTCGGGCCGCGGACCCGGCACGGGACCCACCGGCTCGCGTTGCCCGGCGCTGGTCTCGATACCCCGCTGTGCGGCGGGTGGTGTCTGCGCCAGGGCGGTGAGGCAGGCAAAGGCGAGGATCGGCAGAGCGATGGCAACGGACTTCATGTGTGTCCCTCCGGGCGCGCCAGGAGCGGTACGTGGTACTGCTTCAGCACGCGATCGATCTGCGGGCGCTGGTCGGTGAGCACGCGTTCCACGGCTGACTTGAGCGCGTCATCTCCATGGCGCACGCCGGCCGAGATCGAGAACTGCATCGCCGGATCGTGCGGGTCGTCGTCGACGACGGGCGTCACCGTCAGCGGCACCGGCTCGCGCGCCGCGAAGTATCCGCCGAGCGGACCCCAGGCGATCGCCACGTCCACCTCGCCATTGGCGACCGCGTCGATCAGCGAGCGCGGCGGATCCGGACGCGAGTAGTCGCCGTAGATGCTGTAGCCGCGGATGTTGTCGACCATGCCGCGCGCGGCCAGCGCCTGCGCCGGGGGTACGTTGGCGTAGTCATCCCCGATGGCGTGCAGTCCGATGGAAAGCGTGCGCAGCTTCGGGTCGTCGAATCCCTTCAGCTCGAGGTGCCGATCCGCGCGCGTGACGAAGACGTAGCCGGAGCGGTAGTAAGGCCGCGTCGCTTCGGCGAGCTCGAAATCCGCCGGCATTCCCATCACCAGATCGCAGCGGCCGCTCTTCAGCGTCTGGCGGAAGAACCCGCGGCGTTGCGGCCACCAGGTGTACTCGAGACGCCGGCCGAGCTCGCGTGCCATGAGCTCGGCCAGCCGGTTCTCGAAGCCCTCGCCCTGGCGGTTGGAGAACGGCAGGTTGTTGGGGTCGGCGCACACGCGCAACGCGGGAACCTTGCGGGGAGCCTGCGCGGCCCCGGCCACCCGCACGAGGTTGAACTTCGCGTCCGGCCGCTTCGGCACGTCCGGCCGGGTCAACAGGTGATAGTCCATCGGCCCGAGCGTGGCCACGACGGCGATCAACGTCAGCACGGCCTTGCTACCGTCCGAAAACATAGAGCGCTCCGCCTGGTGAGGTGTGCTGCTTGATTCCCTGCATGGCGCCGACCACGCCGAGCGCGGCGTAGGGGTCGTCGTCGGATACCGAGGGCAAGGCGACGGCGCCCATCCACCCACCGATGCCCGAGTAGACGGCTACGTATTGCTTGCCATCCGGGCCACTGAAGGTGATCGGATTGCCGACGATTCCGGAGCCGGTCTTGAACTTCCACAGCTCTTTACCCGAGCGGGCGTCGAGTGCCCTGAACCAGCCGTCCATCGTGCCGTAGAACACGACGTCGCCCGCGGTCGCGAGCACTCCGCTGTAGACGGGGAATTTCTGCTCCTTCACGCCCCACGCCGCGCGGCCGGCCACCGGATCCCAGGCGATGAGCTCACCCTGGTAGCCCCCGGGACCGGGATACATCTTCACCGACGCACCGAGGTACGGCGTACCGGCGATGTAGTTGGACTCGATGCCCTCATAGTCCATGCAGGTGTTGTGCGCCGGGATGTAGAGCAGGCCGGTGCGCGGCGAAAACGCCGAGGGCACGAACTCCTTCGCGCCGGTGGACGACGGGCAGATGTTGCGTGTCACGACGCCATAGTGCGTGCGCTTCTCGGCGTTCTCCTTCGCCTTGCCGGTCTTGAGGTCGTAACCGTCGGCCCAGTTCGTCGACGGCACGAATTTCTCGGCGGACAGCAACTCGCCGGTGCCACGGTCTAGCACGAAGACGAAGCCCGTTCGTCCCGGATGGATCAGCAATTTGCGGGGCTTGCCGCCGTAATCCATGTCCACGAGCACGTTCTCCATGATCTCGTCGTAGTCCCAGGCATCGTGGGCGGAGATCTGGTAGGCCCAGCGCACCGAGCCGTCGTCCGGATCGCGCGCGATGATGGCGCAGGACCACTTGTTGTCTCCCGGCCTGACATCCGGATCCCAGACACCGGGATTGCCCGTGCCGTAATAGATGAGGTCGAGCTCCGGATCGTAGGAAATCCAGCCCCAGACCGTGCCGCCACCGAGCTTCCATTGATCGTGCGGCCAGCTCGTGACGCCCTGGTCCTTGCCGCGATCCTTGGCATAGAACGGCTTGAAGTCCGCGCCGATCTTCACGTCCGCGTCCGGCCCGCTGTTGAACGCGCGCCACAGCTCGTGTCCGTCCGACACGGCGAGCGCCAGCACCCAGCCGCGCACACCGAGCTCGCCGCCGGAGTTGCCGACGATGACCTTGTCCTTGACCACCAGCGGCGCCATCGTGACCGTCTCGCCGACATTGATGTCGCCGACGCGGACGTTCCACACTTCCTTGCCGGTCTTCGCGTCCACCGCGACGGTGTGCGCGTCCAGCGTGTTGTAGATGATCTTGCCGTCCGCATAGGAGGCGCCGCGATTCACGATGTCGCAGCAGGCGATGCCGACCGCGCGCGGATCGGGATGCGGATCGTAGCTCCACTTCACCGGCCCGTTCGGGTTCGCCAGGTCGATGGCGATGAGCTTGTTGGGATACGGCGTGACCACGTACATCGTGTCGCCGACCACGAGCGGGCTGCCCTCGTGGCCGTGCGGAATGCCGGTGTTCATGATGCTCACCGGCTTGAGCTCGCGAACGTTGTCGGTGGTGATCTGCGCCAGCGTGCTGTA
Organism: Steroidobacteraceae bacterium; assembly: GCA_035761265.1. Classification (GTDB taxonomy): domain Bacteria; phylum Pseudomonadota; class Gammaproteobacteria; order Steroidobacterales; family Steroidobacteraceae; genus CADEED01. The sequence continues at coordinate 3,326 of DASTRL010000281.1, forward strand.
GCGCGTGCTGGCGAGATCGCCGTTCGGCAGCGTCCACTCGGCACCGGCGAGCGGTGCAATCGTGCGAGCGCCGTTGGCGGAATGCGCGGCGGCGCCCGCGAGCAGGGCGGCCGCGGCAAAGACAGGAGTGAGCTTGCTGAGCATGAGTGCCTCGCGTCAGTGCAATGTGTACAGGTAGGCGGCGATGTCACGGGCATCGCGCTCGCTCACGCCCATGCGCGGCATGGCGGTGGCGGGGATCAGGCCGGGCGCGTCCATGATCCAGCGCACCAGCGTCTCGGGCGTGTTGGGCAGCTCGCCGCCGATGTAGGCGCGCTCGGCGAAGAAGTTCAGCGGCGGCCCGACCCGCCCGCGCGCGCGGTGGATGCCCGGCACCGTGTGGCACGAGCTGCAGCCATATTCGACGATGAGCCGCGCGCCGCGGTCCGGTGCGCCGCCGGTGGTCTGCGCGGTGAATTCGCCGGTGCGCGCGGCCGCGTAGCCGCCCGCCTGGTCGCACGAGGTCAGCATCGCCGCGAGCAACGCGCAGCCGATGGACGCGAGGCCCTTCATCACGCGCCCTGCCAGTGGGGAAGTAGATAGAGCAGGAACACGATGAAGATCCAGACCGCATCGACGAAGTGCCAGTAGAGCGCCGCGGCGTGCAACGGACGGTGCGGCGGACGATCGGAGCCGGGTCCAGGCCGCGGCAGGCAGGCGACGTAGGCCAGCATGAGCACGCCCACCATGACGTGCAGACCGTGGATGCTGGTGATCGTGTAGAAAATGGAGCCGTACGCGTCGCTGGTCGGCAGGACCTCCTTGAGCCGGTCGCGGTACTCGAGCGTCTGCAATCCCAGGAAGACGATGCCGAGGATCACCGCGGCGCCGATGGCGAGACGCGCCATGCCGTTGCGTGCGCGCTTGCCGAAATGCCGCGCCACTTCCACGAATGCGCTGCTCGCGAGCAGCACACCGAGCATGGAGAGCGCCAGCGCGAGCTTGGGCGGCGCATCCATGGGCCACCGGGCGTTGTCGTGGGCCAGCAGGAAATAGGCGAAGAACAGCGACACGAACAACAGCGCTTCGGTCACGATGAGCCAGGCCATGGCCTGCGTGCCGCGCTTCTCGTCCCAGCCGAGCTCGTCGATCAGCCGGGCGGAACCCGCGCCGGGCGCGGTCGCCGCGTGCTTCGGCCACAGCCAGTAGCCCACGCAGACCAGCACCAGCAGGAAGATTCCCGCCACCCATGCCGGCGCGTGCAGCAGCGCGGCACAGAACAGCGCGGTGAGCAGCAGCGCGAGTATCAGCGGCGCCATGGTGTCTTCCGGCATGCGCGACACGCCCTGCGGAGTGGCGAAGCGCCACTGCGTCGCGAGCGTGAGCCGGCCCTGGTCGAGTATCCGGTCGCCGTGCGGATCGCCTTCCTCGGCGTGTTCGTCCCAGAGCGGATTGCGGCTGACCACCGTGGGAATGTGCACGGATCCGAACGCGGGTGGTGGTGAGGACACCGACCATTCGAGCGTATCGGAACCCCAGGGATCGGCGGGCGAGCGCGTGCCGCGCCGCGAGCTCACGAAGAAGTTGACCAGGTTCACCGCGACGCCGATTGCGAACAGATAGGCGCCGATGGTGATGACCATGTTCCAGCCGTCCCATCCCATGTCGGCGGGATAGGTGTAGATGCGTCGCGGCATGCCCGCGAGCCCCACCAGGTGCATGGGAAAGAACGCCGCGTTGAAGCCGACGAACATCAGCCAGAATCCCCAGCGCCCCGCCGCTTCGTTCATCAGGCGGCCGGTCATCTTCGGCAACCAGTGATAGAACGCGGCAAACACCGGGAACACGTTGGCGCCGAGGATCACGTAGTGGATGTGCGCGACGACGAAATAGGTGTCGGTGAGCTGCCAGTCGAAGGGGATGAAGGCCGTGACCACGCCGGAAAGACCGCCGATCACGAACAGCGCGATGAATCCCAGGATGAAGCGCGAGGCGCTGGTCACGATCGGCTTGCCGTGCCAGAGCGTCGCCAGCCACGCGAGGACCTGGATGGTGCTCATGATGGAAATGCCGATGCTCGCGGCGCTGAAGAAGCTCATCATGTGCGTGCTCATGCCGGTCGCGAACATGTGATGCACCCACACCGCGAGCCCGAACAGGCCGGTGAGCACCGTCGCCGCGGCCACCCACGTGTAGCCGGCGATCGGCCGGCGCGCGTAGGTCGGCAGCATCACGGAAATCATGCCGGTGGCAGGCAGGAAGATGATGTACACCCACGGGTGACCGAAGAACCAGAACAGCTGCTGCCACAGCAGCGGCGTGCCGCCGCGCGCCGTGTCGAAGAAGTGCGTGCCCCACTGGCGATCCAGCAGCAGGAACAGGCAGGCCGCGGTGAGCGAGGGCAATGCGAGCACGATCAGCAGGGAGGTGGTCCCCGTGCTGTACATCAGCAGCGGCATGCGTGACAGGCGCATTCCCGGCGCGCGCATCCTGAAGATGGTGACCAGGAAATTGATTCCGCCGGCCGTGGTGGAGATCGTGAGGAAGATCAACCCCAGCGCGTAGAAGTCCATGCCGAGGCCCGGCGAGAATTCGCGCAACGTGTAAGGCGCATACGCGAACCAGCCCGCGTGCGGCGCCTGGCCGATCAACAATCCTCCATAGATGAACAGGCCCGAGAGCAGGAACGTCCAGTAGGTGAATGCGTTGAGCCTCGGCAATGCCATGTCGCGCGCGCCCAGCATCAGCGGCATGAGGTAGTTGCTGAAGCCGGAGAGGATCGGCGCGGCGTACCAGAAGATCATGGTGACGCCATGCATGGTGAAGAGCTGGTCGTAGCTCTCGGGGTCGAGGAATTTCAGGTCCGATGCGGCGAGCTGCACGCGCAGCACCAGCGCTTCGATGCCGCCCAGCACCAGGAACGCGAGCGAAGTGACGAGGTAGCGGAGTCCGATCTTCTTGTGATCGACCGTCGCGAGGCTCCCCCACAGCGAGCGGGGCGTTTCCCACAGCTCGAGCAGGCGTTCGGCTACGGCGGACTCGGCCACGATCGCAACTCCAGGTCTGGGACGGGCGAAGAAGCCGAGCAATTCGCATGCCAGCGCCGCCGTGCGGCGGCACGCGTCCGGCCGCGCGCCATGCGCGCTGCAAGGGCTAACAACTACACGCGCGCGAAGAGTATTTACAAGAAATGGATTGATCCAAATAAATGGATGCAAATGCATATGCGCGACCGCCTACGCACTCGCGCGCGGAACCAGATTACGATCGGCTCCCATGAAACGCGCAGTCGCAGCTACCGGGCATGGAGCCCTGATGCTCGAGGTGCTGAAGCAATTCAGGGTCATCTACGGCGCGGTGAACCGGCAGTTCCGCGTGGTCGAGCGCGAGCATGGATTGTCCGGCGCACAGGCATGGTTGATGTGCGAGCTCGCCGGTGCTCCCTCGCTCGGAGTCACGGATCTCGCCGCACGGCTTTCTCTGCATCAGTCGACGGTGAGTCAGCTCATCGAGAAGCTGGTGCGCTCCGGCTACGTGGAACGTGCGACGCACGCGGTGGACAGGCGCCGCGTGCGTCTGCGACTCACCCGGCGCGGCACGACGCTGGCGCGCCGGCTTCCGCGGCCCGCGGAAGGTGTGCTGCCGAGGGCGCTCGATCAGCTTCCGGACGCAGCATTGAAGTCATTGCGCGTCACGTTGACCCGGTTGATCGCCCACATGCAGATGCGGCGCGCCCGTGATGGCCACTCGCCGATGGGCTAGCGGCGGGCAGCGGGCGGCGCCGGCGACGCCGGCGCGCTTTGCTTCATCCGCCGACCACGGCTCTCGCCATCGACAACGCGACGCAGCCGGCGAGGACCAGGAGTATCGAAGTCCGCGTCGTCGCGAGCACGAGGAACGCGGCGCCGGCAATCGCCACGTCGCTTGCCGCGCGCACCGTGCTCGTCCAGAGCGGATCGTAGAGCGCCGCGGCCAGCAGACCGACCACCGCCGCGTTGATTCCGGAAATCGCGCCCGCCGCGGACTGCCGGTGGGCAAACTTTCGCCACATCGGCAGCGCACCCGCCACCAGCAGCAATCCCGGCAGAAATATTGCGAGCACCGCCACCGCAGCGCCCGCCAGGCCACCCTGCCCATGCTCGAGACGTGCGCCCATGAAAGCGGCGACGGAAAACAGCGGACCCGGCACGGCCTGCGCCGCGCCGTAACCGGCAAGAAAGTCGTCGGTCGTCACCAGGCCTGGCGTGACCACCGCCTCCTGCAGCAACGGCAGCACGACATGTCCGCCGCCGAACACGAGAGCTCCGGACCGATAGAACGCGGCGGCGGCCGCCGCGAGCGGCGAGGAATTCGCCGGTCTGAGAAAAGCGATCGTCAGCAAAACCGCAAACAGCAACAGCAGGAGCGCGCCGCTCCTGGCGCCGTATCGAAGCCCGAACGGCGCCGCCGGGATCGACGCGGGCGCCTTCAGAAAGGCGAGGCCGACCAGGCCGCCAACCGCGATGGCCAGCAGCTGCGAAATGGACGAGCCGACCATCAACACCAGGGCCGTGGATGCCGCGGCCAGGAGTGCCCGGGGAACATCCGGCGTCAGACGCCGCGCCATGGTCACGACACCCTGGGCCACCACCGCGATGGCAACCAGCTTCAGTCCATGCAGCGCGGCGCGTCCGAGCGGATGGTCGAACCGCGACATGAACGTCGCCAGCACATATAAAAGGAGTGCCGAGGGCAGCGTGAACCCGACGAAAGCCGCGATCGCCCCGGTCCACCCGGCACGAATCAGTCCGAGCGCGAAGCCGATCTGGCTGCTGGCGGGTCCGGGCAGCAGCTGCGCGAGCGCGACGAGTTGCGCATAGCGGCTCGCGTCGAGCCAGCGCCGGCGTTCGATGAGCTCGTGCTGAAAATAGCCCAGGTGGGCGATCGGACCGCCGAAGGAGCTGATCCCCAGCTTCAGGAACGCGGCAAACACTTCGCGCGCGGTTCCGCAGGCGGGAGGCTCGAGGTCTTCTTGCGCCGCGCCCCGCACTCAGCGCACGCCGGCCATCATGCGAGCTTCGGCGGCGCAGGGGCGGTCAGCGCATTCAGATCGGCGAGGCCGAACTCGCGCTCGATCGCGGCGATGCGCGCCAACGCATCCTCGAAGCCGTCTTTGCCGAACATCTTGTGCTCGAGCTCCTCGAATTCCTCCGTGAGCTCGTGATACTCGTGCGGCGTGATCGCCTGCTTCCAGGCGGGAAAGATGATCGTGTCTTCGATGGCCGCGTGATGCTCGTACATGCGCACGAATGAGCCGAGAGCGCGCGAAACCTGCGTGACGGTGCTCGGCGGAAGACTGCCGCGTCTTGCGACCTCGGAAATGTAGTTCGTGATCTGACGGCCGCGCTCGTGTTGCGCGATCAGGATCCTCGCCAGGCTCGCATTCCCGCCGCCCGCCTTGATGACCGGCACGAACACGTGAGCCTCCTCGAGCGAGCGCTCGTGGTATTGCTCGCCAAAATCGCGGAACAAGGTCGCGGTGCGTCCCAGCGCCGCGAGCGCAATGCCGGCATCACCGGCCGCGAGGCGCGATGCCACTTCGGAGTAGACCAGCAACGCACGGCGCAGGATGCCGTGCTCCCGCATCAGATCTTCGACGGCGGGGACTTCGCGTTCGTCCTCCTCACCCGGCTTTTCGGCCGCCTGTCCGTGGGGCAGCAAGGCGGCGCCGGCGGCTGCGGCGCCGGCGACGGTGATCCAGTGGCGGCGATTGATCGTCGAATTCATGCGAACCTCGCGGAAAGGTGACAGCTCGATCCCGGGCGCGGGCGTCACGATTGTCCGGCGGCCTCAGCCCGGAAACCGCGTCAGGATGTCGCTCACCTGTCGCAGGCAGTCCGCGTTCGCGCCCGCCTTGGCGTTCGCGCGCAGCATGTTTTCCTCGTCGGCGATGAGCAGCTTCTCCAGCTGGTCCTTCCATTGGATGAGGATGGCGCGCTTCTGCACCGGCGTGAATTCCGTCGATGCCTCGAGCTCCGCCGGTGACGAGAAGACGACGTTCGGGTTCTTCATTGCCTGCTGCAAGTTCATGGCAGTCCCTCCGTTGGGCGTAAACACTCAACTGTCGTTCACACGGTACTTCCCGGGGCCAATCAGCGCCATGGCAATCGCGGTGAACAGGAACATGCCCTGCAGTTCCAGCGCCCATCCGCCCGTCTGGTTCCGGGCGAAGAGCTCCGCGCCATGGACCAGGCCGAATGCAAACAGCATGTTGACCCCGATGATGGCCGCGCCGATGCGCGAATAGAATCCGGCGATCACCAGCAGCGGTGCGACGACTTCTCCCACGTAGACGCCATACGCGAAGAACGCGGGCAATCCCGCGCTCGTCACGCTGTGGGTGATGAAATCGATGCCGCCGCTCAGCTTGGCAATGCCGTGCAAGAGGACCATGCCGCCGAGCGCCAGGCGCAGTATCAGTTTTCCGATGGCTTCGTTCATTTTGTCAGCTCCGTGCTCGTAGATGGCCGGGCTTTCGACCGCGAAGTGTGCCGCTGGCCGCCGGCAGACTCCGCGTCGATCATCGCACCGGGCCGGGGGCGGGTCACGCCGCCTTGCGAATCCAGGTCGGCGCAATGGCGGTCCCATGTCCCGCGCCGTAGCCGAGATAGATGTTCAGGCCGGCGAGCGGCTCCAGGTAGCGAGCGTTGCGCAGCGGACCTGCGTCGACCGCCTTGAAGCCCATGCTCTCGACGAGTGTTCTGGCGACCTGCCGGGCGCGTTCGCTGTCACTCGCGAGGAACACCGGAACGGTCTGGCCGGACGAGAAGGCCGCACCTTCGGCGAGCACGTCGGCGAACACCGTATTGAACGCCTTCACGACCTGCGCACCCGGCACGGCCTTGGCGATCTCTTCCGCCGCGGAAGTGTCGTGACCGATGGTGAGGCTCATGTAGTCGGCACTCAGCGGGTTCGTGATGTCGATGACCACCTTGCCCTCGAGTGAGCCCAGTGACTCGAGCGCGGCAACGGCGTCCGCGTAGCCGGTCGCGACGATGACCACGCTCGAATCGGCGAGCGCCTCGTCCGGTGCCGCGGCAATCGCGCCGCGATGAGCCGCCGCCAGCGCGCGGGCCTTTTCCATGTTCCGCGTCGTGACGCGCACCGTGTGCCCCGCGCGGGTGAGCTGCTTGACGAACGCCGAGCTCATGTTGCCGGCGCCGAGAATCGTGATGTTCATGGGTTGCTCCTCGTTGGAAATGGTTTGTGAGGGAGGACTGTATTGACTTCATCGTTGGTGATAAACAGTCAGTTCTGAGACAGATAGTTGCAATTTTCGGGACAATCAATGAGCAAGATCCAGGAAATGAGCAGCTTCGTTGCGGTCGTGGACGCCGGCAGTTTCATCGGCGCCGCGCAGGCGACGGGCATGTCGAAGGCCGCCGTGTCTCGCCACGTGGGCGAGCTGGAAAGGCGTCTGGGGGTGCGACTGCTTCAACGCACCACGCGCCGCCTGTCATTGACCGAGGAAGGGCGGATGTTCTTCGAGCGTGCCAGGGAGTTGCTCGAATCGATCGACGACGCGGAGTCGCAGATCACGCGGCGCGCGGGCGAAGCGCGCGGCGTCCTGCGGGTGAATGCGCCGCTGACGTTCGGCGCGCTGCACCTGGCTCCCTTGTGGGGTCCGTTCGCGGACGCCAACCCCGCCGTGTCCCTCGACATCACCCTGAGCGACCGCGTGGTCGACCTGGTGGATGAAGGCTACGACCTCGCCATTCGTATCACCCGCATTCCGGACTCGACGCTCGTCACGCGCAAGCTCGCGACCACCCGCATGGTGCTGTGCGCCTCGCCCGCGTATCTCGAGCGACGCGGCACACCCGCAAATCCGCGAGATCTCGCCAGGCACGCGGTGATCTCCTATTCGTATTGGTCGACGCGCGATGAATGGCAGTTCACGGGGCCCGAGGGACCCGTGGCCGTGCACATCCACTCACGCATCCATACCAACAACGGCGACACCTGCCGGCGTGCCGCCCTGGCGCACCACGGCATCATCCTGCAGCCGGATTTCATCGTGGGGGAGGATCTGCGCCGCGGCGACCTGGTGGAACTCATGCCCGATTACCGCTCGCTCGAGATCGGCATCTACGCGACGTATCCGAGCCGCAAACATCTGCCGCTGAAGACCCGGCGCCTGATCGACTTTCTCGCGGACGCGCTGCGTGTGCCCGCGTGGAGCGCGTGAACGGCGCTTCGGGCAGACGGGCTTCACGCGGCATCCGGCCGCCGCCTAACTAACGCGTCGCCGCGAGCCGCTTGACGCGTGCCGCCAATTGTATCAGTGTACCCATACACTTCAACTGGTACCAACGGCGCATTTCCCCTGGACATCAGCATCAACCTCGCGGACGGCGTGCCGATCTATCGCCAGATCGTCAACCAGGTCAAATACCTGGTGGCCTCGCGCCTGCTGCAGCCGGGCGAGGAGCTGCCGCCCATCCGTACCCTGGCGCTGCAGCTCAAGGTGACGCCCAACACCATCGTGAAGGCGTACCACGAGCTGGAAGTGTCCGGCGTGGTGCAGAAGCGCCAGGGGTCGGGCACCTTCGTCTCGGACACGCGTCCGCAGCTGGCGAGCCGCGAGCGGCGCCGCGTGATCGAACGGCGCATCGACGCGCTGCTGGCGGAGGCGCACCAGCTGAATTTCGCCTCGGACGACATCCTGCGCATGGTGCGCGAACGCCAGGCGGCGATGGATGAGACCGACGCCGAGCCGGCGGTGAAGAAAAAAGAAGCGAACAGATAGGCAACGGCAGGGCAGGGAGAAAAGATGGAAACGACAGTCGTCGACGTGACCGGCCTCTCGCGCACGTATGGAGACAGGAAGGCGCTGGACGGCGTCTCGTTCCGCGCCAACCCCGGCCAGGTCTATGGGCTCGTGGGCTCGAACGGCGCCGGCAAGACCACGTTGCTCAAGCACCTGCTCGGCCTGCTGCGCGCCACGGCGGGCACGGTGCGCGTCTTCGGTCTCGATCCGGTTCGCGACCCGGTGGGCGTGCTCGGCCGCATCGGCTATCTATCCGAGGAGCGTGACCTGCCGGAGTGGATGAGCATCGAGGAGCTGATGCGCTACACGCAGGCCTACCATCCAACCTGGGATGCGGGCTATGCGCGCGAGCTGCTCGAGACCTTCGCGCTCGATCCGCGCAAGAAGATCAAGGATCTGTCCAAGGGCATGCGTGCGCAGGCCGGGCTGATTGCGGCCGTGGCGCATCGGCCGCAGCTGCTGATCCTGGACGAGCCCTCCTCGGGCCTCGATGTCGTCGTGCGTCGCGACATCCTCGACGCCGTGGTGCGCGCCGTGGCGGATGACGGCCGCACGGTGATCTTCTCGTCGCATCTGCTCGACGAGGTCGAGCGGATGTCGGACCACGTCACCTTGATGCATCAGGGCCGCGTCACGCTCAGCGGCGTGCTCGACCAGGTGCGACGAACCTATCAGCGCAGCCGTGTGCGCTTCGCGGAGCATTTCGACGAGCCGCCGGTTCTCGACACCGCGCTGATGATGGAAGGAGGCGGGCGCACCTGGAGCGTGGTGCACAGCGGATCGCTCGAACAATTCCATCGCGCGGTGCGGGCGCGCGGCGGCGACATCGTCGAATCGCGCGACGCCACGCTCGAGGAGATTTTCCTGGCGCGCGCGGGACGCACCCGACAGCAGGTGGAGGCAGCCTGACCATGCGCTCGGCCCTGGTCGCGATGCTGTGGGAGAACTGGCGCCTGACGCGCGTCGAGGCCATGCAGCGCGTGGCACTGGGGCTGGTCGCAGGTTCGGCGGCAATGTTGCTGGCCGAACGCGGTGCGCTGATCGCATTCTGGATCCTCGTGACCCTGCACGGCTTCTTCTACATGTCCATCGCGAAGCTCAATGGCGGCCGCTTCATCGACGGCTACAAGCCGGGCTTTCCGCTCTATCTCTACTACGCGCGTCCCGTCAGCACGCTGAGCTTCGTCGGTTTCGCCATGGCCTACGATTCGCTCACGGCGGTCGCCTCGTATCTGGTCTGCGCGGCCTTGCTGGGTGCCGTGTTCGGCAAGCCCTTGCCGTTGTTTTCCATGACATTGTTGCTCGTCACCTTCCATCTGGCGTATCTCGCGGTCCAGTGGTCGACCCGCAACCGTACCGTGCAGTGGATCGGATCGATCGTCATCAGCTGGCCACCGTTCTTCATCCTCCTCGATCGCACCAAGTCGTTTCCCGACATCGCATTTGCGCGCGTCGAGAATCTGCTGATGGTCCTGATCTGCATCATTTCGGTGGGCTTCGCGGTGGGCGGTGTGGCGCGCCAGCGCTGTGGTGATGCGATCGCTTCCGTGCCGCAGAAGGCGAAATCGGCGGGCTACCCGGAGTGGCTGATCAACCTGTTGCGCTTTCCATGCCCCACCCACTCGGCGACCCGGGCCCAGGTGTGGTTCGAGCTGAGGTCGACGGGATTGCCCATCCTCGTGATCGGCCTGTCGATCGCGCTGGTGGTGTTCCTGCTGTACGCGATCAGTATCTTCAGCGCGCCGCTTCGCGCCGCCGCCGTGGCTGCGCCGATCATGTTCGGCATTCCGGCGCTGCTGTTCATCTTCGGAGGCAATGCCTTCGGGATTCGCCGCAAGCAGGGTCGCCGGTACGTCAGCACCTTCGAGGCGACCCAGCCGTACGGAACGGCGCAGATGGCCGGCCTCAAGATACTCATCCGCACCGCGTGCGTGCTGGCGGCGCTCGTCATGGTCGGCGCGAGCGTGTGGTTGTCAGGCAATCTCATGAGCGCGTGGGGATCGTGGCAGATCGAGGGCAAGAACACGCTGCCGCAGCTGCTCGAGACGAGGCACAAGATCGGCGCAACCTTTGGTGCGCTCGGCTGGCACATCCATGCCGCGCAGGCTGTCGTCCTGGCGATCTTCGTTGCCGCAACGGTCGCCACGCTCGCGACGATCGCGGCGGTCCTGGCGCGTTATCCGCGACGCCTGCTCATGGTGGGCGCGCTGCTGTTGCTCGATGGCCTGGTCATCATCCTGCTCGCGTGGGCTGCCCGGCACGGATTCGCGACCGGATTCCCGATGCGCCCGATCATCAAGGCCACGTTGTGGGCAGGCTCGATTGGCCTGGTCTGCGGAACTGCGTTTCTCGCCTGGCGCGCGCTCGCGGAAAACCTGCTCGCGCCGCGCCTGGTCTTCGGGATGGTGATCCTCACGGCGGCACTCGGCGCCGCATGGGTCATGCTCCTGTCCGCGACGGGAGTGTCACTGACCCAAATGTCCGCAGCAGAGGTCATCTGGGTGGTGTCGCCGGCGCTGCTCCCGTGGATTTTCTCCATGTTGGCGCCGTGGGCGCTAGGTCGCGTTCGCCACACATGATCGAAAAATCAACTCAGTGGTAAGAGGTCTCTCATGAACAATGTCGCCCTGTCGGTGGCGCTCGCCACCGCGCCGTCCAGCGCCTTTGCGGAGCTGCGCGAGCGTCCGCGCTTCTGGTTCCCGCTGCTGCTCGTGGTCATCTGCACCGCCGGCATGGCCTGGTGGTACTACAGCATCGTGGACATCGACTGGCTGAAGGACGTCATGTTCAGCAACAACCCGGGCCTGCAGCCGGAGCAGCGCGCCGCCGCCATGGGCATGGTCACGCGGACCACGCTGCTGTGGGGCTCGGTGGTCGGAACGGTCATCGCGGTGCCGGTGTTCTTCCTGCTGCAGGCGCTGTTGCTGCTGCTGGCTGCGAAGATCACGCGGGTGGCGCTCGGGCTCAAGCACTGGTTCGCGCTCGCCTGCTGGTCGTCGCTGCCGGCACTGATCGGCCTGGTGGTCGCCGCGATCCTCCTGATTCTCAGCGACACCACGCAGATCGCCCCGGGCGTGCTGCAGCCGCTGTCGATCAACGAGCTGCTGGTGCACCGGCCCATGGGCAGTCCGGGCCAGGGATTTCTCGACGCGGTGGGAATTCCGGGCCTGCTGGCCTGGGCCTTGATGATCATCGGCGTGCACACGTGGAGCCAGCGTTCATGGCTGTTCAGCGCCGCCTTCGTCATGATTCCGATCGTCGTGATCTATGGAATCTGGGCCTTCTTCGCATTTCGTTAGGCCCACCGGATGACACGCAAGCATTGGATCGTGGCGGGCGCGCTCGCGGCGCTGATCGCGCTGCCTGTCGTGCTCAAGCTCTCGCGCGGCGGCACGGAGAAGATGGTGAACATCGAGCCCGTCACGCTGCACGCACTCACGCCGACCGTGCTCGCATCGGGAACCCTCACCTATGAAAGCCAGGTGACCCTGGCACCGGAGGTCACCGGTCGCGTCAAGGAAATCCTGGTGGAAGAGGGCGATCAGGTGAAGCGCAATCAGCTCCTCATGCGCCTCGATCCGGCGGCCGCGCGTGCCGCCATCGAGCAGAGCAAGGCGCAGGTGCGGCAGGCGAGGCTCAACATCGAACGCCGGCAGGTGGACTTCGATGCGCAGGTCGTCAAGGTCAGGCGCTTCGAGGCGCTGCGCGACCGGGGCATGGTCGACGCGAACAGCCTGCAGGAGCTGACCGCCGCGCGCGATCTCGCGGAGGTGGATTTGCGCACCAGTCGCGAAGCGCTCTCGCAGGCGCAGGCGCAATTGAGCCAGGCGGAGGAGATGCTCGCCAAGACCGAGATCCGCTCGCCGCTCGACGGCAAGGTGACGGCTATCTACGTCAAGGTCGGTCAGACCGCGGTGCCCAGCTTCTCGGGCATTTCGGGCTCGATCCTGGTGGACGTGGCGGACACCGCCAGCATCGACGCGGAAATCAACGTCGACGAAACCGACATCGCCCGTGTCCGGGTGGGCGCGCAGGCCCGCGTGGTGCCGGCGGCTTTTCCCGACAAGACCCTGATGGGTGAGGTGGACCAGGTGGCCATCGCGCCGCGCATCCAGGCGGGGCAGAACAAGAGCTACCCGGTGCGCATCCGCCTGACCAACACCGCGGGCGTCATCTTCCATCCCGGCATGAGCTGCCGCGCCGAAGTGCTGACGAATGCGCTGGACGATGCCAAGGTGCTCGCGGTGCCGGTGCAGGCGGTGCGCTACGAGGACAATCCTGACAAGTCGTCGCAGGCCGAAAAGTCGCTCGCCAGCGTCTTCGTCTACGACAAGGGGCGAGCCGTGAAGCGCACCGTCAGCACCGGCACGGCCGATGACAGCTACATCGCCATCACCGCGGGCGTGAAGCAGGGTGAGCAGGTCATCGTCGGTCCCTCGAAGACGCTGCTGTTCCTGCTCGATGGCGAGAAGGTGGGCATGCAGGCCGCCGAGCTGGCCGCGAAGAAGTAGCGCGTGATCGAACTCAGCGGCATCGGCAAGACCTATCAGATGGGCCAGACCCAGCTCGTCGCTCTCGCCGACATCAACCTGCGCATCGAGCGCAATGAATACGTCGCGCTGATCGGGCCCTCGGGGTCCGGCAAGTCCACCCTGATGAACGTCCTCGGCTGCCTGGACCTTCCGACCACCGGCACGTATTCGCTCGACGGCGAGATGGTCGCCGGCATGAGCGAGGATCAGCTCGCGCGCGTGCGCAATCGCAGGATCGGCTTCATCTTCCAGAGCTACTATCTCATGCCGCGCACCAGCATCGCCGACAACGTCGCGCAGCCGTTGATCTATCGCGGCGTGGCGCCGGCCGTGCGGCGCGAGCGCGCGCAGGCGGCGCTGGCGCGCGTCGGGCTGGAAGCCCGCATCCTGCACAAGCCCAATGAGCTCTCCGGCGGGCAGCGCCAACGAGTGGCGATCGCCCGGGCGCTCGTGGGCCGCCCCGACGTGCTGCTCGCCGACGAACCCACCGGCAACCTGGACAGCGCCACCGCGCGGGAAATCATGGGTGTGTTCGGCGGCCTGCATCGCGACGGCATGACCATCGTCATCGTCACCCACGATGCCGCGATCGCCGCGCATTGCCACCGCGTCGTGCGCCTGCACGACGGCCGCATCGTCGAAGATCGCGCGCAGGCGGCCGCATGAGCGCCGGGGACCGGGGCGATGCGCCATTCGACGTCGCGCCGCGAGGCGCGCCATTTGACGTCCCGCCGCGAGGCGCGCCACTTGACGTCCCGCCGGGAGGCGCGCCATCTGATGTCGCGCCGGGAGGCGCGCCATTCGACGAGACCAACCGTCTGCAGGCCTTCCTCTACGCCGTGCAGGAGTGTCTGCGCTCCGCGCTCGGCAGCATCCGCTCGCACGGCATGCGCAGCTTCCTCACCATGCTCGGCGTCATCATCGGCGTGGCTTCGGTGATCTGCATCGTCTCGCTGCTGCAGGGCCTCACGCGCTCGGTGATGAACGAGTTCCAGGGTTTCGGCGGCAACGCGCTGCAGATCCACTCGTACACCTCGCGGGAAGACTGGCTGATCGGCAAGTGGAACCGGCTCACGACCGCGGATCTCGACCTGGTGAGATACCGCGTGGCCGGCATCAGCAATGTCACGCCCATGTCCGGCATCAATCTGCCCGGTGGCGTGCGCAACGGCGGCAACACCAGTACCGCGCAGGTATTCGCCACGACGAGCTGGTTCCAGCTCGCCAACCAGTCCTATCCACGCCTCGGAAGATTCATCACCGACAGCGACAACGAGTCGCGGCGCCGCGTCGTCGTGCTCGGCGACAAGGCGCGGGTCGATCTGAAGCTGCCGGAGGACTCGCTCGGCACCTTCATCCAGGTGGGCGGCGAGTGGTTCAAGGTCGTCGGCCTCATGGAGGCGCGCGGCGAGATGTTCGGCCAGAGCATGGACAACTACGTCGTGATCCCGTTCGAGACGGGCCGGGCGCTCGCCGGCACGAACTACGAGCCGGACATGAGCATCCTGCTCACCGTCGACAACCAGGATGCCGTCAACGACGTCACCAGCCGCATCACCGCGCTGCTGCGCCGGGCACACAAGATTGGCCCGAAAGACCGCGACGATTTCAAGGTGCAGACCTCGCAGTCGCTAACCGAGACCATCCAGCGCGTCTCGGGGACCATCACGCTGGTGATCTCCGCGGTGGTCGGCATCTCGCTGCTGGTCGGCGGCGTCGGCATCATGAACATCATGCTGGTGTCGGTGACCGAGCGGACCCGCGAGATCGGCATCGCCAAGGCGCTGGGCGCGCCGCGCGGCTTCATCCTGATGCAGTTCCTCATCGAAGCCATGGTGCTGGCCGTGATCGGCGGCATCATCGGCATCGGATTGGGCTGGCTGCTCGGGGTGGTCGCGGCCAAGATGATCCCGCACTTTCCGCCGCCGGCGGTGCCGTGGTGGGCCGTGCTCGGCGCCACGGGGTTCTCCGCGCTGGTCGGCATGCTGTTCGGCATGTTGCCGGCGCGCCGCGCGGCCAACCTTGCGCCCATCGATGCGCTGCGGCATGAATAGTCGGTGTCCATCGCCGACTTCACGACGGGCCTGACCAGGAGCCACGCCGGCCTCTCCGGCGTGCTGGCGCTGGCAGATGGACGCCGCGCCTTCGCGGCGCGCGCGCAACTGATCGAGGCCGCGCAACACGGCATCGATTGCCAGTACTACATCTGGCGCAACGACATGTCGGGCCAGTTGCTGCTCGATGCCCTGCGCCGCGCGGCACAACGCGGCGTTCGCGTCCGCCTGCTGCTCGACGATCACAACACGGACGGACTCGACGCGCTGCTGGCGGCGCACGATTCACTGCCGAACTTCGAGGTGCGGTTGTTCAATCCGCACCGGTTTCGCTCCTGGCGCATCTTCGGCCTGCTCGCGGATTTCGCGCGCCTCAACCGCCGCATGCACAACAAGTCGTTCACCGTGGACGGCGCGGCGAGCATCGTCGGCGGCAGGAACGTCGGCGACGAATATTTCGGCGCGAACGCCGAACTGGCGTTCGTAGATCTCGACGTGCTGGTCGTCGGCGAGGCGGCGGCCAAGGTTGCGCGCGATTTCGAGCGCTACTGGACCAGCAGGCCCGTGGTCCCGCTCGCCCGCGTGATTCCGGTCGCCACGCACCAGGCACGCGACGCGGCCCTCGAGCTTGCGCTGCAGGCGACCCGCAGCCCGGAGGCAATTGCATTTGCGCAGGGCATCGCCGCCTCGCCGCTCATGCGCGAGCTGCGGGCCGGAACCTTGCCGCTCGAGTGGGCGCGCACCTGGCTGGTCAGCGATCCGCCGGCGAAGGGCGTGCGCATCCTCGGCCGTCGCAAGCTGCTGATGCGGCGCTTGCAGCGCATCCTGGGTGCGCCCCGGCGGGAGCTGCTCTTGATCTCCGCCTATTTCGTGCCCACGCGCCGCGGCATGCGACTGCTGCTGGGCCTTGCCCGGCGCGGCGTGCGCATCACCGTGCTCACCAACTCTCTCGAAGCCACCGATGTCACCGCCGTGCATGCCGGCTACGCGGGTTTCCGCAAGACGCTGCTGAAGGCGGGAGTGTCGTTGTACGAGATGAAGCGGCGCACCGGGATTGTCAGGAACCCGGAGCAGCGCGTGGGTGAGAGCTCCGCGTCCAGCCTGCACGCCAAGGCCTTCTGTGTCGACCGCGCGCGCGTGTTCATCGGCTCGTTCAACTTCGATGCGCGATCCGTGCGATTGAACACCGAGATGGGCCTGGTGATCGACAGCGCGAAGCTGGCGGACCTGGTCGGCGGCGATCTGGCCACGGAACGGTTTCTCCGTGAAAGCTACCAGGTGCGACTCGGGGAATCGGGTCGCCTGCTGTGGCTGGAGCGGACCGCGGCAGGCGAGATCTTCCATACGCGCGAACCCAATGCCAGCCTGCGGCGTCGCCTCGTGGTGCGCGCCTTGTCGATGTTGCGCATCCGCTGGTTGCTGTAGCACGCCGGGGGCATGCTCGGCGGGCCGCGCCGCATATCACCCGAGTGCCATCACCAGCCCGGTCACCGCGAAGAACGCGGTCATGGCAATCGCGATGACCCACATCGGCCCCAGCGGTTCGGAATCGCGTTCCGCCTGGCGCTGCGCTTCGTCGTTGGCGGCAATCCGCGCTTCGGCGGGGACCGAGAACGCACAGTCGTGCGTCTCGATGCGCGGCAGCGCGCTACGGGTGTCGGGTGCTGATTTCATGATGCCTCCTGGAATTGCCGGGGAAACTGCCGCGCGAGCGCATCCACGATGGCATCCGAGATGACCAGCATGTGATGGCGCATCGCATGCCAGGTGGCGGCCTCACCGCGAAAATCCCGGGCGGCGATGCCATCGATCTGCGCGATGTGATGTCCGCCGTGCGACGACAGCAGCCCGAACACCGCCTCCTCCGGCAGGTAAGGATTGGCGCCACCCAGGAATTTCGCGATCTCGCGCGCGTTGCTCACGATGCGTGCCGTGGCCTTCTGTTGCGCAGCCCGGGACTTCGCCAGGGTGGCCTGGTTGTAGCTGCGAACTGCATCCCAATGCCCGGCCAGCAACTCGAACAGCCGGTCCGAGGCGGCCTGGCCGTAGAACGGCTTGATGGTCGCCGCCAGCGCGCGCGCATTGGCGACGACTTCCTGTTCCGCGGCCTTTTCCTGCAGCGGGTCGTGCGCATGGGTCGCCAGCACGTAGCTGCGGATCCAGAACACGTGTTCGACCCACAGGTCGCGCAGTGCCATGCGGGTCTGCATCACGGCGCTGCCATTGGCGGCAGCGACCTGCTCCGAGGCGCTCGCGCATGTGAAGCCTAGCGCCATGAGCGCCAGGGCTGGCAGGCCGGGGATCGCGAAGATTCTGTAGCGGGTCATGGGTGCTCTCCCGATGGGTTACGGAACGAGCGTAGGTACGCGTGCGGCCCAGGACAAACGATAAAAATCGGCGTCTGACATCGACGGCGTCGATGCTGCTAGTTAGCCATTTCCAGGCGCCTGATCTGGATCAGAGCAGCCCGCGCGGCTTCGTCGTATCGTCATGCGAGGCAAATCGGATTTCGAGGACGTCCATGCAGGATTCGCCGCGCGGATTCGCGCTGTTCGATTACGGGTTCCGGCCATTTTTCATGCTGGGCGGCACTTACGCGCTCATCATGATTCCGTGGTGGATGTATCGATTCGCGCATGGCGGCGCATCGTTCGACGGGCTGCCGCCGATGTACTGGCACGCGCACGAGATGATCTACGGCTTCGTGATGGCCGCGATCGCCGGATTCCTGCTGACCGCCGTGCCGAGCTGGACGGGGGAGCGGGGTTTTGCGGGCGCGCCATTGATCACCGCGAGCGTGCTGTGGCTCGCGGGGCGCATCGCCATGGGCATGGCGGGCGACATTCCATTCTGGGTGCTCGCGGTCGCGGAGCTGGCGCTCGTGCCCTGGCTGATCGCCTTGCTCGCGCCGCCCATCCTGCGAACGCGCAATCGCAACCTGCCGCTGCTCGCCGTGCTGCTGGTGTTGTGGCTCATCGATGCCGCATTCGTCGCGAGCCTGTGGCGCGTGGATGCCGCGCTCGCCAGCGGCGCTGCGCGGCTCGCCATCGATTTCGTGCTGGTCCTGATCACGGTGATCGGCGGCCGTATCGTGCCGGCGTTCACCGCCAACGCACTGCGCCGGCGCGGCGGAGAACCCAACCTCGTGACGCGCGCGTGGCTGGAGTACGCCGTGATCGGCCTCATGGTCGCCATCGCCGTCGTCGATGTGTTCGCGCCCAACGGCGCTGCGAGCGGCACGCTCGCGGCGATCGCCGCGCTTGCGCACGGGTGGCGGCTCATCGGCTGGCGCAGTTTTCGCACGCGCGGTGAGCCCATCCTGTGGATCCTGCACGTGGCATATGCCTGGCTGCCGCTGGGTCTCGCGCTCAAGGCGTGCGCGCTGCTGGGTGATGCGGCCTGGGCATCGAAATGGCTGCACGCGCTCGGCACCGGCGCGATCGCGACCATGATCCTCGCGGTGATGTCGCGGGTGGCGCTGGGACACACCGGCCGTGCCCTCGTCGTGTCCCGTTCGATCGCGGTCGCCTACCTGCTGCTGATCTTCACCGCGCTGCTGCGCACTTTCGGCATCGTGCTGTTCCCCGCGCACTATCTCTCGACGCTCACGGTCGCGGCGCTCACCTGGATGGCGAGCTTCGGCATCTTCCTCGTGGTGTATGCACCGATCCTGTGGCGGCCGCGCGCCGACGGCCGGGCGGGATGAGCGCGCGGCGAATTCATTTCGCCGCCCAGGCGGCACACCAACCCTTGGCGTGCACCGCGCCCTTTCCTGCGAACAGCGCGCAGGGCCCCCACTCGGCATCGCGCCGCGCCTGAAAGTAGCGGCAGCCCGCGCACACCTGCGCGGGCGAGTGCTGCGGATACCGGGCCCGATCCACCTGCGTCGTGTCCTTGCGATATCCCAGCGCCAGCGCCGCCGGATCGGCTTCATCAAGCTGGCGGGGTTCGCCCGCGGTGGCGGATCGACTCTGCAGCATCGAGGCCGCCGCCGGGGCGAGCGCCACACCCGCGGTGAGCCGGAGAAACCAGCGCCTTGTCTTGTCTGCCGGTGCTGACATGGTGAATGCTCCTTTTCGTCCTCAGGATGTGTGCGAGTCCGCGGAACGCGCGGCGGGGCAAGGTGCAGCAGGTGCCGGCTCGGCGCAGCGCACCTGGTCCGGTGCGTTGCCCGGACCCTGTGGCCACCATGGAATGCCCATCGCCCGCGGCGTGTTGGCGCATCCGGCGACCAGCGTCGCGAGCAGCGCGCTGCCGAGCAGTCGAAGCATGAGTCTCGTCATGTCCGCTCTCCCGCGGGTTGCCGCTAGAAGTTGAATTCCAGCCCGAGCACGTAGCTCGAGGCTTCATCGTTGTACAGCGCGCGCTGGTCCTCGAAGACGATGTTCTGCACCCGGGGGGACACGCTCAGCCAGAAGTCGACGTTCATTGCCGGATACCACAGCAAGGTGATGCCGTAGTTGGGCTTGGTGTACGTGTCGCGCTTCAGTCCCGCCGGCGTGGTGTACTGGTACTTCAGGTGATCGCGCACGAACAGCTCGACCCCGTAGGTGCGCTGGTAGAAGTAGCGCAGGTAGGCGCCGTACTGGGTGTCCTCGACCTTCGCGCCGCTGTCGAAGTTCTGCGTCATCGTGAGCAACGTGGCCGCGGCGTACCAGGTGTGCGAGCCACGGTCGGCCGCCGAGTGCTCGAGCGACAGCCTGAAGGAGTCGAAGTCGCGCACGTGTTCGACCGGTGCATTGAGGATGACGTCGCCCGGTGTATTGCTGATCGACAGGTTCTGGTCGGTGACGCCCGGCGGGCAATTGCCCGGGCACAGGAAGCTGTCCTTGATGCGCGTCATGATCGACGGGAAGTCGTTGCCCGCGTAGTACTCCGCGATCAGCCACAGGTCGTTGCGCGTCTTGCGGAACCAGTCGTAGGAGACGTTGGCATAGAAGTTGTTGCCGTCCGACCAGTTGGTGTTGTCGGCCCCGGTGACTCCCGCCACCTGGAAATACCAGCGGTCGTCGTAGAACAGGAAGGCGCTGAGATTCGCCATGTCCATCGACCGACCGACGCCGCCCTGGCCGTTGCTCCACAGATCGGGCAACGGCAGGGGATACTGGAATTGCGGGCCGACGTTCGGGTGTTCGTTGCCCACCGAGAAGCCGTAGAACGAGTTCTTGCCGAAATCCCACGAGGCATTGATGCGGTATTCGTCATAGGCGAAGAAGTTCACTCCGGTCTGCTCGTTCTGCCGGCCGGGAGTCACCGAGCGCAGCGAGTTGTTGCCGAGGTAGCCGATCTCCGTCCAGACGCCGAGCCACTCGGTGATGGCGCCGCTGAAGAACAGGCTCATGCGGTTGATCGGCGACGATCGGGTGTCGAGCGCCTTGCCCGATGCATCCTCACCGCCCCTGGCGATTTCGGAGATCAGGCGTGCCGAGAAGAAGTCGGTCCAGTTGAGCGCGAGGTAATCGCCACCGTACTTTTCCTGCTCGTTGTCGTTGGCCGTGTCGCCCGCGGCGTGCAGGCGCTCGCGGACATACGGATTCTGGTAGCCACGCATCGCGAACAGCCGGCCGGTGCGCGTGAAGTTGGGCACTATGTTGTAGGTGCCGATGTGGCAGGAATTGCAGTTCATGCCGGTCTGCCGCGCGAACGCCGCCACCGCATGGGCATCGGTGCTCGCGCCGAGCTGGAAGCCGAGGAACAATGCGCTGCACGCGAGCAGCCGCTTCACGGTGATCATGGTGTGTCTCCCTTCGTCGGAGCTCGAGTTGCCGCGTCCTTCTGCTGCAGGACGGTCTTCAGGAAGTTGGCGAGGCCCAACGCATCGGGCACCAGCCCCGCGTCGAACGCGGGCATGTTCGGATAGGCGTCGTCGTAGACGCGCTGCTGGCCGCCGCGTCCCTGCCGGATGATGCTCATCAGCAGTTCCGCCGGCGCATTGATGACGAGCGGATTGCCGCGCAGCGGCGGTCCGAGGGACGGCGATTTGCCGCGTGTGCCTTCGCCGTTGGCGCCGTGACAGGTGGAGCACCGCAGCTTGTAGTAGCCGGCGGCGTCCACATCGGTGGCCGCCGCGGCAGTGGCGAAGCACAGGCCCGCCGACAACAACAGCAGCGGGGTGAAGTATCTGGAGCGTTTGAATCGCGACATCCGTCCGCCCTCCGTCGTGACCGCGACCTGCGGTCGTTGAGCGGGAGCCTAGGGATCGCCGCTTCGTCGGGCCAAACGAAAAATATCGGTCCAGTGCATCGGAAACTCCGATGGCAGAAAACGCCAGCGGCGCGACGCCAAACTACTGGAGATTTCCCCGGGGCGGACTACGATGAGTGTCCCCGAGCAGTGTTGCCGATCAGCAGGAGTGCAAAGCCATGTCCGAAATCCTTCCCCGACCGACGCGTGAACTGGCGTCCGTGCGCCACCAGCTTTCACCAGCGATCCACGACGCCTTCACGGAATTCAGCGCGCGCGTCTTCGCCGATGGGGCACTGCCCGCGAAGATGAAGCAGGTGATCGCGATCGCCGTGGCGCACGTGACGCAGTGCCCTTACTGCATTCGCAGCCACACCAGGGCTGCGCTGCGCAGCGGCGCGGACGCCAAGGAAATCATGGAGGCCATCTGGATTGCCGCCGAGATGCGCGCCGGCGGCGCCTTTGCCCATTCGACCATAGCGCTCGACGAAATCGCCGCGGCCGGCGGCCACCCGACCACGCCGTCCGCGTGAGCCGCGAGTTCGCTTTTTCCTAACAACGTCGTCGGCAAATTCGAATTGTTTGCCGCGCGGTTGCAGACTAGAAGGGGGCAGAAGACTCACCGGAGAAGACGATGCGCTACGGATACGAAGAAACGGCGCGTCGCGCGCACCTCCCCGCCAGCGCGCCGATGCGGATGCTGTGCGGCGTCGATCCCACATGCTCCTCGCAAGGTGCCGTGAACCGCGCCCACGCGCTGGCAGACGCTCTCGATGCAACGCTCACGCTGGTGCACGTGTTGCCGGAGGATGGCCGGGTCGCCGCATTTCCATCCGTGGCCGGGCAATTCGAGGTGCGTGTACACGCGGGCGAGCTCGTGCCGACGGTGGCAGGCATCGCCAGGGAATCGCGCACCGATCTCATCGTCTTCGGCGCCGCGGTCGCGCGGCGACCCGCGCCGCTGGTCGAGCCCGCCGCCGAGCAGCTCGCGCACCTCGGGCATTGCCCCGTGCTGATCGTCAGGCGCAGATCCGCCGCCCCGTACCGTGCGGTGCTGGTCGCCGCCGAGCATTCGCCGGTGTTCGATCACATCATCCGTGCGGCTGGCGCGTGGCGGCTGCTGCAGCGCAATGCCGTGGTCATCATGCATGGTTTCGAAACCGGCCATCGCGGGCTGCTGGCCGGCGCCGGCCTCGAGGCGAGCGCGGCACGACGCAATCTCGAAGAATGGGAGCTCGCCGCCGTGCGCAGGCTGAGGCGGGAGCTCGACGATGCGGGTGTGGTCAGCGACCAGTTCCAGATGGTGTTTCACCCGGCCCGCACGAGGCGGCAGTTGCAGCAGGAGGTCCGCAGGCTGCAGCCCGATCTCCTCGTGGTCGCGACCGCAGATCGTTCGGCGCTCGAACGCGTGATGCGCCCGCGTGTCGGCAACGATCCGCTGCGGCATAATCAATGCGACATCCTGTTGGGCCCGATGTGATCCGCATCAAGCGAACCTATGAGCCTCGCGCCCGTGGAGACGGGCGGCGCATCCTCGTCGAGCGCCTTTGGCCGAGAGGCATGAAGAAGGGCGCACTGCACGCGCACGCGTGGCGGAAAGACGTGGCACCGAGCACGCAACTGAGAAAGTGGTTCGGCCACCGGCCGGAGCGCTGGCCGGAATTCCGCCGTCGCTACAAGCTCGAACTTCGCACCAACCAGGACGCGTGGTTGCCCATCCTCGATGCCAGCAGGCGCGGCACGGTGACGCTTCTCTACAGCGCCCATGATGTCGAGCACAACGGCGCGGTGGTCCTGCGGGAGTTCCTCATGCAGCGACAGGCGCGATCGCAGGCATCGACAACGCGCTGACGGAAGATCACGATTCCCACGCCGATGCGGCCGACCGGAGGGTTTCATGGCATCGAAAACATCACGCCGCGCATCCGCGCAGCCACCACGGTTTCCCGTCCACATTCGCTCCCTGGCAGGGGAGCTCCGCCCGGCGGAGCGCGACTACATCCGGCGCAAGCTCGGCGGGAAACTCGGCAAGTACGCGATTTCCATCGAGCGCTGCAGCGTTCGCCTCGAGGATGACAACGGCCCGCGCGGCGGCATCGATCAGTTGTGCCGCATCAAGGTGGTCCTGCGTGGCCTGCCGAGCGTCGTGTTCGAGAGCCGCAACGCGGCGCTCAATGCGGCGGTGGATACCGCCCTGTCCGGCGTCGAGCGGGCAGTGCGCCGCACCGTGCAGCGGCGACGCATGAAGCCGCTGCGTCGGGCTGCCTGACGACCGTTCGCGCCGCCGCGCATCGGCCGGGGTGCTGATTTTCCCGGGCAGCCGGTTGTGCTACGAAGCTCGGGCCGAGGCGTAACATCTCAGCCGGCGCCAAGCTCGAGGAACAACCCCATGCATGCCCGTGAAACCCGGATCGTCGTGACGTCCCGCGACCTCGAGCGCGCCGGAGAAATGCATCGCTAGCGGCGGCTCCATGCAGCCGCAGCGGCATTCGGCATTGTCGCCGCTGCGCTTTCCCGTATTCCGCGGCGTCTGGCTGGCGAGCACGCTGAGCAATCTGGGCGGGCTCATCCAGTCGGTGGGCGCGGCCTGGCTGATGATCTCGATCGCGGGCTCGCCGGACATGGTCGCGCTGGTGCAGGCCTCGCTCACGCTGCCGGTCATGCTGCTCTCGCTGCTGTCCGGTGCGATGGCCGACGCCTTCGACCGTCGCAAGGTGATGTTGGGCGCGCAGCTGTTCATGTTCATCGTGTCGGTCGCGCTGATGGCGTGCGCCTGGCGCGGCTGGATCACGCCCTGGGTGCTCCTCATGTTCACGTTCGCCATCGGCTGCGGTGCCGCGTTCAATGCTCCCGCCTGGCAAGCCTCGGTCGGCGACATGGTGCCGCGCTCGCAATTGCCCGCGGCGGTGGCCCTCAACAGCATGGGATTCAACATCGCGCGCAGCCTCGGGCCCGCGATCGGTGGCGCCATCGTCGCGGCTGCCGGGGCCGCCGCGGCGTTCGCGGTGAACGCGTGCAGTTACCTCCCGCTGATCGTCGTGCTGGCGCGCTGGCGACGGCCGGCGCCCTCGCAGGTACTGCCGCGCGAGCCGCTGGGACAGGCGATGGGCGCCGGCATCCGCTACGTCGCGATGTCACCCGCGATCCGCACCGTACTGCTTCGCAGCGCCGTGTTCGGGATCGCGGCGGCCGCGGTCATGGCGCTGATGCCCGTTGTCGCCAAACTACTGCTCGGTGGCGGCCCGCTCACCTATGGCCTGCTGCTGGGTGCATTCGGCCTGGGTGCCGTCGCCGGCGCAGTGGCCAATGCGCACCTGCGCCAGGCCATGTCGACCGAACACATCGTGCGCTGGTCGTGTGTCGCGTTCGGCCTGGCCGCGGGCATCATCGGGCTGAGCAGTCATCTGCCGTCGACGCTCGTCGGCTTGTTCGTGGCCGGTGCAGGCTGGCTGCTGGCGCTGGCTACCTTCAACGTGTCGGTGCAGATGTCGGCACCGCGGTGGGTGGTGGCGCGTGCGCTATCGCTCTACCAGATGGCCACGTTCAGCGGCCTCGCCGCGGGGAGCTGGTTGTGGGGCGAGGTCGCCGCCGCGGTCAGCGTCAGCGCGGCGCTGCTCGTGGCGGCGCTCACCATGCTGGCGGCCACCGTGCTCGGGCGCTGGCTGCCGCTGCCGCAGACCGAAGAGCTGAACCTGGAACTGCTGCGCACCTGGAAGGAGCCCACGACGGTGGTGCCCGTCGATGGCCGCACGGGCCCGGTGGTGGTCAGCATCGAGTACCTGATTCACGAAGCCGACGTCGTCGAGTTCCTCGACGCGATGACCGAGCGGCGGCGCATCCGGCGCCGCGACGGGGCGCGCAACTGGCGACTGCTGCGCGACCTCGCCGACCCGCAGCTGTGGATCGAGCGCTACGAAACGCCCACCTGGCTCGACTACGTGCGCCACAACAACCGCATCACGCACCATGACGCGGTGATCCCGCAGCGGCTGCGTGCCCTGCACCGCGGAGCGGAACCGCCGCGCGTGCGGCGCATGATCGAGCGGCAGAGTTCGCCGCCGCCCTCCGAGCCGCCGCGCGAGACGCTGATCGACCCGGCGCGGATCTCGTGAATCTGCGGGCACGACCGGTGATATCGTCGGACAGCCGGTGCTCGCGCCCGCTTGCAGGTTCGTGCCTGACGCGGCGCGCAAACTGGTCCTGCAAATTCCGGGCGGAGCGAGGCGCCGAATGAAACCGACCTTTCACCCACTGCACGCACTGCTGCTCGCGGGCGCGTTCCCATTGTTCCTCGGCGTGCTGCTCACCGACTTCGCCTACTACCAGACCTTCGAGATCCAGTGGAAGAACTTCGCCTCCTGGCTCATCGTCGGCGCGCTGCTGTTCGGCGGGCTCGCACTCCTCTGGGCCATCGTCGAGACGGCGCGCGTCGGCTGGCGGGCGCCCGGGCGAGCTATCTACTTCGTGCTGCTGGCGCTGGCCTGGGTACTGGGGCTCGTCAATGCCTTCGTGCACTCGGGCGATGCCTGGGCGAGCATGCCGCAGGGACTGGTCATCGCCGTGATCGACGCGGTGCTCGTGACGCTGGCGACGGGAGTCGGCTTCTTCCTGCTGGCGCGAGGTGCGGCATGAAGATCTGGCCGTGGTTGGCGGTCGCGCTGCTGTTGTCTGCCTGCAGCGGCAGTGGCGACGCGCCGGTGTATGGCGCGTCGCCACAGCTTCCCGCGCCACGCGGCCAGCTGCTGCCGACGATGAAGATCGCGAAACCGGCGAAGTGGGGCGACCGCAGGCCCGTGGTGCCGCAGGGATACGCGATCGCCGCGATCGCCACGGGCCTGGCGATTCCGCGCCAGACGTTGGTGCTTCCGAACGGCGACATCCTCGTCGCGGAAGGCCGTGGCGGCGCCGCGCCCAAGCTCACGCCCAAGGACGTGATCGCCGCGTACATCAAGGCCAAGGGCACGAGCCCCGTCAAAGGCGGCAACCGCCTCACCTTGCTGCGGGATGCCGACGGCGACGGCGTGTACGAGGGCAGGACGACGTTCGCCGAAGGACTGAATGCACCCTATGGCCTTGCGCTCGTGGGCGACCGGCTGTTCGTCGCCAACCAGGACGCGGTGGTGCGCTTCGACTACCAGCCCGGGCAGACGCAGGCCAGCGGTCCGCCGGTCACGCTCACGGCGCTGCCTTCGGCCATCAATCACCACTGGACCAAGTCGCTGGCGGCCAGCGCCGACGGGCGCTGGCTGTACGTCGGCATCGGCTCGAACAGCAACATCACCGAGCGCGGTATGACCGTGGAAGTCGAGCGCGCGCGGGTCTGGCAGGTGGACGCGCAGACCGGCGCGCACCGCACGTTCGCCGACGGCGTGCGCAATCCAACCGCGCTCGCCATCCAGCCGGCCACGGGCCGGCTCTGGGCGGTGGCCAACGAGCGCGACGAGATCGGCCCGAATCTCGTGCCGGACTATCTAACTACACTGCAGGATGGCGGCTTCTACGGCTGGCCCTACAGCTACTGGGGCAACAACGTCGACACGCGCGTGAAGCCGGAGAACCCCCACAAGGTGGCGACGGCGTTGCGGCCGGACTACAGCCTCGGCTCGCACGTGGCCGCGCTCGGCGTGGCGTTTTCCGTGCCCGCCATGGGTCCCGCGTTCGCCGACGGCGTGTTCGTGGGCGAGCACGGCAGCTGGAATCGCGGCGTGCCGGTCGGCTACAAGGTGGTGTTCGTTCCGTTCAGCGGCGGCCGGCCCGCCGGCGATCCCGTCGACTTCGTCACCGGCTTCCAGGTCGAAGGCTCGACCTATGGACGACCCGTGGGCGTGACCGTGGATCCGCGCGGTGCGCTGATCGTCGCGGACGACCTTTCGAACATCCTGTGGCGCGTGACCCCGGTCCGCGAAGAGTGACGGCACGCGCCGGGCATGGCGGAGCTGCCCCGTCAATCGGCCGCCGCATAGCTCAGCCGGCCATCGATGACGCGCGCCGCGGCGCTGTAGGGGTGCGCGACGGCGTGCGTCTCATCGAGGATGTGGTTCACGTCGATGCCGCGCACCGTCAGCACGTCGGCGATCAATGCGCGGTGACAGCGCCACCACAGCACTTCGGCACACATCATCGCGCTGCGTTGGCCGGCGGCGAACTCGAGTAGTTCGGCGAGCCCCGCGGCGAATTCCCCGCTCTGGATGTGATCGGCGTAGCCGCGAAACGACTGGTTGCGCCACGCGGTGTTCGGCGAGTCCGGCATCGGCCGCCGCCGTCCGCCGAGCGCGGGAATCCAGCGGTATGCGAGTCCGTGCTCCGGCAGGGATTGCTCCAGCGCCTCGCGCGCGAACCAGGGTTGGCGGCGCGAGCCCGGGTGGCGCCGCACGTCGGCAATGGCCTGGATGTCGAAGCGCGCGAGCAGCGCCAGCAGCTCATCGAGCGTGCGGTTCGAGTGCCCTATGGTCCAGATCTTCACGCATTCATGCTGCCTCGGCCGCGATGCGCCGGATAGTCTCCAGCGCCAGCGAAATCGGCTGGGAATCCACCTTCGCCGGATAGCACAGGTACGCGGGCAGGCGGAATTCGGCCGCGCCGGGCACGCGGCGGAGCTTCCCGGCCAGCTCGTGCTGGCGCAGCATGCGCTGCGGGAAATAGCCCGTGCCGCCGTTCGCGAGCAGGCGTTGCAGGCCGAGCCACCCGTTGTTCACACTGAGACCGGCGCCGGAGAAATTCGGATAGGCGAGCGAATGCTGGGCGAAGAATTCCGCACCCCAGTCGACGAAGATGTAGTCGCTCGCCGGCTCGGCGTTGGCATCCGGGCGCGAGGAGGCCATGACCAGTTCCTCCTCGAGCAACGGCTCGATCACGAGCCCCGGTCGTGCATGCGGCGTGTACATCACGCCGATGTCGGCGCGGCCGTCGATCAACGTTTCCATCAGATGCTCTTCGAATCCGATCAGGGCGCGCACCGCGACGTCCGGCGCCAGCGCGGCGAACACCGGCAGCCAGCGCAACAGCAGGTCTTCCCACAATCCGAAACGCCCGCCGATCGTGAGCGTGGCGCGGAATCCGCTGATGATGCCGATCTCCTGGCGCGCCTGTTCGACCGTGCGCGTGAGCAGCGCGGCGTGCTTCTGGAATTGCTGGCCGGCCGGTGTCAGCGTGGTGCCCGACTTGTTGCGCACGAAAAGTTCGGCGCCGAGTGTCTCCTCGAGCCGCTGGATGCGCGTGCTCACCGTCGATTGCGTGACGTGCAGCCGCTGCGCCGCCTCGACGAAGCTGCCGGAAGCGATGACCACGAGGAAAGTGCGTGCGAGCTCGGTATCCATCGGAACGATCGATTTATAGCTTCGATTTTCCTCGCTTGCAAAAGTGGCGCGTGGAGCTAGTGTCGAATCGCCATCCCCGGAGCACCGATGAACGTCGCCTTGCCAGCTTTGCCATATGCCCTCGACGCGTTGGAGCCGCACATCTCGCGCCGCACCTTGTCCGCCCATCATGGCAGCCATCACGCGGCGTACGTCTCGCGGACGCGCTCGATGATGCGCACGCCGCCGGAGTTGAGCACGCTCGAGGACGTCGTGCGCTCGAGCGCCGCGCAGAACAATCGCGCGCTGTTCAACGCGGCGGCGCAGGCATGGAATCACGGCTTCCTCTGGAACAGCATGCGCCCGGGCGGCGGCGGCAATGCGAGCGGCGCGATCGCCGCGGCAATCGAAGCCGCATTCGGCAGCCAGCGCGCCTTCAGCCAGCAGTTCGTTGCCGCGGCCGGCGACCAGTTCGGCAGCGGCTGGGCCTGGCTGGTGCTCGACCACCAGCGACTGGCGATCACCACCACGTCGAATGCGGAAACACCGCTCACCAGCGTGCAGATACCGCTGCTGACCATCGACGTCTGGGAGCACGCCTACTACCTGGACTACCAGCATCGCCGGCTCGACTACATCGCCGCGTTCCTGGGTCACCTGGTCAACTGGGACTTCGCCAACCAGAATCTGGCGCCCCACTGGTCGCCGCAGGGCGCCCGAAGTTAGTTCGAATTCTCCGAACTCGAGGAGAGACTATTTCCAATTGATCGAACCGACGATTCCGGCTTGAATTCACCCGCCAGGTCGATCTGCAGGAGGGGTCATGTGGTCCAATCCCGGTGTCATTGCCGCGCACGAGGAGCGCGGTCGCACGCAACTCCCCGGTGTGCGGCGCAAGCGCCGCTCCCGGCGGCATGAGGCGATGGCGCAGTTCTCGCACGAGCTGCGCAACTGCCTGGGCACGGCTCGCAACGCGCTGCGGCTGCTCGAGCTCGGCAACCTGCCGGATGCCGATCGGCGCAAGACTCGCAGGCTCGTCGGGCGGCAGCTCGAACAGATGTCACGCCTGGTGGATGACCTGCAGGACGCCGCGCTGGTGCGCGACGGCCGATTGCAGCTCGAGCGCGCGCGCATCGACCTGCGCGCCGTGCTCGCCCAGGCGGTGGAAGCGGTCGCGTTCAGGTTCCAGGAACGGCGCCATCGGCTGCTGGTTTCCACCCCGGAGGGACCCGCGTGGATCTTCGGCGACTCCGCGCGTCTCGAGCAGGTGTTCGTGAACCTGCTCGTGAATGCCGCCAAGTACACCGAGGTCGGCGGCAACATCGAGCTGTCCCTGCATGCGCTCGACGATGCAGCCCTCGTGCGCGTCCGGGACGATGGCATCGGGATATCCGCGGAATTGCTGCCGCGCGTGTTCGAGCCGTACGTGCAGGCGCGCCGATCTTCGCGCCGCGCGGGGCTGGGTCTCGGTCTGCCGCTGGTCCGCAGTCTGGTGCAGTGCCACGGAGGACGCGTCGCGGCCGCGAGCGCCGGAGCCGGGCGCGGCAGCGAATTCAGCGTGTGGCTGCCCGCCGTATCCGGACATCCACCTACTGCCGCAGGCGGCGAATGTTGACAGGCCGGCGGCGAGGCCTCGCGCGTATCGCGCGAGCGGAAATCTTGCGCTAGCATCCCATGCACGTGGCGGGGCGAGGGGAGACGGATGCACGGCGCTCAGTTCCATACTCCGGTGAAGCTGGTCGGCTACCTGGTGCTGCTGCTCATGGCGGCCGCGATCGTCTGGGGCGCGTACATCACGCTCACCCACTGGGCCGGCATCGGCGTCTGATCGGCGGCGGAGCAACGCATGAACAAGCGCCAGAGCCGTGCATTTGCCATCGCCTGCACCGCGCTCGCCGCGCTGGCATTCCTGCTGTTGACGTTCGACAGCCACCGCCAGTTCGGCAAGCTGACGAACGCGGACCAGATCACGCCCGCGGTGACCGCCGGTATGGACGTCTGGCACCGGAACAATTGCATCAACTGCCACACGCTGTTCGGCGAAGGCGCGTACTACGCCCCGGATCTCACCAAGATCACGCAGCTGCGCGGCGCGCAGTACCTGCACGCCTACATGCGCGACCCATCGCGCTTCTACAACGAACAGACCCACCGCCGCCTGATGCCCAAGCAGAACCTGAGCGAGGACGACATCACGAATGTCATCGCCTTTCTCGACTGGGTCAGCAAGGTGGACAACCAGGGCTGGCCGCCGCGCCCGATCCTGGTCACCGGCTCTTCGATCCCCGGAATGGATCTGACCGCGGCGCAACAGGCGCAGCCCGCGCAGCAGGAAGCCGCGGGCCTGCCGCCCGGGGCCAGGCCCGTCACGCAGGGCGACGATCCCATCGCGCTCGGACAGGCGCTGTTCCGCTCGGTCGCGCCCGCGTGCAACGCGTGTCATTCCACCGCGCCCGGCGTGAATCTGGCGGGACCCACGCTCGCGGGCGTCGGCTCACGCGCGCAACAGCGGATCGGTTCACCCGACTATCACGGCGAGGCCAAGGACGCCGCGGGCTACATCCGCGAATCGATCCTGACGCCGAGCGCCTACGTCGTGCCCGGCCCGATGTACTCGGCCGATGGCACCTCGTTCATGCCGAACACCTACCATGAGTCGCTCAGCAGCGAACAGGTGGACCAGCTCGTCGCCTTCCTGGGATCACTGAAGTAAACCGCCATGCGCTATCGCTCACAAGCAGTGGCCTACTGGTACTTCGCCGTCGCGATGGTGCTGTTCGGCCTGCAGCTGGTCTTCGGCCTGCTCTCGGCCGCGAAGTATCTCGGACCGGATCCGCTGCTCTACATCCTGCCGTTCGACGTCACCAAGGTGATCCACACCAACCTGCTGATCGTGTGGGTGCTCACCGGGTTCATGGGGGCCACCTACTGGATGGTTCCCGACGAATCGCGCACCGAGCTGCACAGCGTGAAACTCGCCTACGTGCAACTCGCGCTCTGGGTGGTCATGGGCGTCAGCGCCATCATCGGCTACCTGTTCCGCTACGGCACCGGCAACAAGCTGCTGGAGCAGCCGCTGCCGCACAAGATCGTGATCGTGATCGTCATGCTGATGTTCCTCTACAACATCGGCATGACGATCCGGAAGTCCGGCCGGTTCACGACCACCGAAGGCGTGCTGCTGCTCGGCATCGGCGCGGCGGCCGTGCTGTACCTGCCGGCGCTGCTGCACTACTCGAACTACACCGTCTCCATCTTCTACCGCTGGTGGACCATCCACCTGTGGGTGGAAGGCGTCTGGGAGATGATCCAGGGCGGCTTCCTCGCCTATCTACTCATCCGCCTCTCCGGCGCCGACCGCGAAGTCATGGAGAAGTGGCTGTACGTGATCGTGGGGCTCGTGTTCCTCGCCGGCATCCTCGGCACGGCGCATCACTACTACTGGGTCGGCGTGCCTTCCTACTGGCTGCCGATCGGCGGCTTCTTCAGCGCGCTCGAGCCGGTGGCGCTGGTCGGCATGGCCGTGTACGCCTACTCGGCGATGCGCCGCTCCGGCCTGGCGCATCCGAACACGCTCGCCATGCACTGGACCATCGGCAGCGCGGTGTTCACGCTGTTCGGTGCGGGTCTGCTGGGACTCGCGCACACCTGGCCCGGGGTCAACAAGTGGACCCACGGCACGCTGATCACGGCCATGCACGGGCACGCCGCCTTCTATGGCGCATACGCCATGATCGTGCTCGCGATGATCTCCTACGCGCTGCCGGTCATGACGCGCGACCGGCCGGAGGGCGGCACGGCGGTGGGCTTCTGGGCATTCTGGCTGCAGCTCGCCGGCATGTTCGGCATGACACTGTCGTTCGCCACCGCGGGTATCGGCCAGGTTTATCTCGAGCGCATCCTGGGCCTGGGCTACCTCGACACGCAGCTCAAGATCCAGGTGCATTTCGTCATGCTGATGGCCACCGCGTCGCTGTTCACCGTCGGTGCTGCGCTGTTCATCTGGGATTTTTTCCGGCATGCGCCGCGCTTCGAGGTGACCGCCGAGGAGTCCGGTCCGGACGGCGTGCTGCAGAAATCGACGCCCGCGCCGCCGGGGTAGCGGGCGATGACCCTGGTGAAGCCCGCGGCGCGCGAAGCCGGCAACGACGATCGCGCGCCGTTCTACTTTCCTTCGGGCAATGAAATCGAAGTATTCGAGCAGTGCCATGCGCGGCGCCTGGCGGTGATGCTCAAGGGCCCGACGGGTTGCGGCAAGACCCGCTTCGTCGAGCACATGGCCCATCGCCTCGGGTTGCCGCTGGTCACCATCTCCTGTCACGACGATCTCACGGCGAGCGACCTCGTCGGGCGATTCCTGATCCGCCACGACTCCACCGCCTGGCAGGATGGGCCGCTCACGCGCGCGGTGCGCCAGGGCGCGCTCTGCTATCTCGATGAGGTGGTGGAAGCGCGGCAGGACACCATCGTGGTGCTGCATCCGCTCACCGATCACCGGCGCGTGCTGCCGATCGACAAGACCGGCGAGCTGATCGAAGCGCCCCCGGCCTTCCAGCTGGTGATCTCCTACAACCCGGGATACCAGCGCATGCTCAAGGACCTGAAGCCGAGCACGCGCCAGCGCTTCGTCGCGCTCGAGTTCGATTTTCCGTCGCCGGAGCACGAGCTCGCCATCGTGCAGCGCGAGAGCGGCGTGGAGCGCGCGATCGCGCATGCGCTCGTGACGCTGGCGGGCCGGCTGCGCGGCTTGCGAGACCGCGGCCTTGCCGAGGTGCCGAGCACGCGCCTGCTCGTGGCCACCGGCAAGCTCATCGCGAACGGCGTGTCGACGCGCGCCGCCTGCGATGCCGCCCTGCTGGCGCCGCTCACGGACGACGCGACCTTGCTGGGCGCGATGCGCGACCTGGTCCACGGCTCCTTCGAGTGACATGGCCGAGGCCGAAGACGTCCTCGTCGATGCCGCGCGCCATGCCACGGTGTACGCGCGACGCCTGTGGGCACAGCATCGTCCGCAGCGGCAACCCGACACGCTCGACCTGGCGGGTGTTGCCGAACGCCTGACCGTGCTGGCGCAGGCGGCTTTCGGCATCCGCGTGGCCTTGCGCGTCGCGCAACAGCCGGCGCCGGTCACCCTGCTGGCGCACGTGTTCCGCAGGCGCGACCTGCCGCGGCACACGGCGGCCATTCCGGCCACCGACGGGGCGGCGATCTGGCTGCCACGCAGTCTGCCCGCGCCGCCCGGCGCGCTCGGCGCATACCGCTGCATGACGCTGTCCCAGGCCGCGCGCATCGTGCGCGGCAGTGCGCGAAACCTGGAGGCCGCGCGCGCGGACGGCGCCGCGGACGTCTATCTACTTCTGGAAGCCGCGGCCGCGGAGGGCCAGGTCGCAAGGCTTCTGCCCGGCATGAGATCGGAGCTCCAGGCCTTTCGCCGCGCGCAGCTCGCGCAGCGCCCGCCGCCGGAGAGATTCGCGGTGGCGAAGCGGCCGCTCGAAGCGCTCGCACGGGACATCATGCGCGGCGCGCTGCCGGAGCCGCGAATCCTGGGCGCGGAGTGGTCGCCGCGCGATTCGCTCGCGCTCGCCCGCGTCCTCGGCAAGCGAGCGCCCGGCTGCGTGTTCCGCGATCTGTGGACCGGCGAGCTGCGCGCACCGGGCGCGCCGGCGAGCGCCACAGAGCGCGGCGCGGACCCGCAGCCCGCCCCGCCACGATCCCCGAGAGCCGCGCGCCTGTCACGGCGCCCCGAGGTGCGTGCGGCGCAAGAGGGCGAAGACGATGAGCGTCCCGGCGCCTGGATGATCCAGAGCTCGCAGCCGGCCGAATCGGCCGAGGATCCGTTCGGAATGCAGCGCCCGGCCGACCTCGACCAGGACGCCGGCGCCGACGAATACGCGGATTCGGTCTCGGACCTCGACGCGGCGCGGCTGGTGAGCACGCCCGAACGTGCGCGCGAGATCCTCGTGTCCGACGATCCGCCCGAAGTCGTGGCGCGGCGCGGACTGGCGCAAGCAGGTGCCGCAGCGCAACTCCGCTATCCGGAATGGGACTACCGCCTCGGGGGCTATCGTCACCCGGGGGCCACGGTGCGGCTGCTGCCGGCGGTCCTCGGCGAGCAGGCCTGGGTCGACCGCATGATCCGCGAACACCACGCACTGTGCGCCGACATCCGCCGTCGCTTCGAGATGCTGCGCGCGCAACGGCAGCGACTGCGCAGGCGACTCGACGGAGACGACATCGACATCGATGCCTGCGTCGAGTCGCGCGCGGATGTGCTCGCCGGGCTGCCCATGGCGCAGAACGTCTATCTGCGCACGCAGCTCGCGCGGCGCGACATGGCCATCTCGCTGCTCGTGGACGTCAGCGGCTCGACCGATGCCTGGATATCGGACCGGCGCCGCGTGATCGACGTGGAACGTGAAGCGTTGCTGCTGGTCTGCCACGCGCTCGAGGGGCTGGGCGAGCCGTACAGCGTGCTGGCGTTCTCCGGCGAAGGACCCGGGAACGTCGTCGTGCGCGCCATCAAGGCTTTCGAGGAGCCCTTCGGTGCGACCGTGGCGCGCCGCATCGCGGCCATCGAGCCGGAACACTACACGCGCGCCGGGGCGGCGCTGCGCCACGCGGCGACGCGCCTGCTCCAGCGCAAGGCGCAGCATCGGTTGTTGCTGTTGCTGTCGGATGGCAAGCCGAACGACAACGACGAATACGACGGGACCTATGGAGTGGAGGACATGCGCCAGTCGGTGACCGAGGCGCGCTTGCAGGGAATATTCCCGTTCTGCCTGACGATCGACCGGCAGGCGGCGGACTATCTGCCGCGCGTGTTCGGCGCGGGCCACTATGCGCTGTTGCACAAGCCCGAGCGCCTGCCGCCCGTGCTGCTCGAGTGGATGCGCCGGCTGATCGCCACGTGAGCAATCCCGCGACCACCACACCGCAGGGAGGGCGCGAGACCGCCTTCACGGGGCGCGTCATCATCATCGGCTGCGGCAGCATCGGCCAGGGCGTGCTGCCCATCATCCGCCGCCACATCCCGCTCGAAGGCGCAGAGCGTCTGCTGGTCCTCTCGGCCAACGAGGAGGGCCGCGGCCTTGCGCAGAAGTGCGGCGCGCGCTTCGAGCACGCGCACCTGACTCCGGCCAACCACCGCCGCATCCTCGGCCGGCACGCCAAGGCCGGCGATCTGGTGCTGAACCTGTCGGTGAACGTGTCGAGCCTCGACCTGATCCGCTACTGCGCCCAGCACGGGATCCTGTACGTCGACACTTCGATCGAGCCCTGGCCGGGTGTCTACGCCAATCCCATGCTGAAGATGCGCGACCGCACCAACTTCGTGATCCGCGAGAAGGCGCTGCACCTCGCCGCGGAGCTGGGGCCGCAGGCACCGACCGCGGTGGTGGATCACGGCGCCAATCCCGGGCTGGTCTCGCACTTCGTCAAGCGCGCCTTGCTGGATCTGGACCGCATCCTGCGCAAGGGCGGCGCCCGCCCGGCGACGCGCGAGGAGTGGGCGGCTCTCGCCCGGGATCTCGAGGTCAGCGTGATCCAGATCGCCGAACGCGATACCCAGGTCAGCGACCACGCCAAGCGCCCCGGCGAGTTCGTGAACACCTGGTCGATCGAGGGATTCGTCGACGAGCTGATGCAGCCGAGCGAGGTGGCGATCGGCACGCACGAGCTGCTGCTGCCGCGACGCGCGCGCCAGCACCGCACGGATTCCGGCTCGATCTATCTACCTCGCCCGGGCGGAGGCACGTTCGCGCGCAGCTGGACCCCGTCGGTCGGCGGCTACCAGGGCATGCTCGTCACCCACGACGAAGTGTTCTCGATCTCCGACTACCTGTCGCTGCGCGAGGAGGGTCGCTTCCGGTACCGCCCGACGGTGATGTTCGTGTACCACGCCTGCGATGACGGCATGCTCTCGGCGCTCGAGCTGGAGGGGCGCGGCTGGAAGATGCAGCCCTCGAGTCGCCGCCTGGGGCTGGACATCGCCGACGGCATGGACGAGCTGGGCGTGCTGCTCGCCGGACACGCGCGCAACGCATACTGGTTCGGCTCGCAACTGTCGATCCATGAGGCGCGCCGGCATCTGGATTACGCCAACGCGACCACGGTGCAGGTGGTCGCCGGCGCCATGGCCGCGGCGGCCTGGGCCATCCGCCATCCGCGCCGCGGCCTGGTCGAGCCCGACCAGATCGACCACGAGGAATGCCTGCAGGTGGCCGCGCCGTATCTCGGCAAGCTCACCGGCGCGTTCACGGACTGGACGCCGCTGCAGGGCCGCGGCGAGTTGTTCGTGGAGAAGCTCGACGTGGACAATCCCTGGCAGCTGCAGAACATCCGCGGGCGGCAATGGCTCGCATGACGAAGCGGCGCCGGTAGTCAGGCCGACGCCTGCTCCGAGGTGAGCCCGATCGAGGCATGCGGCACCAGCCCGCGGGCCAGCAGCTCGGCCCAGATGCCCTCGGCGTCTTCGGCGAATCCGAACAGCTCCAGATCCTCGCGATCCACCATGCCGAACTGCACGAGCCGCTCGAAGTCGACGATCGACTGCCAGTAGTCCCGATCGGCGAGCACGATGGGGATGCGCGGCGCCTTGTCGGTCTGGCGGAGCGTCAGTATCTCGAACAACTCGTCCATGGTGCCGAAGCCGCCGGGGAACACCACCAGCGCATTGGCACGCATGGCCAGATGCATCTTGCGCATCGCGAAGTAGTGGAAGCGGAAGCTCAACTGCGGTGTGGTCCAGGCATTGGGCAGCTGTTCCTGCGGCAGGGTGATGTTGAAGCCGACCGAGAGTGCGCCGGCATCGGCGGCGCCGCGATTCGCAGCTTCCATGATGCCCGGGCCGCCGCCGGTGGCGATGACGTTGTCGCGCAGGCCGCCGTTGGAATCCAGCGCGCCGCCGCGTTCGGAGGCGAGGCGTGCGAAGCGGCGCGCCTGCGCGTACCAGTTGGCTTCGCGCGCGGGCCCGTCCTCGCGCACGCGTGAGCTGCCGAATACCACCAGCGTCGAGCGCACGCCGGCGGCGCGCAGCGCCTCGTCGGCCTTGGCGAATTCCAGCAGGAAGCGCACGCCGCGCATCGATTCGCCCAGCAGGAAATCCTGGTCGAGCGCGGCGAGACGGTAGGAGGGGGATTGCATCTGTGTCGAGGTCTTTGGATCTTTCATGTCGTCTATTGGTTGGTCTGATCGGCGGGTACGTCGCTCGGTACCGGCGCGGCGGCGCCCCCATCGGCGTATTCGATGCCGTCGATGCCCACGCCGTAGCAGCTCATGGACACCGAGCCCAGTGTGCATCCGCGCACCAGCGGCCGCGCGCCGGCACCCGATGCGGCGGCGATCCCCGCGATGTACAGCAGCGGCAGGAAATGATCCGGCGTCGGCACCGCCAGTGCGTAGTCCGGGTGGCTCGTCAGGCTCGCGAGGTCGGCGGGCCGCTGCACCATCAGCTCCGCGGCTGCGTCGTCGAAGCGATATGCCCAGTCTTCGCCGCTCTCGAGGTTGCGCCAGTTCACGCGCCGCAGGTTGTGCACCACGTTGCCGCTGCCGAGGATCAACACGCCGCGCTCGCGCAGCGCGGCGAGCTGCATGCCGAGATCGATGTGGTATTCACTGGGCTTGAGCACGTTGAGCGAAAGCTGCACGACCGGAATGTCGGCCTCCGGATACAGATGCGCGAGCACGCTCCACGTGCCGTGGTCCAGGCCCCATTGATCCTGGTCGAGACCCACCCACCGCGGCCTGGCGAGCTCGACGATCTCATCGGCGAGTTCCGGCATGCCGGGCGCCGGGTACTCGAACGCGAACAGCTCGTCCGGGAAGCCGTAGAAATCGTGGATGGTGCGCGGCCGCGGCATTGCGGTGACGGCGGTGGCGCCGATGTACCAATGGGCGCTGATCGCGAGGATGGCGCGCGGACGCGGCAGAGTGCGACCCAGTTTTCGCCACAGGGCCGTGTAGGTGTTGTCTTCGAGGGTGTTCATGGGGCTGCCATGCCCGATGAACAGCGACGGTAGCGCCGGCATGGAACCTCCTCGTGTGGCTTGGCGGCGCAGTCTGGCCGAGACCTGCGCCGCTGGCAACGCCACGGGCGTAGACTGCGGGTACGCGAAGGGGACATGCCATGACCGATTCCGCTGCCGATCCCGGTGCGCCGCGCAAGATCCTGCTGGCCACCGACCTCAGCGCCCGCGGCGACCGCGCGCTGGAACGCGCCATCGCCATCGCCCAGCACCACGACGCGCAACTGGTCATCGTGCACGCGTTCGAGGAGCTCGACGAGGCCACGATGCACTACGGGCAGCACGGCGCGCCGTCGTGGCGACGGCCGCCGGACGCCGTGGCGCTGATGAAGCAACGCGTGCGGCAGGGGCTGCGTGCGCAGCTCGGCGCGGCGGTAGATAGGGCGATGGTCGTCATCGAGGAGGGAAACCCCGCCGAGGTGGTCGAGCGGCACGCGACCACAGGCCGCGTGGACCTGGTCGTCACGGGCATCGCGCGCGAAGGTCCGTTCGCGTCGCGGCCGGTGATCCTCGGCAAGACGGTGGAACAACTGCTGCGGCGCCTGCCCGTGCCCATACTGGTGGTGCGCAATCGCGTCGGCGGCGCGTACCAACACATCGTCGTCACCACGGACTTCTCCGATCCGTCCGGGCGCGCACTGCAAGTGGCGCTGCGGTTCTTTCCGGAACAACCGCTGTACCTGCTGCATGCATCCGAGGCACCGTACTCGACGCTCGCGCCGGACGCCGGGCGGCATGCCGAGAGATTCCAGCAGGCGCGCGCCGGCGATCTTTCCACGTTTCTCGCGTCCATCTATCTATCCGAGGCGGATCGCAAGCGCGTCATTCCACTGATCGAGCCGGGCCCGCCGCAGCAGCTGATCCGCGAATACGTGCAGACCCAGGGCGCGGACCTGGTGGTGCTCGGCACGCGCGGCCGGGGCGCCGTGCTCGAGGCGCTGCTCGGCAGCACCGCCAAGAGCATCCTCGCGACGCTGCCCTGCGACGCACTGGTGGTGCGCGGGCCGCGGCCGTGAGTGCCTCCTCAGCCGGGACGACTGTTCCTGCCGGTGCGCGTGCGGGAGATCGCCGCGCGCATCAGCGTGATCGCCGAGACGGGCGCCGTGATGACCACCAGCAGCGTGATCACCAGTTCGTGGATGACCGGGCGTTCGAGCATCATCGAGGACACCAGCATCGAGCAGACCAGGATGCAACCGCTGCCGAGCGTGGCGCCCATCGTGGCCGGGTGCATGCGCTGGTAGAACTCGCGCAGCCGGAGCAGCCCGCAGGCTCCGATCAGCGTCAGCAGGCCGCCGAAGATCAGCAACAGGGCCGCGACGAATGCCACCCATTCCGGCATCGCTTCGGTCATGGCTCGATCACTTCGCCGCGCAGCAGGAATTTCGCGAGCGCCGTCGTGCCGACGAAGCCGAACAGCGCGATCAGCAAGGCCATGTCGAAATACACCGGCGAGCCGAAGCGGATTCCCAGGATCAGCAGCGTGAGCATGCCGCTCACGTAGAAGGAATCGAAGGCCAGCACGCGGTCCTGGGCCGATGGGCCCCTGAACAGGCGCACCAGCGCGAGCATCATGGCGACGATGCAGCAACATGCCGCGAAGGCGGCGGCCAGCTGGAAGAAGGTGTTCATTCGAAGATCCGCATCAGGGGTTCCTCATAGCGCTGCTTGATGGTCCGGATCAATCCGGCCTCGTCCTCGAGATCGAGCACGTGCAGCGTCAGTTCGTCCTCGGCGGCGGAGAGGCCGGCCCACACCGTGCCGGGCGTCGCGGTCACGATCATGGCCAGCGCCGCGAGTCCATGTGGATCGCGCAGCTCGAGCGGAATGCGCAGGAACCCCGAGCGGATCTGGCGGCGCGTCAGTCCGAGCACGATGCGCGCCACGTGCAGGTTGGACTGCGCGATGTCCCTGACGACCACGAGGATCAGCCGCACCGCCGCGTCCAGCCGACGCACGCGAGCGTGCAGGGGCCGCAACCTGGAGGTGTAACGCGCCAGCATCGTCGCGAGGATCGCGCCCAGCAATATGTGCGCCGGCGCCAGTGTCTGGTTCAGCAGCAGCCACAGCCCGGTCAGGGAGGTGACCAGCACGGGAGATATCCTGGCGCGCCCGCGTTTCATGGCCTGGGAGCTCCCGGCCGTTCGCGGCGTGTTTCGTGCGAGAGCACCGCACGGATGTATGTGTCCGGCTGGTGCAGCGAGCGCGCGGTGGAATCGAGGTAGCGTGCCACCGGATCGGCGGCCACGGTGATCCCGAGGCAGATCAATACGAGCACAGCCACCGGCGCGGCCTCCAGCAGCCGCAGCCGCGGCGTCGTTCGCGAGGCGACGCTCCAGAAGAGCCGCATCCCGATGCGGCTGAGCGCGATCACGCTGACGAACCCCGAGAGCACGATGGTGGCCCCCAGCAACCATGCCGACGATGCGACCTGGCCCGCGGCATCCGGACGCAGCATGGTGGCCAGCAGCGCGAACTTGGCCAGGAACCCCGACAGCGGCGGCAAGCCGCTCACCAGCAGCACGCAGCAGGCGAACATCATGCCGAGAAACGCCATCGCGGCCGGAATCGCCACCCCGACATCGTCGGCCATCTGGTAGGTGGATGGCCGCTTGATGCCGTAGGCCGCGTAGGCCGGCTCCACTTCCACCGTGCGGTCCTCGGGCGACGGCGTGGACTCGGTGGCGCGCGTGCGCTCGGTCATGCCGGTGAGCATGAAGAAGGTGCTGGTCGTCAGCGCGGAGACGATCAGATAGAAAAGCACGGGTGCGGTCAACGCTTCATTTCGCAGGCCCAGGCTTGCCAGCAGGATGCCCATCGAGATGAGCACGGTGAAGGCGACCTGCCGGGCGAGATGCTTCGCCGCGAGGATTCCGAGAGTGGCCGTCACCAGCGTCAGCAGCCCTATATAAAAGAGTGCCGCACCCAGGCTCTCGTACTCCTGCATCAGCGTGCCCAGCCGCAACACCGCGTAGAACCCGACCTTGGTCATCATGGCGAAGGAGGCGGCCACCGGCGCCATGGCCGCCGAGTAGGCGCCGGGCAGCCAGAAGTTCAACGGCCAGCTTCCCGCCTTCACCAGGAATGCGATGCCGAGGATGGCGGCGCCGGCATCGAACAGCGCGCGATCCGCGGGAGCCAGCGCCGCGGCGCGGCCCGCGAGGTCGGCCATGTTGAGCGTGCCCGCCATGCCATAGATCAGCGCCACGCCGATCAGGAAGAGCAGCGAGGCGGCGAGGTTGATCGTGATGTAGTGCAGGCCCAGCCTCACGCGCGGCCCGCCGCCACCGCGCAGCAACAGGCCGTAGGAAGCCGCGAGCAGCACCTCGAAGAACACGAACAGGTTGAAGAGGTCGCCGGTGAGGAATGCGCCGTTCAGTCCCATGGTGAGGAACTGGAACAGCGAGTGGAACGGCTGCCCGGGCCGATCCCAGCGCGCCACCGAATACACCAGGGTCGCCGTGGACACGATGGCGCCGAGTGTCAGCATGATGGCCGTGAGCCGGTCGACCACCAGCACGATGCCGAACGGCGCCGGCCAGCCGCCGATCGCGTAGACGCCGACACCCTCCGGCCAGATGTACGGCGCCGCATCGCTCGTCAGGTACAGCAGGCCCACCGCCACTGCGAGCTGGCTCACGGTCGAGGTGACCGCCAGTGTCACGCGCACCGCGCGCCGCGCTTCGGCGATGAAGAACATCGCGGCGCCCGCGACCAGCGGTATGAGGATGGGCAGGACGACGAGATGCCGCAGGATGGCGTTCACGCGCGCGGCTCCTGGCCGTCCACGTGATCCGTGCCGCTCAGACCGCGCAAGGCGAGCAATACGACCAGCAGCAAGGCCGTGGTCGCGAATCCGATCACGATGGCCGTCAGCACCAGTGCCTGCGGCACGGGGTCGGTGTAGAGCGCGGGGTTCACGGCGCCGCCGGCGGCATCGATCAGCGGCGGCTTGTTCACCGCGAGGCGGCCCATGCCGAAGATCAGCAGGTTCGTCGCATAGGACAGCAGCGTCAGTCCCAGCAACACCTGGAAGGTCCGCGGCCGCAGCAGCAGCCAGACTCCCGAGCCTCCCAGGACGCCGATCGCCACGGCATAGACGATCTCCATCAGCGGGCCTCCGACGGTTCGTCTGCCAATGGCGTCACGGTCCTCCGCGCGCGCCGCAGCGACTGGTGCGCGAGCGCCACGAGGATCAGCAGCGTGGCGCCGACCACGAGTAGATAGACGCCGAGATCGAACAGCAGCACGGTGGACAGGTGGATCCCGCCCAGCACGGGCAGGTGCAGATCCGCGTCGAGCGCGGTCAGGAACGGCAGCGAGCGCGTCCAGGCGGCCAGCCCCGCGGCCGCGGCCGCCAGCAGCCCGACGCCGATCAGCACCAGCGGATGCACGACCAGCCTCGACTCCACCCAGATCGTGCCGCCCACCATGTACTGCGAGATGATGCCGGTGGCGAGGATCAGGCCGCCGACGAAGCCGCCGCCCGGCGCGTTGTGGCCGCGCAGCAGGAAATAGACGGATACCAGGCCCGCCGCCGGCAGCAGCAGCCGCACCAGTACCGCCGGGATCTTCAGGTCGCCGCGCGGCAGGGGCGCATCGACCTCAGCGAGCGCCGTCGCCTCAGCGACATCGCGCGACGGCACCTGCGGTAGTTCGATGCTGTCGGGCGCGGGCCGGAAGCGACGCAGCAACGCGTACACGGTGATCGCCACGATGCCCACCACGGTGATTTCACCCAGGGTGTCGAAGCCGCGGAAATCGACCAGCATGACGTTCACGACGTTGAGGCCGTTCGCCTGCTCGAGGGCATTGCCGAGGAAGAATGGCGCGAGCTCGCCATGGCCATTGCGGGTCAGCACCGCGAACGTGAGCGCGCTCAGCCCGGCCCCCGTGCCCACGGCCAGCAGCAGATCGCGCCCGCGCCGCGCGCGGGCGCGCAGGGTGGAGCGGCGCAGATCCTCCAGTGCGATGCGCTTCGGCAGCCAGCGCAGCCCCAGCAGGATCAGGATGAGCGTGACGACCTCCACGGTGATCTGCGTGAGCGCGAGATCCGGCGCGGAGAACCACGCAAAGGTGATGCACACCACGAGTCCCACGCCGCCCACCATGATCAGCGCGGCCAGCCGGTGGAATTTCGCCTGCATGGCGGCGCCCATTGCGCACGCCGCGCCCCCGGCCCAGAGCAGCGCCAGCAGCGGATCCGGCGCGCCGAGCGGCCGGGGACCGCGCGACCATCCCGCGCCGAGGACCAACGGCAGCGCCCCGGCAACCACTGCGCCGCAGACGATGAGCAGCAGCTGCGATTGCAGGCCGGAAGGGAACAGCGCGCTGGTCAACCGGCCGGCGCCGCGGATCAGGATCACGTCGAGGATGTCGAAGGCGCGCGCGGCATTCAGCCGCGAGAGCAGGGGTGTGCGCACCATCGTGCGGCCCCTGCGATGCAGGAATAGATAGAACATGGTGCCCGCAGCGAGTGCGATCGCGCTCATCAGCAGCGGCAGCGTGAAGCCGTGCCAGAGCTTGAGCTCGTACGGCGGCAACGCGGGGCCGAGGACCGAGTGCCCCGCCATGGCCAGCAAGGGCCCGTCGGTCACGCCCGGCAGGATGCCGACCAGCAGGCACACCATGACCAGCACCGCGCTGGGAAACAGCATGCCGCGCGTGGGCTCGCGCGGCATGCGCGGCAGATCCGTCGACAACGGGCCGAAGAACACCTGGTGGATGAATCGCGCCGAGTAGGCCACGCTGAACGCGCCGGCCACGGTCGCCACGATGGGCAGCGTGAATCTCAAGCCGCTCTCGCTGCCCGCG
Source organism: Steroidobacteraceae bacterium (assembly GCA_035761265.1). Taxonomy (GTDB): domain Bacteria; phylum Pseudomonadota; class Gammaproteobacteria; order Steroidobacterales; family Steroidobacteraceae; genus CADEED01. The sequence goes on from DASTRL010000281.1 coordinate 48,014, forward strand.
ATGATCGATTCGGCGAAGAACATCTCCTTGGAGAGAAACCCGTTCAGCAGCGGCACGCCCGCCATGGCGCCGGCCGCCACGGTGGCCACCGTGGCCGTGATCGGCATGACGCGGCGCAGGCCGCTCAACCTGCGCAGGTCGCGCGTGCCGGTCTCGTGGTCGACGATGCCCGCGGCCATGAACAACGAAGCCTTGAAGGTGGCGTGATTCATCATGTGGAACAGCGCGGCGATGAGCGCGAGCTCGCTGTCCATGCCGAGCAGCAGCGTGATCAGGCCGAGATGGCTGATGGTGGAATAGGCGAGCACGCCTTTCATGTCGCGCTGGAACGTGGCCGAGATTGCGCCCATCAGCAGCGAAGCGCCGCCGGCGCCCGAGACGATCCAGAACCACAGGTCCGTGCCATGCAGCACCGGCCACAGGCGCGCGAGCAGGAACACGCCGGCCTTCACCATGGTCGCCGAATGCAGGTAAGCCGATACCGGCGTGGGCGCGGCCATCGCCTGCGGCAGCCAGAAGTGGAACGGGAACTGCGCGCTCTTGGTGAGCGCGCCGATGAGGATCAGGATCAATGCCGGTGCGTACCAGCGATGCGCGCGAATCGCGCCGCCCGCGGCCAGTACCTTGTCGAGGTCGAAGCTGCCGACGATCGAACCGAGCAGCAACACGCCGAACAACAGGCAGAAGCCACCGCCCGCGGTGACGATCAGCGCCATGCGCGCGCCGCGGCGCGCATCCTCGCGGTGATACCAGTACGCGATCAGCATGAACGAGGTGAGGCTCGTCAGCTCCCAGAACACGACCAGCTGGATGAGATTGCCCGACAGCACCATGCCGAGCATCGCGCCCATGAAGGCGAGCAGGAACGCGAAGAAGCGCGGCACCGGATCGGCGGTGGACATGTAGTAGCGCGCGTACAGCACCACCAGCGCGCCCATGACCGCGACCAGCATCGCCATCAACCAGGCGAAGCCATCCATCCGGAAATTGAGCTCGAGCCCCACGCCGGGCATCCAGGGCAGTATCCAGCGGACCACTTCACCACTCGCCACCTGCGCATGGGAACTTGCGAGCAGCGCCACGCAGGCGAGCGCCACCAGCCCCGCGAGCCAGCCGGCAGCATTGCGCGCATTCGAGGGCAGGAACGCGGCGCCCAGGCTGCCGAGGAATGGCAGCATGACCACCCATGCCAGCGTCGTGGTCATCGGTGACGGGTGCTCACCGGACCAGCGTCACGGGGACCTTGCTCAGTTGCACCACGCGCAGCGCCACGGATCCGAGCACGAACACCGCGGCCCGGCCGCGGCCGCGGGTGCCCATGACGATTTCGTCGCAATTCATCCGCTGCGCGAAGCGCGCGATGGTGGTCGCGGGATCGCCGCGTCGCGCGTAGAAACGCGCATCGAGTCCGAGACGCCGCGACGTCGAACGCGCCGGCCGCAACGCCTGCGCGGCCATGCGCTCGTAGTGGTCCTTGAGCATGGAGCGCGTCACGTAGCGGCTCGGCGGCATCGGCGGCTGCACGTTGAGCACGTAGACCGCGACGGCGCCGGCCGCCTGCTGTCTGCGCCGCCCGGCGTGCTCGAGTGCCCGAACAGCCTCGGCGGACCCATCCATCGGCACGAGTATCCTGTTTGGCATTCGATCCCCTGAAGCTGGTTCAACCCAGCTCCGGATTCTGCCGTCTCATGCGGGCTCAAGGCCATACTTGGGCGCGGCGATGTCCTCGTCTGACAAGCCGCGCTCCCCTGATACACTGCGCCCTCATATGAAATTCTCATCCAGACATCTGCTCGCGGGCTGCGCCGCGGCGCTGCTGCAGGCGACGGCCGCCTTCGCCACCAACCCGCTGATCGCGGATCAGTTCACCGCGGACCCCACGGCGCGGGTGTTCGACGGCCAGATCTACGTCTATCCCTCGCACGACATCCCGGAGCCGCCCGGATACGCCGGCCGGCCGAAATGGTTCGTGATGGAGGACTACCACGTCTTCTCGTCGGGCAATCTGACCGACTGGAAGGATCACGGTGTGCTGCTCAGGCAGAACGAGGTGGAGTGGGTCGACTCCAGCAAGTACGCCATGTGGGCGCCGGACTGCGTGTTCAAGGATGGAAAGTACTACTTCTATTTTCCGGCCATCGCCAAGAGCGGGGGTTTCAGGATCGGTGTGGCGGTGGGCGACACGCCGCACGGCCCTTTCAAGCCTCTGCCCGCACCCATCGAAGGCGTCAAGGGCATCGACCCGGGCGTGCTCATCGACAAGGACGGCAGCGCCTATCTCTTCTATTCCATGGACAAGATTTTCGTCGCGAAGCTCAAACCGAACATGATCGAGATCGAGGGAGAGCCCACGGTCATCGACAACCTGCCGAAGAAGGGACTGCAGGAAGGACCGTTCGCCTTCGAGCGCAACGGCCTCTACTACCTCACGTATCCGCACGTGGCCAACAAGATCGAGCGACTCGAATACGCCACCAGCAAGTCCCCGCTGGGACCTTATGAATGGCGCGGCGTGATCCTCGATGAGTCCGCGAGCGGCTGCTGGACCGTGCACCATTCCATCGTCGAGTACCAGGGCGAGTGGTATCTCTTCTATCACGACCGCGATCTGTCGCCCTCGTTCGACAAGCATCGTTCGATCCGCGCGGACGCGCTCTACTTCAATGACGACGGCACGATCCGCAAGGTCACGCCGACGCTGCGCGGCGTCGGGCTCGTGGACGCCACGCGCGAAATCCAGATCGACCGCTACAGTGCCACGAGTCCCGACGGTATCGCGGTTTCATTTCTCGACGAGGCCAATCCGCACGCGGGCTGGAAGACCACTTTCAGCGGCGCCCACCCCTGGGTGCGTTTCGACAGAGTCGACTTCGGTCGCGGCGCGCAGAAGACCTTGCAGGTGCGCACCAGGGCCGATGGCAAGGGTGTGCTCGAGATCCACCTGGACGGGCCGGATGGCCCACTGCTCGGTCGCGTGAAATTCGGCAGATCCGCCGAATGGCAGATCTCGCACGGCGCTGCGCGCCGGATTCCCGCGGGCGTCCACGATGTCGTCGTCACGCGCGCCGCGGGCGAGCCGGTCGCCGTGGACTGGATCAGCTTCCGCTGAGTCGATCGTCGGACGAGGCCGACGGCGCCGGCGCGTGCTACTCGTCTCGCGCACGTCGTGCTCGCGCCGCCGGTGCGGCTGCGATCGTCCATGGTCGACGGGGCGGACCCGCTCCGGCGCAGCGCCCGGCTCCGCCATTTCTTCGAGCCGCATTTCACCGCCAGTAGAGCCCGGGTCCCCGATTGGGGCTATCAATCGGCCCACGCGTTCTTGGAGGCACTCCCATGTCCACTCCCGCCAGGCAGACGGTTTCCGACGTATCCGCCGACATGCGGCGCATTTTCGCCCTGCAGCAGGCGCATCAATGGCAAGCGAAGGCATCCTCCGCGGAGCAGCGCAAGGAGAAACTGCGCAAGCTTAAATCCGCGGTCGAGGCGCACGCCGAGCAGATCGTGGCGGCGGTGAGGCAGGACACACGCAAACCCGAAGGCGAGATCAAGGTCACGGAGATCCTGGGCGTCATCGGCAACATCCAGAAGAACATCGACAACCTGGACGAGTGGATGAGACCCGTCGAGGTGGTGCCTTCGCAGAACAAGAACGACAAGGCGCGCATCGTCCACGAGGCGCGCGGCGTGTGCCTGATCCTGGGCCCCTGGAATTTTCCGCTCGGGCTGACTTTCGGTCCGCTCGCGGCGGCCATTGCCGCGGGCAATTGCTGCATGGTCAAGTTGACCGATCTCTGTCCGGCGACCGCCGGCGTCGCCGCCAAGATCATTCGCGAAGCTTTCGATGAGAAGGACGTGGCGCTGTTCGAAGGCGGCGTCGACGTGGCGACCGCGCTGCTGGAGCTGCCCTTCAATCACATCTTCTTCACGGGCAGCACGCGCGTCGGCAAGCTGGTCATGGCGGCCGCGGCGAAGAACCTCGCCACCGTCACGCTCGAGCTCGGCGGCAAGTCGCCGGTCATCGTCGACGAGAGCGCGGACGTCAAGAAGGTGGCGGCCGATCTCGCGGCCGCCAAGCAGTTCAATGGCGGCCAGGCCTGCATCAGCCCCGACCACGTGTTCGTCAGGGAATCTCAGCAGGGCGCGCTGATCGAGGAATTCCGCGCCAGGGTCAAACAGAATCTCTACCGCGATGACGGCAGCATCAAGAAGGAGAGCATCGCGCAGATCGTCAACGACCAGAACTTCACGCGCATCAAGAAGCTGTTCGACGATGCCATCGCCAAGGGCGCCAAGGTCGCGGTGGGCGGCACGCTGGAACCTGCCGACCGCACCATCCATCCGACGCTGCTCACGGACGTGACTCCGGACATGCAGATCATGCAGGAGGAGATCTTCGCGCCCATCGTTCCCGTCGTGACCTACAAGGATCTCGACGAGGTCATCGGGCAGATCACGCGCGGCGGCAAGCCGCTGGCGCTGTACATCTACAGCAACGACCGGAGCCGGATCGACACCATCCTCAGCCGCACCTCATCGGGGGGCGTGACCATCAACGGCTTCTTCTCTCACTACCTCGAGAGCCAGCTGCCCTTCGGTGGCGTGAACCAGAGCGGCATGGGCAGCTATCACGGCGTGTACGGCTTCAAGGCGTTTTCGCACGAGCGCGCCGTCTACGTCCAGGACGCGCCTCGTTAGGGAAGAAGTGGTGTCAGGCAGGAATTGCCGACACCACTTCTTCCATCATCTCAGCGTCCCAGATAGTTCATCAGCCACGTCATCGCCGGACGCGGCGTGCCGTTGCTCTGGATCAATCCGCTGCCATTCACCCAGGTGGAGCCCACGACGTAGCCCCACAACGTGATGCCGGCGACGGACGGACTGTTGTAGAACGCCGGGAACTGGGTCTGCATGATCTGCAGCTGTTCCTGGTCGTTGGTCCTCGCAACGTCGTATTCCGTGATGTAGATCGGCAGCCCGAGCGCGGCCACCTGGTTCAGCTTGCTCTGGATGCTGCTCAGCGACTGGCCTTCCAGGCCGTGAGCCTGCGCGCCGATCGCATCCACCACGCCCGCGTTGACCGCCGGCGTCGCCATCTGGATGAACGCGTCGGTGTCCCAGCTCAGAACGTTGTAGTCGTTGAGGATCAGCACGGCGTTCGGACAGTACTGCCGCGCCAGCTGGAACGAGCGGATGATCCAGTTGGAGCCGAAGGCGCTCTGCGCGTAGGCCGCGGGTGCATGTCCCGGCGTCGCCTCGTTCACCACGTCGATCATCGCGGTGTTCGG
>DASTRL010000282.1:0-5452 GCA_035761265.1 Steroidobacteraceae bacterium
CCGCCCCGGCTGTGGCCCACGAGGACGCTGCCGGATTCGCGCCGTGTGAGTCCGGCGACGAAGCGGGCCCACTCTTCGAGCGAAGCGGGGTTGTCCGGCTCTTCGGACCTCAGCTCCGGTGCGACCACGCGCGCGCCGGCGCCTTCGAGCCACGGGATCAGCTTGTGCCAGCACCAGGCGCCGTGCCAGGCGCCGTGCACGAGAATGAAGGTGTGAGCCACGCGCGCGCACGATACCGGGAAAGACTGAGGGGCGGCAGCGGAGTTTTTCCCGCCTGACACCACCTCTCAGTCGCGGAACATGCTGCGGGTGGTGGCGAAGGCGCGGGTCGTGAGCTCATCCAGCGGCCAGGCGCGCTGGGCCTTGTTGAGCACCTCGATGCCCCAGGGCCCTGAATACGAGCCGCGCATCGCCGCCACGAAACCACGCACGTCGAACTGACCCGCGCCGCAGAATGCGCGATGGCAGGTGGTCTCCGTGACGAGGTCCATGCCGGGCGGTGCCCGCAGATAACCGTCGTTGATCTCGATGGACATGAGATACGGCTTGGGGAATGCCGCGACGTCGGCATACGGGATGCCGAGCTTGACGACGTGCCACAGGTCCACGCAGATGCCGCCGTTCGGCTGGGCCGCGCCGGTGACGAGCGCGGCGGCGTCGGCCAGCGACTCGATGCGCGAGAAGGGCATGAACTCGAACACGATTTTCGTGCCGTGTTCGCGCGCCTCCCCGCAGAGTTTGACGAATTCCCCGATGAGCTTGTCCATGGGCACGGGCGTCTTGAAAAAGTCGCCGACCTTGATGTGACGCGCGCCGAGTGCGGCGGCGCTCTCGAGCAGCAGGCGTCGCGTGGCATCGGACGCCTTGCGCCTCTCGCCGTCCACGAACCAGTCGGTGAGGAACTCGAGCTCCAGGTGCCGGATGCCGTGATCGTCGAGAATCCGCTTCATCTCGGGCAGGGAATGCTTCTGGCGCAGGTGCGCGAGATCCGCGTGCCAGAGTCCGAGCCCGGTGAAGCCCGCGCGGGATGCCGAGGCCGCGCGATCCGGCAGCGAAAACGGGCTGAACTCACGCTCGGTGTGCGGCTCGGCCGCGCCGCAGATGGTCCAATACGAAGCGAGAAGCTCGGGGGCCTTCATGCCACGTAGCCGTAGCGCAGGTTGCTCGGATGTCCGGCCCACTGCGCGCGCATCGCGCTGAGGTCGTCGCCGCGCAGTGCGGCCGAGGCCGTCCTGGGGTCGAGCTTGTAGTGTTTCGCGGCGTTGCCCGCGAAGATGGCGCTCTTGACGGGGCCATCGGCCGCTCCCAGCGGCCTGAAGCCGTGCTTCTTCTGCATGTCCTCGGGAATCTCCAGCCTGCGCATGGCTTCGATCTGCCACTGCGGTGAGCCGTACCACACCGAATCGGTTCCCCACACCACCTTGTCGACGCCCAGTCCCTTGATCAGCGTGCCGAGCATCGCGGCCGCGAGCCGCGGATGCGTCACGCAGGTGTTCGCGAAGCAGGTGCCGAGCTCGGCGTGCACGTTCTTCACGCCGTACTTCTGCGGGATCTCGGCCAGGTCCGTGACCCAGTCGATGCGGCCGGTGTCCTCGAACTGCTTGAGCGATGCGTCGGGTAGTTCGATGAACGGCCGGAGCGCGGAGTGGTAGATGATGAACGTGATCTGCGGCCAGTCCCTGGCGGCCTTTCCCAGGTCCCAGACCGTGGCGTGCTTCCACACCTCGGGCCAGCTCTTTTCGTAGTCGGCGGGCAACAGACCCTTGTGGATGCAGACGGTGGTCAGGCCCGATTTCACGCACTTCTCGTAGAAAGGATAGACGCGCTGTTCGTCGTCCAGGCGCCAGTTGGATCCCTTCTTCGTGAGGAAGATCGGGTCGCCGATGGTGTAGCCCTTCCAGCTGTCCGGCTTCAGCGTTTCGATGCAGCGATCGACCTCGTCGAGCCAGCCGTCGCTCATGGGCTGGATAATGGAGTGGGCGAGCATGCGGCGCGAACGCGCGATGGTGTTCACCGCGGTGCGCGCCGCGACGATCTGGTCGTTGTTGAGGAACAGGTTGAACGGATCGTCCACCGGCGAGCCCGACAGCAGCGCCACCTTGGTGTCGCTGTCGACGAAGATCTCCTTGACGTAGTTGGCGAACTTCATGCGGTCAACGGACTTCTCGTTCGCCAGCGCCGGGTTCCAGAACTGTTTGGCGAACTGCGCCAGGCCGGTGATGGCCTGTTGGCCATAGTCGTCGCGCACGAAGTGTGTCTGGCAATCGAAGATGAACTGCCCGGCGAGCGCGCGGGCGCGGTCCTCGGCCACGCCCGGCGTCGCGGCCTCGGCGCGGCTGGCATTGAACACGGGACCGAACACCGTGTTCAGGGCGAGGAAGGCGGCCGACATGCCGGCGCTCGAGGCCAGGAACTGCCGCCGGTTCATGCCGTGCTTCGGCGCGAGCTCCTCGGTCAGCCGTGCCAGCTCGTGTTCGACACGCCGCTGCTCGGGCGTCTGCGGCAGCGGCGTGAATTCACCGTTGGAAACCATCTGGGTGGGAATGGGCGTGGCCAGCGTGGCCGTTTCGGCGGTGGAAAGACCGCGCAGGTCATCATCGCTGAGATAGCGCATCGTCATGCCTCGGAGGCTGCGAGGGCGCAAATGAGGCGCCCGCGGCAGGGTCGACACTCGACTAAAAGCGGTCGCGGAGTGAACCCAGAGTGCAATGGGCGCCGCATGGGCTCGGCTAGCATTTCGAGGCAACGAACGGGGAGAAACCATATGCACGTCAGACTCGCACTGATCGTCGCGGCCCTGGCCGCGCTGGCATCGCCTGCGAATGCCCACATCAGCAGGAAGCCGAATGCGCAGAAGGCCATCGCCTTCATCGAGATGGTCTTCAACCAGAAGAAGGTCAAGGAAGGATTCGACAAGTACGTCGGCGACAAATACATCCAGCACAACCCGATTGCCGCCGACGGCAAGGAGGCCGCGGTCGACGTGCTCGGCAAGGCCTTGCAGGCGCTGCCGGGCTGGAGCTACGAGATCAAGCACGCCTACGTGGACGGCGACTACGCCATCATCCACTCGCACGTGCGCATGAAGCCCGAGGATCGCGGCATGGCCGTGGTCGACATCTTTCGCTTCGAGAAGGGCAAGGTGGTCGAGCACTGGGACGTGGTGCAGCCCATCCCGGAAAAGTCAGCCAATGACAACACGATGTTCTGAGTAGTGGTGTCAAGCAGGGATTGTGGGGGGATCGTCGGGGCACGCACTTCGTTCTCGACAATCCCTGCCTGACACCACCTGACGCCACGAATCACACCCGACTGTGCCATTCGAGCAGCGCGCGGGTCACCGCTTCGGGGCGCTCCATCGTGCACATGTGCCCGCACTCGGGCACCATGAGCAGCGTGGCGCCCGGGATCTGCGCGGCCATGTCGCGGTGACGTTGCGGCGGCGACCAGCTGTCCTCCTCGCCGCACAGCACCAGCGTCGGGCAACGGATCGCGGCCAACAAGTCGCCGGCGTCGGGCCGCGCGAGCAGCGCGCTGATCTGCGCGGCGAACATGTCGGCGCTGCGGCGCGCGAACATGTCGATGACATCCTGCACGAGCACCGTGTCGGCGAGCCGCGGCTTCCACACCATGCCCTGCACCCAGCGTGCGGCCATTGCTGCCATGCCTTGCTGCCGCGCGATGGCGAGCAGCTCGAAGCGGCCCGCGCGCTCGCGCTCGCCGGCGTCGCCGCTCGCGAGCGCCTGTGTGCCGGTGTCGAGCAATGCCAATGCGGCAAGACGCTCGGGTGCTCGCCGCAGCACCTCGAGCGCCACGCGTCCACCCATGGAATGTCCCGCCAACGCAAAGCGCGGCGGCGCGTTCCGCAGCACGAGCTCGGCCATGTCGCCGAGCGAATCGAGCAGGCCGTAGTCGGGGATGAGCACCGGGGCGCGCGGCGCGAGCGCGGCGCGCGCGTGCTTCCACACCTGCGCGTCGCAGACCAGGCCGGGCAACAGGACTAGGGGAGGGATGCGGTCCACTCGCCACTCATGTCGGGAGGCGATGTCTCACACTTCAACCCCATCGGGACGGCTCGACTCCGGGCACGAAGTGCCGTTCGGGAGTGCCGCTGCGGCTCATGGCGAGCGCGGCCCTGACGGCGGGCCGGGCCGCGATGCGCTCGAGATACTCGATGATGCGCGGCGTGGCCGAGCTGTTCACGACTTCCGGCGCGAGGTCCGGAATCACCCGCAGCATCGCGAATGCATCGATGTCGGCGATGGAATAGCGCGGCCCGGCCAGCCAGGATCCCAGCGCGAGCTGCGACTCCACGCGCGCGACCGGGAATTTCAGTCGCTCGCGCGCCGTGGCCAGGATCTGCGGCGTATAGGTGCCGTCCAGCAGCGCGGTCCACGCGTGACGGCGCTCCAGCGGCCCGACTTCGGACAGCACCGCGTCCAGGCGCGCACGGTCCCTGGCGAGGAGCCGCGGCACGAGGTACTTCACGCAGCCGAGGATGGGCACCAGCGAACCCAGTTGCGCGCCCAGGAATTGCCCGGAGGCATGGGCCCGATAGCGATCGAACGCATCCTCCGGCATGAGTGCCTCGCCCGGCAGCGCCTCGGCGATGTACTCGAGCATGAAGAAGGAGTTCGAGATCAGCGTGCCTTCGTGCAACAGCAGCGGGCCTTCGCGCTCGAGGTGCAGATGCGCTTCGACGTCGCCGGAGAATCCCAGTGAGAATTGCTCGAGCGCGTCGCTGTCGAACCAGTGGCTCTGGAATACGGCGCGTTTCTCGTGAAGCGCGATCAACGGCTTGAGAAAAAAGGTGTTCGGCTCGGAGTGGTAGAGCTCAAGCATGGGCGGCGCGCTCCAGGAACTTCACCCGCTGCGCCATGGCCGTGCGGCCCAGCGCCCAGATCTGCCTGGTGGCCGGGCGTTCGTAGATGCGCCGCAGCCACTCCATGATGCGCGGCGTCTTCGCGTCGTTGCAGTGATCGGGCTGCGACAGGGGCAACGCATAGCCGAGATTGAAGCCGTTCATGTCGCCGAGCGAATAGCGCGTGCCGGCGATCCACTCGTGGCGCGCCAGGTGATCCTCGAGGATCCCGGTGCAGTACTGCACGCGTCGCCGCGACTCGGCCAGCTCCTCGGCGCTGAACTCGTTGAACATGGCCTTGCGCCAGGCGACGCGGCGCGACTCCAGCGGAATGCGCGCGATGGCCGCCTCCAGCTCTTCCCGGGGCCGCTGGCGCACCGCCGGTCCGACGAACACGCTCCAGCCGATCATGCTGAGCGATGGCGCGAAGTACGCGTCGAAGAAACGCATCCACCAGCGCATGCGCCAGCGCTCCTTCGGGTCCGTGGGCTTGAGCGGCGGCCCGTCGAAGGCGTCGTCCACGTACTCCATCATCGGCGTGGACTCGATGAGCACGCGGTCGCCATGCACCATGGCCGGGATGGTGCCGTC
>DASTRL010000283.1:0-18214 GCA_035761265.1 Steroidobacteraceae bacterium
CGTCACGAGTGCGCTGCCCTACGCCAACGGGTCGCTGCATCTCGGCCATCTCATCGAAGCCGTGCAGACCGATATCTGGGTGCGCTTCCAGCGCATGCAGGGCCACGACTGCATCTACGTGTGCGCGGAGGACAGCCACGGCACGCCGGTGATGATCAAGGCACAGGCCGAGGGCGTGACGCCGGAGCAGCTGATCACCGCCATGGCCGCGGAGCATCTCGCCGATTACCAGGGCTTCCTCATCGGCCACGATCACTTCCATACCACGCACTCGCCCGAGAACCGCGCGATCACCCACGAGCTGTACGGCAAGCTCAAGGCGGCCGGGCACATCACCACGCGCAGCGTGCGCCAGGCCTACGACGAGAAGGCCGGCATGTTCCTGCCGGATCGCTACGTGAAGGGCGAATGCCCGGTCTGCCACACGGCCGACCAGTACGGCGACTCCTGCGAAAATTGCGGCTCCACCTACACGCCGGACAAGCTGATCAACCCGGTCTCGACGATCTCCGGGACCACGCCCGTGTGGCGCGAGTCCGAGCACTTCTTCTTCAAGCTCGGCGACTTCGCCGGCGTGCTGCGCGAGTGGCTGGAAGGCGGCGGCGCCCGGCAGGCCGAGGTGCGCGCCAAGCTCGCGGAGTGGTTCGAGGCGGGACTGCAGGACTGGGACATCTCGCGCGACGCACCCTACTTCGGTTTCGAGATCCCAGGCGCGCCCGGCAAGTATTTCTACGTCTGGTTCGACGCGCCGATCGGCTATCTCGGCAGCTTCAAGGCGTTGTGCGACAGGCGCGGACTGGACTACGACGAGTATTTCCGGGCCGACAGCCGCACCGAGCTGTATCACTTCATCGGCAAGGACATCAGCTACTTCCACAACCTGTTCTGGCCGGCGGTGCTGCACGGTTCCGGCTGCCGCAAGCCGACAGCCGTGTTCGTGCACGGCTTCCTCACGGTCAATGGCACCAAGATGTCGAAGTCGCGGGGCACGCTCATCACCGCCGGCAGGTACCTGTCGCTGCTGCCGCCCGAACCGCTGCGCTTCTACTTCGCGAGCAAGCTCAACGCGGCGGTGGAAGACATCGATTTCTCGCTCGACGACTTCGTGGCGCGCGTCAACTCGGACATCGTCGGCAAGCTGGTGAACATCGCCAGCCGTTGCGCGGGGTTCGTGCAGCGTGCCGGCGGCAGGCTCGGCGCCAAACTACCCGAACCTGCGCTGTACGAGGAATTCACCGCCGCGCGCGAACGCGTCGCCACGGCCTACGACGCGCGCGAGTATTCCACGGCGCTGCGCGAGATCATGCTGCTCGCCGACAAGGCCAACCAGTACGTCGACGCGCGCAAGCCCTGGGCGCTCGCCAAGGACCCGGCGAAGGCCGCCGAAGTGCTCGCCGTGTGCACGCAGGGCATCAACCTGTTCCGCGTGCTGATGAGCTATCTCGCCCCGGTGCTGCCGCAGATGGCGGACAAGGCCGGGAAATTCCTGCACTCGCCGTTCACCGACTGGAATGCGATCGCGCAGCCGCTGCTCGGAACGGCCATCGAGGCGTACGAACCGCTGGCCACGCGCCTCGATCCGAAGATCGTGGCGCAGCTGGTGGCGCCCGTCCCCGCGGCCGCGCAAGCCGAACCGAAACCCGCCAGGAAGACCACGCCCGTGACCGACAAAGCCGCCCCTGCCGCCAGTCCCGGCCTGGTCACCATCAACGACTTCGCCAGGCTCGACCTGCGCATCGCCAATGTGCTCGAGGCGAAGTACGTCGAAGGATCCGACAAACTACTGCAGCTCACGCTGGATCTCGGCACCGAGAAGCGCAACGTGTTCTCGGGCATCCGCTCGGCCTACGATCCGGCCAGACTCGTCGGCCGGCAGGTGGTCATGATCGCGAACCTCGAGCCGCGCAAGATGCGCTTCGGCGTCTCCGAGGGCATGGTCTTGTGCGCCAGCCCGGATTCCGGCCCCGAGGTGTTCCTGCTCTCGCCGGACAGCGGCGCGCAGGCCGGCATGAAGGTCACCTGATCAGGCCATGGCCGCCCGGGGCTCCGCGGCCGCAATCCTGTCGCGCGCGGCGCTGCCGATCCTGCTGCGCCTCCCGCCCGAAGCCGCGCACGCGCTGGGACTGCGCGGCCTGCAGTGGCTGAAGAACTCCTGGCCCGCGCGCGAGCGCGGGCGCCTCGAAGTGCGACTTCCGGGCGGCCTGCGCTTCGCGCATCCCGTGGGCCTGGCCGCCGGATTCGACAAGAACGGCGACCACCTGGATGCGCTCGGCGCGCTCGGCTTCAGCCACATCGAGGTCGGCACGGTGACGCCACGGCCGCAGCCCGGCAATCCTCGACCGCGCCTGTTCCGGCTGCGGCGCGCGCGTGCGCTGATCAATCGCATGGGATTCAACAACGCGGGCGCGGACCGCGTGGCGGCCGCACTGCGCCGCTCGAGCTACCGCGGGGTGCGCGGCGTCAGCATCGGCAAGAATGCCGACACGCCGCTCGCCGACGCCTCGGCCGACTACCTCGTCTGCCTGCGCAAGCTGTACGAAGTCGCGGACTATTTCGCGGTCAACGTCTCCTCGCCGAACACGGAGCGGCTGCGTGAATTGCAGGCGGCGGATGCGCTCGGCGGCATCATCGAGCCCCTGCGGCACGAGCGCGACAATCTCCAGGCCCGCCATGGAAAGCGCGTGCCGCTGCTCGTGAAGATTTCGCCGGATCTGGACCCGCTCGCGCTCGCGGAGCTGTGTGCGGCCCTGCGGCGGCACTGCGTCGATGGCGTGATCGCGACCAATACCAGCGTCGACGTGCCTGAGCTGCGCGCCGAGCTCGCGAAGTGCCAGGGCGGCGGCGTCAGCGGCGCGCCGCTGGCCCGGCGGTCGCTCGCGGTGCTGCGCGAGCTGCGCGCGGCGCTCGGGCCGGATTTCCCGATCATCGGCGTCGGCGGCATCATGAGCGGCGCGGACGTGGTCGCGCGGCTCGCCGCGGGCGCCAACCTGGTTCAGCTCTATACCGGCTTCGTATATCGTGGACCCGCGCTGCTGGACGAGGCCCTGGATGCGCTCGAGGGCTTGGCGACGCAAACCCGATGACTGCCCCCGTATCCGCGCAACAGATCGACGACCTGCTGCCGCAGACGCAATGCACGCGCTGTGGCTACGCGGGCTGCCGGCCCTATGCCGAGGCGATCGCCCGCGGTGAGGCGGACATCAACCAGTGCCCCCCGGGCGGCACGGAAACCATGCTGGCCCTGGCCGGGCTCACGGGGCGCCCGATCGCACCACTCAACCGCGAAAACGGCATCGAATCGGCGCCCACCGTGGCCTTCATCGACGAGGAACGCTGCATCGGTTGCACGAAGTGCCTGCCGCCCTGTCCCACGGACGCGATCGTCGGGGCGCCGCGTCTCATGCACACGGTGATGGCGGAGCTTTGCACGGGATGCGAACTGTGCATCGCGCCCTGTCCGGTAGATTGCATCGTGATGATCCCGCTGCTCGCGAGCCCGGCGCACGCCTCGCTCGCGTTGCCGCCGGCCGAGGCCAGCCGCGCACGCTACCAGGCGCACAACGAGCGCATCGCGCGCCGCGCCGCCGAACGCGCGGCCATCCTCGCCGAGAAAAAGCGCGCCGCGCGCGCCGTCCCCGGATCCGGCGCGCCATGAATCCCGCGAAGCGGCGCGCGATTTTCGAACGATTTCGCGCGGCCAATCCGCATCCCACGACGGAGCTCGAATACTCCACGCCATTCGAACTGCTGGTGGCCGTGATCCTTTCCGCGCAGGCGACCGACAAGAGCGTGAATGCGGTAACCCGTAAGCTGTTCCCCGTGGCGCGGACGCCGCGCGCCATCGCCGATCTCGGCGTCGACGGACTGTCGAAGTACATCCGCACCATCGGGCTGTGGAAGGCAAAGGCAAAGAACGTGATCGCGACGGCGTCGTCGATCGCCGACGCACATGGAGGCGAAGTGCCGCGTACACGCGAGGCTCTGGAAGCTCTGCCCGGAGTCGGACGCAAAACTGCGAACGTCGTCCTCAACACCGTCTTCGGAGAGCCGACAATGGCGGTGGACACGCACATCTTCCGCGTCGCGAATCGGACCAAGATCGCGCCGGGGAAAACGCCCAGGGACGTGGAGGATGCGCTGCTTCGTTTCACACCCGGGGAATTCATGCATGACGCTCATCATTGGTTGCTGCTGCACGGACGGTACGTATGCAAGGCGCTGAGGCCCGAGTGCGCAAGGTGCCTCATCAACGATCTGTGCGAGTACGGCCCCCGCCTCAGGATCATCGCCGCCGCCTCGAGGAGCAGTCGGTGATCTTCGACGGCATGTCCCGCGATCAGCTGCGCGAAATGTATCGCGCGGCCTGGCGCAAGTTCCGGGCCGAGCAGACGCTGTCGCCGCTCGAGAAGCAGATCGTCGCCGTGATCTCCGAGCATCCCGAGTACCGGGTCATCATCGAGTCTGCGGCCGCGGACCTCGCCAACTACTCGCCGCGGAGCGGCCAGCTCAATCCCTGGCTGCACATGGGGCTGCATCTCGCGATCCGCGAACAGGTCGCGACCAACCGCCCGGACGGCATCGCCGAGGTGCATGCCAGGCTCGCCGCCAAGGCGGGGGGCGCGCACGAGGCGGAGCACCGCATGCTCGAGGTGCTGGCCGAGCAGATCTGGGAGGCGCAGCGCTCGGGCAGGCTTCCGGACGAGAATGCCTACCTGGAACGACTGCGCCAGCTGACCTGACATCCGCGGCGCGCGCGCCGCATGCGTGCCACTACCTAGTCGCCGCGCGCTCTCCCGAATCGACCCGATGGCGCGCCGTGCGCAGCATCGGGCCATGAGCGAACAGACCTTTACGCGCGAATACAGCGAATCCGCCGAGCTGCGAGCCCCGCCGGAGCAGGTGTTCTCGTTCCTCGACGACTTCGAGCATCTCGGCGCCCACATGACCCGTCCGAACCGGATGATGGCCGGGTCGAGCATGCGCTACGAGTTCGACGCCGCGCGCGGCCGGGCCGTGGGGGCCGGCGTGCGCCTGATCGGCTCGTTCCTCGGGCAGGATCTGGAAATCGAGGAGTTCATCGACGACC
Source organism: Steroidobacteraceae bacterium (assembly GCA_035761265.1). Lineage (GTDB taxonomy): Bacteria > Pseudomonadota > Gammaproteobacteria > Steroidobacterales > Steroidobacteraceae > CADEED01. The sequence continues at coordinate 5,087 of DASTRL010000283.1, forward strand.
GGGAGCCGCCGCTGCGCAAGTCGTGGCGCACGGTCGGCGCGCCGCGGATGCTGGTGCTCGCGGCCTATCACATGGGATTTGCCATCGAGCGCGCGGGCGCTGGCTCGCGCCTCACGGTATTCATCGACTACGCCCTGCCGGCCAGCGGCGCGGGACGACGCATACTGGGGCGTCTGCTCGGTGGCGTGTACGCACGCTGGTGCGTGCGGCAGGTGCTCGCGGCGGCCGTGGACCAATTCAACGAGCCCATTCCGAAGGCATTGGGAGCGCCCCAGGCCGGCAAACTGTGACCCAGTCCCCACCCCGAAAACACCCCGCGCTGCCGCGACTCTGGCCCGGAATACACTCGCCGCACGCTTGCCTGAGGGCACATAACGCATGGGCCTTTCCGAAACCATCGTCGCGGCCATCATCGGCGCGCTCGCCACCATGGCGACCGCGATCGTCCAGCTGCTGCGCAATCGGCCGCCCGGCGAAACCCGCCCGAAGAAGAATCGCACCCGCTCCGTGCTCGCCACCATCGCGCTGATGATCGGTTGCATCGTCGGCGGATATGCGTGGTCGGCGCTGCGCGCGGTGAGCGCCAAGGAAGAGTTGACGGCCACCATGCAGGCCGAGTTCTCGCGACAGTTCGCGGAGTTCGCGGCGCGCCAGAACCAGCTGGCGGCGAATCCGCAGGGTGCCGCCGGCGCCGCGGGCGGCGCGCTCTCCACCGCCAATGCGGGTGCGCGCACCGCCGAGGCGCTCGCGCACCTGCCGCCCTGCCACATCAGTCCGCAGACGGCCGACGCCGGCCCGGTCACCTGCGATGAATCCACGGCACAACGCGTCGCGCTGTGCGCCGCCGTGCCGGCCGCGGCCGAGACCCGGCAGGTGCGGCTGCAGTCGCGCGTGCCGAAGAGCGAAACGCCGTGGCTGGAGCGCGACGCGGGAGCACCGACGCTGGGCAGCCTGCACATCGGCGCGGAGGCCAGTGAGGCGGTGAGCCCCGAGCTGCGTTCGGTGTGCCTGGAGGTCGCCAACTGGAGCGTCGAGGACACGCTCGCCGTGCGCCTGATCGTCGACTACGACTTCGCGCCGCCCGCCAAGACCGAGCTCACCGCCGCCGCGCCCGGCGGCGCAACCTTGTGAGCACGGCTGGCTAACTACTTCTTCGGCATGTACAGATCGGTGATCGTGCCTTCGAAGGCCTCGGCCGACAGCGCCACGGTCTCCGACAGCGTCGGGTGCGGATGAATCGTGAGGCCGATGTCGGCCGCGTCGGCGCCCATCTCGATGGCGAGCGCGACTTCTGCGACCAGCTCTCCGGCGTTCGGCCCCACCATGCCGCCGCCCAGCACCCGGTGCGTCACCGGGTCGAACAGCAGCTTGGAGAATCCTTCGTCGCGACCCAGCGCCAGTGAGCGGCCGCTCGCGGCCCAGGGGAACTGGCCCTTCTTGTACTGCACGCCGTTCTTCCGGGCCTCGGTCTCGGTGAGACCCACCCAGGCGACTTCCGGGTCCGTGTACGCCACGGAGGGGATCACGCGTGCATCGAAATAGCTCTTGTGGCCCGCGGCCGCCTCGGCCGCCACCTTCGCCTCGTGCATGGCCTTGTGCGCCAGCATGGGGCCGGGCACGAGATCGCCGATGGCGAACACGTGCGGCAGATTGGTGCGCATCTGCCGATCGACGGGGATGACACCGCGCTCGCTGACCTCGATGTCCGCATTCTCGAGGCCGATGCGCCGTCCGTTCGCGGTACGACCCACGGCCACGAGCACGCGATCGAAGGTGTCGTTGCGTTTTCCGTTCGCGTCCTCGAACGTGACCTCGAGCCCTTCCGGTCTGGCGGCGCACGCGGTGACCCTGGTGTTCAGCAGCACCTGCTCGTAGCGCGCCTTGAGGCGCTTCTCGAGCGGTCGCACCAGGTCCGGATCCGCCCCGGGCATGAGTTGCGGCGTGAGCTCGACCACGGAGAGTTTCGCGCCCAGCGATGCGTACACCGTGGCCATTTCGAGACCGATGATGCCGCCGCCGATGACCAGCAGCCGCCTGGGCACGCCGTTGAGCTCGAGCGCCCCGGTGGAATCGATGACGCGCGGATCGTTGGGGATGAACGGTAGTTTGATGGCCTCGGATCCCGCCGCGATGATGCAGTACTCGAAGCGGATCTTCTCGGTCTTGCCGTCGGCGCGCGCCACCTCCATGACGTGCGGGCTGGCGAACTTGCCGGTGCCCTGCACCACCTCGACCTTGCGCTGCTTCGCGAGCACCGAGAGCCCGCCGACCAGCTTGCTCACGACCTTGTTCTTCCAGTCGAGCAGCTTCGTGAGGTCGATCTGCGGCGCACCGTATTCGATGCCGTGGGCGCGCATCTCGCCGACTTCGTCGATGACCTTGGCCGCGTGCAGCAGCGCCTTGGATGGAATGCATCCCACGTTGAGGCACACGCCGCCCAGCATCGGCCAGCGCTCCACCAGCGTAACCTTGAGGCCGAGATCAGCGGCGCGGAACGCGGCCGTATAGCCGCCGGGCCCTGCGCCGAGGACCAGAAGCTGCGTCTCGCGATCATGCGGCACGTCGGGCTTGAGGGGCCTCGAGGGCCTGGGCGCCACTGGCGGTGGCGGCGCAGCGCGCTGCGCAGCCGGTGCTGGCGGGGGCGCGGGCGCCTTTGCCGCCGGCGCCGGAGCCGGCGCCGTCACGGCAGGCGCGGGCATCGCGGCCGGCGCCGCAGCCTCACCTTCGATGCGTGCGATCAGGCCACCCTTGCCGATCTTGCCGCCCTTGCGTGCCAGCACTTCGGTGACGGTGCCCGCGGCCGTGGAAGGCACGTCCATGGTCGCCTTGTCGGTCTCCAGCGTGACCAGCGGCGTGTCGACCTCGACCTGGTCGCCGGGCTTGATGAGCACGTCGACGATCGCGACCTCGTCGAAGTTGCCGAGATCGGGGACGACCAGATCGATCCTGCTCACGAGAGCGCCCCGAGCAGATCGTTCGGCTTCGCCAGCGTGTCCGCGAGGAACTTGGCGATACGGGCGCCGAGCGCGCCGTCGATCACGCGATGATCGTACGAGAACGACAGCGGCAGCATGAGCCGCGGCGCGAACTGTTTGCCATCCCACACCGGCTTCATTGAGGACCTCGAGACGCCGAGGATGGCCACTTCGGGCGAGTTGATGATCGGCGTGAACATGGTGCCGCCGATGCCGCCGAGGCTCGAGATCGTGAACCCCGCGCCCTGCATGTCGGCACCGGGTAGTTTGCCCTCGCGCGCCTTGCCGCTGAGATCGCCCAGCGCCCTGGCGACGCCGAACACGTCGAGCTTGTCGGCCGCCTTGATGACGGGCACCAGCAGGCCATTGGGCGTGTCGGCCGCGAAGCCGACGTTGTAGAACTTCTTGAAGATCAGGTTCTGCCCGGACTCGTCGAGCTGGCTGTTCAACACCGGGAACTCGCGCATGGCGCGCACCGCGGCCTGGATGATGAACGCCAGCGGCGTGACCTTGACGCCCGCCGCCGCGGCCTTGTCCTTGAGCGAGCCGCGCAGCTGTTCGAGCTCGGTGATGTCCGATTCGTCGAACTGCGTGACGTGCGGGATGTTCACCCACGCCGCCTGCAGCCGCGGGCCGGAGATCTTCTGCACGCGGTTCAGCGGCTGGATCTCGACTGCGCCGAACGCCGCGGGATCGACGTAGTGAGCCTTGGGCAGCGCGGGCGCCGGCGCGGCGAGCGCCACGCCACCGGACATCACGAGCTTGACGAAGGCCTTGACGTCCTCGAGCAGGATGCGGCCCTTCACGCCGCTGCCGCGCACGCTGCCGAGATTGACGCCGAGCTCGCGCGCGAACTTGCGCACCGAGGGACTGGCGTGCGCGGTGCCGAAGCTCGCCTCATCGATGGGCGGCAGGCCGCCGCGCACGGGCAAGGACTGCGCCACACCCTGCGGCGCGGCCGCTCGCGCGGCGGGAACCTGCGCGGGCTTCTGCGGCGCGGCGGTTGCCGCGGGCGAAGGCGCGGCAGGCGCCGCGGGCGCGGCGGAGATTCCCTTGACGGTGACCACCAGCGCACCGGGTCCGACGGTGCCACCCTTGCTGACGTGCACCTTTTCCACGACGCCCTTGGCGGTGGAGGGCACGTCCATCGTGGCCTTGTCGGTTTCGAGGGTCGCCAGGGGCGTGTCGAAATCGACGGTATCGCCCGGCTTCACCATCACGTCGATGACGGCGACCGAGTCGAAGCTGCCCATGTCGGGCACGCGCACTTCGACCGGGCCTTCCTTCTGCGCCGGCGCGGCGGTGGGCTGCGCGGCGGTGGGCTGCGCGGCCGCCGGCTGCGCGGCCGCCGGCTGCGCGGCGGCAGGCGCGGGAGCCGTGACCGCCGGCTTGGCCGCCGCCGCTGCTGGCGCATCGCCCTTGACCGTGACGATGAGCGCACCCGTCGAGACCGTGCCGCCCTTGGTGACGTGCACCTTCTCGACCACGCCCTTCACCGTCGAAGGCACGTCCATGGTGGCCTTGTCGGTCTCGAGCGTGGCGAGCGGCGTGTCGATGTCGATGGTGTCGCCCGGCTTCACCAGCACGTCGATCACGGTCACCGACTCGAAATTCCCCATGTCGGGGACGCGTACTTCGGTGCTCATGCTTTCTGCGGGTCCAGCTTGTCGGGGTTCAGTCCGAGCCTGGCGAGCGCGGATTTGAGCGTGCCCTTGTCGATGGCGCCTTCCTCGGCGAGCGCCTGCAACGAGGCATAGGCGATGTTCTTCGCGTCGACCTCGAAATGCTGGCGCAGCGCGTCGCGGCCGTCCGAGCGGCCGAAGCCGTCCGTGCCCAGCGTGACGAAGCGGCCCGGCACCCACTGGCGGATCATGTCCGGCCACGCGCGCATGTAATCGGTGGCCGCGATGAACGGCCCCGTGGCCTTGGACAGCGCCTGGGTGACGTATGGCGTTCTGGCCGGTTCGCCCGGGTGCAGGCGGTTCCAGCGCTCGATGTTCAGCGCCTCGCGGCGCAGCTCGGAGAAGCTCGGCGCCGAGTAGATGTCCGCCGGAATGCCGAAATCGCGCGCGAGGATGTCCGCCGCCGCGATGCATTCGCGCAATATGGTGCCGGAGCCCATCAGCGTGACGCGCACCTTGCCCGAGCCGCCTGCCTGCAGCAGGTACATGCCCTTGAGGATTCCCTCTTCGACTCCCTTCGGCATGGCGGGCTGAATGTAGTTCTCATTCATCACCGCGATGTAGTAGTAGACGCTTTCGTCGTTCGCGAACATGCGCTTCAAGCCGTCGTGGATGATCACGGCGAGCTCGTACGCGTAGGTCGGATCGTAGGCGACGCAGTTCGGCACCGTCGCCGCGTGCAGCAGCGAATGACCGTCCTGGTGCTGCAGACCTTCGCCGGCGAGCGTGGTGCGCCCGGCCGTGCCGCCCAGCAGGAAGCCGCGCGTGCGCAGGTCGCCCGCGGCCCAGAAGAAATCGCCGACGCGCTGGAAGCCGAACATCGAGTAGTAGATGTAGAACGGCACCATGTGGATGGCGTGGTTGGCGTAGGCCGTGCCCGCCGCGATCCACGAGCAGGTCGAGCCCGCCTCGTTGATGCCCTCCTCCAGCATCTGGCCCTTCCTGTCCTCGCGATAGGACATGAGCTGCTCGGAGTCGACCGGCGTGTACAGCTGGCCCGTGGCGCTGTAGATGCCGATCTGGCGGAACAACCCTTCCATGCCGAAGGTGCGCGCCTCGTCGGGCACGATGGGCACGATGTTCTTGCCGATGTTCTTGTCCTTCAGCAGCTGCGTGAGGATGCGCACGAAGGCCATGGTGGTCGAGATCTCGCGCTCGCCCGTGCCCTCGAGCATGGCGCTGAACGCGGACAGCTCCGGGATCACGAGCGGCCGGGCCGCGTTCCTGCGCGCGGGTAGATAGCCACCGAGCGACTGGCGCCGCTCGTGCAGGTATTTCATCTCCGGCGCGTCGTCCGCGGGCCTGACCAGCGCGAGCTTGCCGACCTGCTCGTCGGTCAGCGGGATGTTGAAGCGGTCGCGCACCGCGCGCAGCGACTCCTCGTCGAGCTTCTTCTGCTGGTGCGCGACCATCTGCCCCTCGGCGGCCTTGCCGAGGCCGAAGCCCTTCACGGTCTTCGCGAGAATCACGGTGGGCTGGCCCTTGTGGCTCATGGCGGCCGTGTACGCCGCGAACACCTTGCGCGCGTCGTGGCCGCCGCGGTTCAGGCGCCAGATGTCCTCGTCGGACATGTTGGCGACCATCTCCTTGAGCTCGGGATACTTGCCGAAGAAGTGCTCGCGCGTGTAGGCGCCGCCCTTGGCCTTGAAATTCTGGTATTCGCCGTCGACGCATTCTTCCATGACGCGCCTGAGGAGGCCTTGAGTATCTCGCGCCAGCAGCGGATCCCAGCGCGAACCCCAGATGACCTTGATGACGTTCCAGCCCGCGCCCATGAACGCGGCCTCGAGCTCCTGGATGATCTTGCCGTTGCCGCGCACCGGGCCGTCGAGGCGCTGCAGGTTGCAGTTGATGACGAACACCAGGTTGTCGAGCTTCTCGCGCACCGGCAGCGTGAGCGCGCCCATGCTCTCCGGCTCGTCCATCTCGCCGTCACCGAGGAAGGCCCATACCTTGCGGTCGGACACCGGCGACAGGCCGCGATTCTCCATGTAGCGCTGGAAGCGCGCCTGGTAGATGGCCATCATCGGACCCAGGCCCATCGACACCGTCGGGAACTGCCAGAAGTTAGGCATCAGCCAAGGATGCGGATACGACGACAGGCCGTTGCCCGAGGCCTCCTGGCGGAAATGCTTGAGCTGCTCTTCGGACAGGCGTCCCTCGAGGTAGGCGCGCGCGTAGATGCCGGGCGAAGCGTGACCCTGGATGAACACCATGTCGCCCGGATGACTGTCCGAGGGCGCACGCCAGAAATGATTGAAGCCCACCTCGTACAGCGTGGCCGATGACGCATAGGTCGACAGGTGGCCGCCGTATTCGCTCGACAGCTTGTTGGCGTTGAGCACCATCGCGAGCGCGTTCCAGCGGATACACGCTTCGATGCGCTTCTCCATTTCGCGGTTGCCGGGATACGAAGGTTCCTGGCCGGTCGAGATCGTGTTGACGTACGCCGTGTTCGGGCGGAACGGCAGGTAGGCGCCGGAGCGGCGCGCATGGTCGATGAGCTGCTCGAGCAGGAAGTGCGCGCGCTCGGCGCCCTGTGTCTTGAGAACCGAATCGATCGATTCGATCCACTCGCGTGTCTCGATGGGATCGAGGTCTTCGAGCTTCATGATTTCCGTCATACGAATCCGTTTCTGGAGCGCGACGCAGGCGAAGGACGTGCCGCGCGCTGTGCTAGCATGCGTCGTGAGGTTGGGGGGCTGGAAAACAAGGGGCGGTATGATCCGTTCTCGGGCCTTTCCGGTCAAGCAAACCCCAGTCCGCACAGCAGGTTACGGCGCGTTTCAACGCCGGCCAACGAGTCAATTTCGAGTCATTTTCCGATACGGCGAGTCAGTGCGTGGAAATTGAAATTCGCCGTCCCGACGACTGGCACCTGCACCTGCGCGACGGCGCCGCCATGCAGGCAGTCCTGCCCTTCACCGCCGCGCGCTTCGCGCGCGCCATCGTGATGCCAAATCTCAAGCCGCCGGTCACCACCTCCGAGGCGGCGCGCGCCTATCGCGCACGGATTCTCGCCGCGCTGCCGGCGCATGCGCGTTTCACGCCGCTGATGACGCTGTATCTCACCGACCGCACCGCGCCCGCGGAAATCGACACCGCGAAAGCCAGCGGATTCGTACACGGCTGCAAGCTCTATCCGGCGGGTGCGACCACCAATTCGGATTCGGGCGTCACGGACATCCGCCACATCGATGCCGTGCTGGCGCGCATGAGCGAGCTCGGCATGCCATTGCTGGTGCACGGCGAGGTCACGGGACATGACATCGACGTGTTCGACCGCGAAACCCGTTTCATCGCCGAGGTGCTCGCGCCCACGATCGCGCGGCACCCGGGATTGCGCGTGGTGTTCGAGCACATCACCACCCGCGCCGCCGTGCAGTTCGTCAGGGGCGCGCGCGCGGGTGTCGCCGCGACGATCACGCCCCAGCACCTGCTGCACAATCGCAACGCGATTTTCGAAGGCGGCATCCGCCCGCACTTCTACTGCCTGCCCATCCTCAAGACCGAGCCCGATCGCGCGGCGCTGCTCGAGGCGGCGACCAGCGGCGAGCCGCGCTTCTTCCTCGGCACCGACAGCGCGCCGCACGCGCAGCACACCAAGGAGAACGCCTGCGGGTGCGCCGGCATGTTCTCGGCACACGCGGGCATCGAGCTGTATGCCGAGGCCTTCGAGGCGGCCGGCAAGCTCGACCGGCTGGAGGGATTCGCGTCGGAGTTCGGCGCCGACTTCTACGGACTGCCGCGCAATCCGGAGCGCATCCGGCTCGTGAAGCGCGACTGGACACCGCCGGCCAGCTACCCATTTCCATCGGCAGGCGGTGACGACCATCGCCTGGTGCCCATGCGCGCCGGCGAGAAGATCGCCTGGCAGCTGGTGCAGTAGTGGACGAATTCGTGCCACCGCCCGAAAGCGGCGGATTTTCCGGCATGCCGCTCATGAGCCGGCGCTTTCGCGCCTTCCTGCCGGTGGTCATCGACGTGGAGACCGGCGGCTTCAATTGCGCCACGGACGCGCTGCTGGAGATCGCGGCGGTGATGATCGAATTCGGCCCCGACGGCCGGCTGCATCGCGGCGAATCGCACGCCTACCACGTGCGGCCGTTCGAAGGCGCGAACATCGAAGCGGCGTCACTGGCCGTCAATGGCATCGATCCGTGGCATCCGTTGCGTCCGGCGATCCCGGAGAAGGACGCCTTGGGACGCATCTTCACCGAAGTGCGCGGCGCCATGAAGGCACAGGGCTGCCGGCGCGCCGTGCTCGTCGGGCACAACGCGGCCTTCGACCTCGGTTTCCTCAATGCCGCGGTGGCGCGTGCCGAGATCAAGCGCAATCCGTTCCACCCGTTCTCGTGCTTCGACACCGCGACGCTGGCCGGCGCCGCGTTCGGACAGACCGTGCTCGCCAAGGCGGTGCAGGTGTGCGGCATCCCGTGGGATTCGAGCGCCGCGCATTCGGCGCGCTACGACGCCGAGCGCACCGCGGACATCTTCTGCGAGGTCTGCAACGCGCTGGATGGCGTGTGGCGCCGCGCCGACGCGAAGGCGCAGGCGATGTGGTCGGGTGAGTTGCCGGCGCCGGTCGACGAGGAATCGACTAGTTAGTCGGGGATCGCCCGGCGGACGACTTCAGGCCGTCGCGCCGGCGTCGCCCAGCAGCTTCTTGAGTTCGCCGCTGCGATGCATGTCGAGCACGATGTCGCAGCCGCCGACCAGCTCGCCGTTCACGTACAGCTGCGGGTAGGTGGGCCAGTTCGAGAATTTCTTGAGCGCTTCGCGCAGCTCGGGATCCTCGAAGATGTTCACGGCGTGAAAGCCCGCGCCGGAGGCGCGCAATGCCGCCACGGCCTGCGCGGAAAAGCCGCACTGCGGGAAATCCGGAGTGCCTTTCATGAACAGCACCGCGGGGCTGGTCGAAAGGTGAGTCTTGATTCGATTGACGACGTCTTCTGCCACTTGCCTTCTCCTGTCCTCGAGCACCGCAATCAGTGCCCACTGCGCCTGCGCGCTCATCGTGCTCCAGGCCGCGATCTCATCGAGGGTCCGCAAACAACCCGTGCATCGCGAGCCGCGCAGCACACAGACTTTGATGCAGGGGGATTGCGGGCGTTCCATGTCGAGGCGCCGAAGCGCGTTGAATTATGGGGGCGCGTCCCCTATTCTTCAAACCGCTCACCGGGGAGAATAAGACAATGAAAATATTCACGAATCACCGTGTCTCACTGGCTACCGGCATCATCCTTGCGCTCGTCGTCGCCTGGCTGTTGCACGTGGTCCTCAGCGACCCTCAGGCCGGCTACTCGTTCAATTTGCAGTCCTTCGGCCGCTGGCTCCACGTCGGCGCCGGTATATTCTGGATCGGACTTCTGTACTACTTCAATGCGGTGCAGGTTCCGGCCGTGGCCGCCGCGACCGCGGACACCGGCGGGCCGGGCGCGGCCGGCATCAACAAGTACGTCGCGCCGCGCGCGCTCTGGTGGTTCCGCTGGTCGGCGCTGGTCACCTGGCTGGTCGGCGCGTGGCTGCTCGAGGACATCGCCCCGCGCGGGTTCATCAACGCCTTCACGCTGAGCCTCATGCTGCCGGAGCTCAACTTCAAGCTGCTGGTCATCGGCGTGGGCGCGTGGCTCGGAACCATCATGCTGTTCAACGTCTGGGGGCTCATCTGGCCGAACCAGAAGAAGTTGCTCGGTTTCAAGCCCGCCACGGACGAAGAGAAGGCCAAGGCGCGCAAGGTGGCGCTGTATGCGTCGCGTACCAACTTCATCCTGTCGTTCCCGATGCTGATCTGCATGATTTCAGCGGGACACGGCCTTCCGTTCTGATCGGGCAGCCCGACAGCCAGATCATCGCGCGGCAGGTCGCAGCCGCGCTCGCTGAAGATGTGGGCCCCGGCGACGTCACCGCGGCCCTCGTCCCTTCCACACAGCAGGTTCGCGCGCAGATCGTATCGCGCGAACCTGCCGTGCTCTGTGGCACGGAATGGGTCCGCGAAACCTTCCGGCAACTGGACTCCGCCATCCGCATGGAGTGGCAGGCCGCCGACGCGGAACGCGTCGCGGCCGGCCAATGCGTGCTGCGCCTCTCGGGTGCCGCGCGGCCCATCCTCACCGGCGAGCGCACGGCGCTCAATTTCCTGCAGACCCTGTCGGCCACCGCCACGGCCGCGAGCCGCTACGTCGAGGCCGTCGCGGGCACCGGTTGCCGCATCCTCGACACCCGCAAGACTCTGCCGGGACTGCGTGTAGCGCAGAAATACGCGGTCCGCTGCGGCGGCGCGCAGAACCATCGCGCGGGCCTGTACGACATGGTGCTCATCAAGGAGAACCACATCATCGCGGCGGGTTCCATCACCCATGCGATAGAGGCCGCGCGGCGAACTTCGCCGGACGTGCCGGTCGAAGTGGAAGTGGAATCGCTGGATGAATTCGACCAGGCGCTGGGCGCCGGCGCGGACATCATCTTGCTCGACGAACTCTCGCTGAACGACATGCGCGCCGCGGTGGCCCGCAACCGCGAACGCGGCGGCCGGGCGAAGCTCGAGGCATCGGGCAGCGTCACGCTGGCCTCGGTGCGCGACATCGCGCTCACCGGCGTCGACTACATCTCGGTCGGCAGCATCACCAAGCACGTGCAGGCCGTGGATCTTTCCATGCGCTTCGAGTTCATCGCATGAGGTCCGTGCCAGCCACGATGCTGGCCCTGGCGCTGGCCGCCTGCACGCGCCACGATGCGGATACCCTGCCCGGCACCCTGGAGCGCGATCGCGTCGAGCTGGTGGCCGATGCCAGCGAGATCATCACGGCCCTCCCCGTCCCGGAAGGCGCCACGGTCAGGGCCGGCGATGTCGTGGTGGTGCAGGATCGCGCGCTGTCGACCGCCGAATTGGATGCCGCGCGCGCGCAGGTCGCCGAGGCGGAGGCGAGACTCCAGGAACTCGCCAACGGCCCGCTGCCCACCACCATACGGGCGGCCGCCGCGCGCCGCGACGCCGCGCGCGCGCAGCGCGACGATGCGGTGCGCGAGCGCGACCGGTTGTCAGGCCTGGTGTCGCGCAGCCTGGTGAGCCAGTCCGCAGCCGACCGGCAGGTGGCGGCGGCGGACGCCGCCGAGGCGGCGTTGCACGAAGCCGAGGCGCGCCTGCGGGAGCTGCAACAGGGCACGCGCGCCGAGCAGATCGCGCAGGCACGCCAGGCCGCGGACAGCGCGCGCGCCAATCTCGCCGGCCTCGAAACCACCTCCTCGCGCCTCGAGGTCCGCGCCCCGATCGACGCCACAGTGGACGCGCTGCCTTTCAATCGCGGCGAGCGGCCCGCGAAGGGCGCCACGGTTGCGGTGTTGCTCGCGACCACCGCGCCGTACGCACGCATCCACATCCCGGAGGGCATGCGCGCCCGGGTGAAGAGCGGCACGCCCGCCACCGTGCACGTCGACGGCGTGCAGCGCTCGTTCCAGGGCAAGGTTCGCTTCGTCGCGAGCGACGCGGAGTTCACGCCTTACTACGCGCTCACCGCCGCGGACCGCTCGAAGCTCAGCTTCCTCGCCGAGGTGGTACTGGAAGGCGCCGAGGCCGCGCAGCTTCCCTCGGGCGTGCCCGTCGACGTGACGCTCGAGCCCGCCGGTGAGCGATGAAGCCATCTCCGCGCGCGGGCTGACGCGCCGTTTCGGCGCCAAGACCGCGGTCGACCACATCGACCTCGACATCCCCGCGAGCCGCATCTACGGATTCCTCGGCCCGAACGGTTCCGGCAAATCCACCACGCTGCGCATGCTCTGCGGGCTGCTCAGACCCAGCGACGGGCACGCCGAAGTGTTCGGGATGAGCGTCGTCAAGGAGGCCGAGGCAATCCGCCGGCGGCTCGGCTACATGCCGCAGAAGTTCTCGCTGTGGGACGACCTGACGGTCGAGGAAAACCTGCGCTTCATCGGGCGCATGTACGGCCTCGGTGAAAACCTGAAGGCGCGCATCGAGGCGCAGCTCGACACCTACTGGTTGAAGGACCTGCGGACGCAGCGCGCCGGCAGCATGAGCGGCGGCCAGCGGCAGCGGCTGGCGCTGGCCGCGGCGACGCTGCATTCGCCGGAACTGCTGCTGCTGGACGAGCCCACCAGCGCCGTCGATCCACAGAGCCGCCGCGACTTCTGGGAGCGGCTGTTCGAGCTCGCGGAACATGGCGCCACCATCCTGGTGTCGACCCACTACCTGGACGAGGCGGAGCGCTGCCACGGGCTCGCCATCCTGGCCGAGGGTCGCATCGTTGCCGAAGGCTCGCCGCGCGATCTCATGCAGGGCGTCGAAGCCGACGTGCTCGAAGTGGAAGGCGCCGAGAGCACCGAGGCCGTGAACGCGCTGCGCGCCCTTCCCTGGGTGCACGGGGTCACGCAGCTCGGCGTGCGCCTGCGCGTGCTCGTCGACCGCGGGTTTCCCGATGCCATCGAAAAGCTGCGTGCCGAACTGCGCCGGATGG
>DASTRL010000284.1:0-10171 GCA_035761265.1 Steroidobacteraceae bacterium
CTGACCGGTATCGACGACGATGCGCTCGCCGCCGCGCCCACCTTCGATGAGCTCGCCGGCGAGATCGCCACGCGCCTCGAGGGCCGCGTGTTCGTCGCGCACAATGCGCGCTTCGATCATGGATTCCTGCGGCGCGAATTCGCACGCGCCGGCCGCGACTGGCGTGCGCAGTCGCTGTGCACCGTGCGCCTGTCGCGCGCGCTGAACCCCGAGCTGGAACGGCACAATCTCGACGCGCTCATCGAATACCATGGGCTCGTGGTGCCCGCGCGGCACCGCGCGCTGCCCGATGCGCAGGCACTGTGGCAGCTGTGGCGCGAGTGGCGCGGCGCATGGCCCGCGGACGAACTGCAGCGCGCGCTGGATGGCGTCGCGCGCCCGGACATCCCGCCGGGCCTGCCGATGGATCTCGCCGACGATCTGCCCGAGGCGCCGGGCGTCTATCAATTCCACGGCGAGTCGGCCGGCGCCGCCGACACGCTCCTCTACGTCGGCAAGGCCAACAACCTGCGCGAGCGCGTGCTGGATCACTTCCGCGGCCATGACGCGAAGTCGCGGCGCCTGGCGGCGAACACGCGCCGCGTCACCTGGCAGCAGACCGCCGGCGAGCTCGGCGCGCTGCTGCTCGAGGCGCGCGAGATCCGCGAGCGCCAGCCGCTCTACAACAAGCAGCTGCGCGGCGGCGCGCGCCGCTTCACCTGGCTGTTCGCCGACGGCGCGGCGCCGCGGCTGGTGTCGCTCGACGCCGAGGTGCTTCGCAGCGGCGATGCCTACGGCGCCTGGCGCAGCGAGCGCGAGGCGAAACGCGCGCTCGAAGCGCTGGCGCGCGAACACCGCTGGTGCCTCAAGGTGCTGGGACTGGAGTCCGGCCAAGGCTCCTGCTTCGGCCTGCAGGTGGGGCGATGCACGGGCGCCTGCCTGGGGCAGGAGCCGGCCGCCGCGCACCTGGCGCGAGTGCGCATCGGTCTCGCGCGCCAGCAATTGCCGCCGTGGCCGCACGAAGGACCCGTGGTCTACACCGAAGGCCACGACGAGCATCGGCAATACCACCTGCTGGACACCTGGCAGCTGCTGGCCACCTTCGACGGCGACGAAGCCGAGGACGGCATTGCGCAGTACTGCCGCGGCACGCGGCGCACGCCGCGCGAGTTCGACGTCGACCAGTTCCACATCCTCAGGCGCGCGCTCAAGGGGCGCCGCGTCACGCCGCTGCCGCGGCGAACCGGCGACACGGTCGACGATTCGTGGGCATGACCGATGGGATGCTGCGTTTCGTCGCCTCCAGCCCGCGCGGCTTCGGCGACCTGCTGGCGCGCGAGTTGCGCGAGCTCGGCGCCACCGAGGTGCGCGAGCGCGCATTGGGCGTGGAGTTTTCCGGACCGTTGACGGTGGCCTACCGCGCCTGCCTGGAATCGCGCGTGGCCTCGCGCGTCTTCCTGGTGGTCGCCGAACTGGATGTGCCGACCGACGCGGCATTCTACGAAGCGGTTCGCGCCATCGACTGGCGGACGCACATCGATCCCTCGCGCACGCTGGCCTGCGATTTCACGGGCAAGCATCCCGAGCTCACGCATACGCGCTTCGGCGCGCTGCGCCTCAAGGATGGCATCTGCGACCAGCTCCGCGACACCACGGGCCGGCGGCCGGACATCGCGCCCGAGCGTCCCGCCGTGCGCGTGCATGCGCACGCGAATGGTCCGCGCGTCACCGTGTCGCTGGACCTGTCGGGGGAAGGACTGCATCGCCGCGGCTATCGCGCGCAGGCCGGCGAAGCGCCGCTGCGCGAGAATCTCGCGGCGGGAATCCTGTTGCGCGCGGGCTGGCCGGAGAAGTCGCGCACGGCCGCGGAGTTTCTCGACCCGATGTGCGGCTCGGGAACGCTGGTCATCGAGGCGGCGATGATGGCCGCGGACATCGCGCCCGGCGCACGCCGTCACTATTTCGGCTTTTTCGGGTGGGCAGGGCACGACAAGGCCGCCTGGGAGGCAGTCAAACATGCTGCGCTGGCGCGCGAGCATGCGCCGGCATGCCGGCTGCGCGGACTCGATGCGGACGGCGCGGTGCTCGAGGCGGCGCGTGACAACGCGGCGCGCGCCGGCGTGTCGCAGTTCGTCGCCTTCGAGCGCGGAGAACTCTCCGCCGCCAGGCCAGCCGGCACGGGCGCGGGCTTCCTCGCCACCAATCCGCCGTACGGCGTGCGCCTCGAGGATCGTGCCGGCGCGCGCGCACTCGTGAAGGAGCTCGGCGGCGTGCTGCGCGCGAGTTTTCCGGGCTGGGATGCGGCCATTCTCGCCGGCTCCGCCGATGCGGGACTGGAGCTCGGCATCCGCGCGGAACGCGTGCATACGGTGTGGAACGGAGCGCTCGAATGCCGGCTGCTGCGCCTGCACGTTTCCGAGCAGTCCGCGAAGACACTGCTGCACACCGGCCGCACCGCGCGCATCGACGAGTCGCTCGCGGATTCGCCGGGCGCGAAGATGTTCGGCAATCGCATCGCCAAGAATCTCAAGCAGCTCGCGAAATGGGCCGAACGCGAGGCGGTGAGCTGCTACCGCATCTACGACGCGGACATGCCCGAGTACTCCTTCGCCATCGACCGCTACGCCGAGGCGGATGGCGGCCGCATCTGGCTCTACGTGCAGGAATACGCCGCGCCGAAGACCATCGACCCGGCCGCCGCGCAGAGGCGCCGCGCCGAGGCACTGGCCGCGTTGCCGTCGGCCACCGGTGTGCCGGCCGAATTCATCCACCTGCGCCAGCGGCGCCGCACGGCACGCGGCGAGCAATACGAGAAGTTAGGCCAGCAGGCGGACTTCAAGCTGGTGGAAGAGGGTGGCCTGCGGTTCTGGGTGAACTTCACCGACTACCTCGACACGGGACTGTTCCTCGATCACCGCATCACGCGCGCGCGGCTGCGCGCGGCCGCGGCGCGCAAACGGTTCCTGAACCTGTTCGCCTACACCGGCAGCGCCACCGTGTACGCGGCGGCCGGCCGTGCGCGCGAGACCACGACCGTCGACATGTCGGCCACCTACCTCGATTGGGCTCAGCGCAATCTGGCTGTCAACGGCTTCTCCGGCGCGCATCATGTGCTGGTGCAGGCGGATTGCATCGCGTGGCTCAAGGCGGCGGTGGCGGAGCGGCAGCAGTACGAGCTGATCTTCCTCGATCCGCCGACGTTTTCGAACAGCAAGCGCATGGATGACATCCTCGATGTGCAGCGCGACCATCGCGCGCTCATCGACCGTTGCATGGCGCTGCTCGCGCCGGGCGGCAAGCTGGTGTTCTCGAACAATGCGCAGAAGTTCAGGATGGACGCGGCCGTCGGCGAGCTGTACAAGGTGACGGACGTCTCGCGTGCCACGCTGCCGCAGGATTTCGCGCGCAATCCGCGCATTCATCAGTGCTACGAACTGGAGAGGAAACCATGATCAAGAAGGGCTCGGCGGTCTGGAAGGGCAGTCTCAAGGAAGGCGGCGGCACGATTTCCTCGGAATCCGGCGTACTGCGCAACGCGCCCTATGGTTTCAAGGCGCGCTTCGAGGACGGCCCCGGCACGAATCCGGAAGAGCTGATCGGCGCGGCGCACGCCGCCTGCTTCTCGATGGCGCTGTCCGTGGGGCTCGGCAACGCCGGCTTCACCGCCGAGTCGATTCAGACCGAAGCCGCGGTGCGGCTCGAGAAAGTTGGCGACGGCTTCGCGATCACGCACAGTGACCTCGTCTGCGTCGCCTCGGTGCCGAAGATCGACGACAAGACCTTCCAGCAGATCGCCGAGCAGACCAAGTCCGGCTGCCCGGTGTCGAAGGTGCTGAACGCGAAGATTTCGTTGAGCGCCAAGCTCACCGGTTAAAAATCGCGCGAAGCGCACGAGTTGAGAAGAGCGCCAAGCTCGCGAACTAGAGCCCGCCCTCCGGCAGCTTCCCTCCCACCTTGTAACTGAGCGTGGCGTCACCATTCGCGGGGACGGTGAAGCGCCACATCCAGTCGCCGGCCTTGCGTTGCGTCGGCAGGCTGGCGGCCTTGACGCGGAAGCTTTCGATTTCCTCGATCGGGCCCTGCCTCACCTCGAAGGTCACCGGCACGCTCTTGGCGCTGGTCACGCGCAGGTGCAGAGGTAGATAGACACGGCGCGTCAGCAGCGCCGTGAGGCGGGCGGCGCGGGAAAGCTCGGGATCGTCGTCGGCATTGTCGATGTCGAATGCCAGGTCATTGGCGAGGCCGAGGGTGAATTCGCCGGGCGCACCCACCGCCGTATCGGACACGCGGTCGTCACCCGCGAAGATCAGGCTGGATGGCCCCTGCTCGAAGAAGCGGATTCGTCCCGTGGGCAGCGGTTCGCCGAGGCCGTCGGACTCCCGATTCATCCAGCCGACCTTCACCGCGGGCAGCAGCGCATCGTCTGCGCCGCGCTCGAAGTCTTCGCTCGAGGCGATGCGCACGGAATAGAACCGCTCGTACTTCGCCGCGGGCTTGTGCAGGAAGGCGACCTGCTTGGTCTGGCGTGCCGGCAGGTCGGTGCGTTCCGGCAGGCGATACATCTGGTAGTCGGCGAGCCTTTCGCGCACGGCCATCGAGGCGCGGAATCCCGTCACGATGACCTCTTCGAGCTCCTCGCCCGAAGCCCGTTGCAGCGACCGGAGCAGGCTCGAATCCGGCATCCGGCCGATGTCGGCGGCGCTGATGGCGGGCTTCGGGTATCCCATGGGATAGCAGCCGCCGAAGTACTGGATGTCGTCGGGCTCCTCGCCGAGCTCCTCGCGCAGCTCCTCGATGTATGAGTCGCGCTCTTCCTCGACGTATTCGTCCGGTCCGCGATCCGCCGTCGCGCCGAGCAGGCTGGTGCCGTGGTCCTCCTCGGCATCCAGCAGGTTCAGTTTGCCGGCGACCACCTGGATGGCGGCATCGCGGAACGAGGCGCCGGTGAGATTGTGCAGCGTGATCCAGCCCAGCAGGTCCATGCGTTCACCGAGCTGCGCGACGTAGTTGGCCTGCCAGGCGAAGCCATGCGCGAGATAGCTCACGCGCACCTGCCGACGGCCGGGCTCACCCGCGGCCAGGTGAATCGACAGCCGGGGTTCGCTTTTCAGACCGGCGGGAATTTCCTCGAAGGTCAACTGCTCGGGCAGACCGGAGCAATACAGCGCCTCGTTGCCTTCGGCGGTCTGGAACACCACGCCGCGGGTGTTCGCGGCCAGGAGCGTGGCGGGCACCTGGCGGGCACGGCCGGTGGCCGGATTCGTGCGCGTCAATGTCACCCTGCGGCCGATCGACTTCGCCAGAAGATTCGCGGGTGTCAGCCGGTCGAAGTCGTAGTTGGCCTCGGCCGTGCTGCGATTCGTGCCGGAAACCACGGCGGACTGCGGCAACAGTGTATCGACGACACCCTCGAAGACCAGCGTCACCGGGCCGGCCGGCAGGTCCACGGTGCGCGTCTCCGTGATCAGCGCGAACAGGTCGCGGTAGATGGTGACCGACACGTCCTCTGGCCGCGGCGAGATCACCGTGATCTCATCCTCGCGTGTGTCGGCGCGCACTCCCGTCGCCGTCAGCGCGGCGAACAGGCAAAGCGCAAGGAGCGCCCGGCGCATCGCGCAAACTACCAGCCCTGGCGCAGCGTGAACGTGAGTGTGCTCTCGCCGTTCGCCGCCACGGGGATGTCCCAGGCGAAACTGTTCGAGTCGGTGCGCCTGCCCTTCAGCGACTCGGCGCGGATCTCGTTGAGCCGCCACAGTCCGACCTGGCGCAGCGTGAGCGTCACCGCCTCGGGGCGCGCATTGCGCACGAGGTAGCTCATCTGGTAGTCGGTGGTGCGCTTGTTGACTTTCGTCGTCTGCACCAGCGTGGGCGTGATCGTCACGTCGAAGGCGTCGCCGATGCGCAGCGCGATGTCCGAGCCGGCACTGGTGTGGCCGATGCGATCCTCGCCGATGAATTGCGGCTGACCCTTCGAATCGCGCGCGTACACGCGCACCACGCCGCCCGGCAGCTGCGTGCCGAGGCCGCCGGCCCTGGAATTGGAGAAGCGCACGCGCACCTGCGCGGACTGCGGGTCCTCCTGTGATGCGAACCCGGAAAACGAGACTTCATAGCCTTTCGTGGCCTTGACGTCGTCCGACTCGAGGAACCCCACCTGCTTCTTCTGGTTGTTCGCGATGGTGGTCGGATGCGGCAGCGGGTAGAGGTAGTAGTCGCCGAGTTGCGGCGGCGCGCCGCTTTCGGTGCCGGCGGCACGGCGCGTGCCGGGGTTGCCGCGGTTGAATTCCTTGAGCTCGGTGTCGGTGACGTGCAGGTCGCCGGCCACGAGCTGGGCGCGCGCATTCGTGAAGCCCGTGCCCGAGTTGTTGGACAGCGTGATCCAGCCCTGCATCGCGAGCACGCCGCGCGCTTCGTTGAACACGGCGACGTAGTCGGCTTCCCAGGACAGCCCACGCGACAAGTACGTGAGCCGCGCATCCTGCGTGCCCGCCTGGGCGGCGTTCACCAGCACCGAGAGCGTCGGGCGCGCGCGCAGGTTGTCGGGCACCTTGTCGAAGATCACGCGTGCCGGCAAGTTGTCATCGCGCAGCACTTCGATGCGGCCGTCGATGCGCATGACCGTGCCGCCCGCGGTGGAGAGTACTTCGGCGGTCTCGCTGGTCTCGGCGCCGGTGGCGGGATTCGTGCGCACGATGCGGACCTTGCCGCCGATGGCCTTTTCCATGAGCTTCTCGGGCGTCAGCAGGTCATAGTCGAAATTCTGTTCGAGCAGCTCGAGGTTGGAAGCGGCAAAGCTCACGGTCTGCGGCAGGATCTGCGCCGAGACGCCGGGGAATTCCAGGCGTTGCCGCCCGGCCTCGAGCGTGATCGGTCGCACGTGCTCGATGAGCGCCAGGTCGCCGTTGTAGATCGTCAATGAAAGCTGTTTGTCGGCCTCGGCCGCCGACAGGCTGGTCGAAGACAGGCCTGCGCCTGCCAGCGCGGCCAGCCACCACGAATGACTTCGCATGGCTCCTCCCGTTGAATTGTTCTTGTCGTCAAACGACAGGCCGGCCCCGCATTGGTTCCGCGGTCGGTTACAGTACGCGCAAATCGCGTCGAGGGTCCCAAATGCGGTCCACTTTTCATGCCGCCGTCAGTGCGGTGCTGCTGTCCATTTCCTTCGCGGCATCGGCCGCGCCGATGCCGGAAGCACGCCGGCTGCATTCCATCGACGTGTTCCAGCTCGAGTACGCCGACGACGTGCAGATCTCACCCGACGGCAGCCACATCGTGTACGTGCGCGTGAGCCACGACATCATGACGGATCGCGTGCGCCGCAATCTGTGGATGATCGACGCCGACGGCGCCAACAACCGGCCATTGCGCTCCGAGAATCGCAGCTTCAGCTCGCCGCGCTGGTCGCCGGATGGCACGCGACTCGCCTATGTGTCGGCGGCCGAGGGCAGCCCGCAGCTCTACGTGCGTTGGATGGACTCGGGGCAGACCGCGCTGCTCACCAATCTCACCGAGGCGCCGGGTTCCATCGCCTGGTCGCCAGACGGCAAGTCCATCGCCTTCACGCAATTCGTGCACGCGGAGAAGGAGCCGCTGGCGATACCGCCGCGAAAGCCGGAAGGTGCGAGCTGGGCGCCGCCGGTGAAGGTCGTCGACTCGGTGACCTATCGCATCGATGGTGCTGGCTACCTGGAAGCGGGCTTCCAGCACGTGTTCATCGTCTCGGCCGAAGGCGGCACGGCGCGCCAGCTCACCGATGGCGATTTCAACGACGACGGTCCGCTGTCGTTCACGCCCGACGGCCGGCAGATCTACTTTTCGGCGAACCGCGGCCCCGACTGGGAACTCGATCCGCAGAATACCGAGGTCTTCAGCGTCGATATCGGCACGCTCAAACTGACGCAGCTCACCTCGCGCAAGGGGCCCGACGCATCGCCCGTGGTGTCGCCCGACGGCAGGAAAATCGCCTATCTCGGTTTCGACGACCGCTTCCAGGGCTACCAGGTCACTCATCTATATGTGATGGACGTCGGCGGCGGGAACCCGCGCGCCATTGGCGCGGATTTCGACCGCGACGTGGCCGATCCGCAGTGGTCCGCGGACAGCCGCGGCCTCTACTTCACGTACGACGATCGCGGCGTGCGCAAGCTGGGTTACGTCACGCTCGATGGCAAGGTGCGCACGCTGGCCGAGGGAATCGGCGGCACCGATCTCGGAAGGCCGTACACCTCCGGCAGCTTCAGCGTGGCGCGCAATGGACGCGCGGCCTTCGTGCACAACACGCCGCAGCGCCCCGCGGACGTCGCCACGGCGACCCTCGCCGGTTCGAAAAAAGGCGGCGCCGCGCGCGTGCTGACCTCTCTCAATGACGATCTGCTCGGCATCAAGACCCTGGGCGCCGTCCGCGAGCTGTCCTGGACGTCGAAGGACCAGCGCAAAATCCAGGGCTGGGTGATCACGCCGCCGGATTTCGATGCGGCCAAGAAGTATCCACTGATCCTGGAGATCCACGGCGGGCCGTTCGCGGCGTACGGTCCTAACTACGCGACCGAGCTGCAACTGTACGCCGCGGCCGGCTACATGGTGCTGTACGCCAACCCGCGCGGCAGCACGAGCTACGGCGAGGAGTTCGGCAATCTCATCCATCACGCGTATCCGGGCGATGACTATTTCGACCTGATGTCGGGCGTCGATGCGCTGATCGCGGAGGGGCACGTGGATGCCGGCAACCTGTTCGTCACCGGCGGCTCCGGCGGCGGCGTGCTCACGGCCTGGATCGTCGGCAAGACCGACCGTTTCCGCGCGGCGGTGGTCGCCAAGCCGGTCATCAACTGGTCGAGCTTCGTGCTGACCTCGGACTTCAACAACTTCTTCTCGAAGTACTGGTTCGGCGCCATGCCCTGGGAAGAGCCGCAGGAGTACTGGCGCCGGTCGCCACTGTCGCTGGTGGGGAACGTGAAGACACCCACCATGTTGATCACCGGCGAGGCCGACTACCGCACGCCCATCGAAGAATCGGAGCAGTACTACCAGGCGCTCAAGCTGCGCAGGATCGACACGGTGATGGTGCGCATCCCCGAGGCCTCGCACGGCGGAATGGTGTCGCGGCCGAGCAATCTGATCGCCAAGGTGGATAACATCCTCGCCTGGTTCGGCAAGTACCGGAAGAAGTAACGGAGTCGGGCGCCTCGCGCGTCAACCCACACCATGAAATTCGCCATCCTCGGTGCCGGCGCGCTCGGCACGATACTCGGTGCCCACCTGTCGCGGGCCGGGCACGAAGTCGCGATGATCGTCCGCGGTGAACGCGCGCGCTCGCTGCAACGCCAGGGCCTGGTGCTCAACGGCCTTTCGGACATCAAGGCACGGCCGACGGTCATCGACGATCCGCAGAAGCTGCGCGACACCGGCACGCTGATCATCGCGACCAAGGCCATCGACACCGCCGCGGCGCTCGATGCGCTGAAACACGTGCGCGTCGAGAGCGTGTTCTCGGTGCAGAACGGCGTGCTCAAGAACGAACTGCTGGCGCGCGTGTTCGGCTATTCGCGCGTGCTCGGCGCCATGGCGGATTTCAGCGGCGAGCTGCTGGCCAATGGTGAGGTGAAATTCACGCGCAATGTCTGCCTGCACCTTGGTGAGGAGAAGGGCGGTGTGAGCGCGCGCGCGGAGGACATCGCGGTCACCATCGATGCGGCCGGGGTGCGCTGCGCGGCCGCGTCCAACATCCGCACGCGTGAATGGTCGAAGTTCGCAGGCTGGATCGCCACCTTTCCGGTTTCGGTGCTCACACGGCAGCTCACCTGGAAGTACATGTTGGACGTGCGCACTGCCAGCGTGATCGTACGCATGGTGCGCGAGGCCGCGGCGCTCGCCGCGGCGATGAAAGTGGAACTGGTCGACATGCCGCCGCTTCCCGTGCCCAGCATCGTGCATGCCGACGAAGCGAGTGCGCTGCAAGTCGTTCAGGAAGACGGGCAACGGTTCAAGGACACCTCACCGGACCATCGCATGTCGGCGCAACAGGACGTGCTGCGCGGCAGCCGGCTCGAATACAAGGAGACGCTTGGCTATGCGCTCGACAAGGCGCGCGAGCTCGGTGTGCCCATGCCGACGCTGGACACCTGCTACCGCATCCTGTCGGTGGCGTATCCATGAAGCGCGGACTTGCCCTGCTGGCGGTGCTGCTCTCGAC
>DASTRL010000285.1:0-31684 GCA_035761265.1 Steroidobacteraceae bacterium
GTCAGGTCGCCGGTGACCACGGTACGCGAGCCGAAGCCGATGCGTGTCAGGAACATCTTCATCTGCTCGGGCGTGGTGTTCTGCGCCTCGTCGAGGATGATGAAGGATTCATTCAACGAGCGACCGCGCATGAAAGCCAGCGGCGCCACCTCGATGATGTTGCGCTCGATGAAGCGCGCCACGCGGTCGAATCCCATCATCTCGTACAGCGCGTCATACATGGGTCGAAGGTAGGGATCGACCTTCTGCGTAAGATCGCCGGGCAGGAAGCCCAGGCGCTCGCCGGCCTCCACGGCCGGGCGCACCAGCACGATGCGGCGCACGCGCTCGCTGTGCAACGCCTCCACCGCACAGGCCACCGCGAGATAGGTCTTGCCCGTGCCCGCAGGACCGATGCCGAAGGTCAGGTCATGGCTGTGGATGCTGGCGAGGTAGCCCTTCTGGTGATCGCCACGCGCGCGGATCAGACCGCGCGGCACGCGCGCGGCGTCATCGCCCGGGAGCGGAATCACCGGCGCGGCGCGCACGCTGTTTTCGTCATCGGCAATCTCATGCTCGCGCAGCGCCAGATGCACGTCGGGCAGATCCACGGTCTGGCCGCGGTCGGTCATGTCGAAGAGTTCGCGCAGCACCTGCGCCGCATCGGGGGCACGCTCACCCTGCACGCGGAACTGATTGCCGCGCCGGCGCACATCCACCCCCAGCCTTTGTTCCACCAGCCTGAGGTTCTGTTCCAGCGGGCCGCACAAAGCCGCCAGCCGCGCGTTGTCCTCGGGCAGCAGTTCGAACTCGACCGGTTGAGCCAGCGCGCTCTCGCGTGCGCGTTTCACGCCCGGCGTTCCTCCTGCCCGGCCACCCAGCGGCCCCGCAGCGAATTGTTCATGGCTTCGGTGATTTCCACATCGACGAAGTGGTTCAGCAGTCGCGGATGGCCGTCGAAATTCACCCAGCGGTTGTTCTCGGTGCGGCCGGCCAGCTGCGTGGGATCGCGGCGCGACGGCCTTTCGACCAGCACGCGCTGCACGCTGCCCACCATGCCGCGGCTGATGGCGCGGCCCTGCGCATCGAGCAAGGCCTGCAGGCGCGCGAGGCGCTCGGCTTTCACCGCGTCACGCACATCATCGGGCAGCGAAGCAGCCGGCGTTCCGGGCCTGCGGCTGTAGATGAAACTGAAGGATTGATCGAACCCCACCTCTTCGGTCAGCGCCAGCGTCTGCTCGAAGTCGCGCTCGGTCTCTCCGGGGAAGCCGACAATGAGGTCGGTGGAAATGGTGATGTCCGGCCGCACCGCGCGCAGCCGCTTCATCTTCTGCTTGAATTCGAGCGTGGTGTAACCGCGGCGCATCAGCGCCAGGATGCGGTCCGAGCCGCTCTGCACCGGCAGGTGCATGTGATTGGCCAGCTTGCGCGTGCGCGCGAAGGCATCGATCAGCGTGTCGCTGAAATTCAGCGGATGCGACGTGGTGAAGCGGATGCGTTCGACGCCGGGCATCGCGCCCACCGCGAGGATGAGCGTGCCCAGATCCATGGGCTCGGCTCCAGGACGCGGCCCCTCATACGCATTCACGTTCTGCCCCAGCAGCGTGATCTCGCCCACGCCCTGCGCCACGAGCCCGCGCACTTCCTCGAGCACCGAGGCCGCCGGACGGCTGACTTCCTCGCCGCGCGTGTAAGGCACCACGCAGTAGCTGCAGAACTTGCTGCAGCCTTCCATGATGGAGACGAAAGCCGTGGCGCCCTGCGCGCGCGGCGCCGGCAGCTTGTCGAACTTCTCGATCTCCGGAAAGCTCACGTCCACCTGGCGCCGGCCACTGCGGCGGATCTCATTGAGCATCTGCGGCAGCCGGTGGATGGTCTGCGGACCGAACACCAGATCCACATAGGGCGCGCGGGTGAAGATGGCAGCGCCTTCCTGACTGGCCACGCAGCCACCCACACCGATGATGACGCCGGGCCGCTCGTTCTTCAGCGCGCGCCAGTGACCCAGCAGCGAAAAGACCTTGTCCTCGGCCTTGTCGCGGATGGAGCAGGTGTTCATCAGCAGCACATCGGCGGACTGTTCGTCGGCCGTGGGCGTCAGGCCCGCCTCAGCGGCCAGTACGTCCCCCATCCTGGAGGTGTCGTACTCGTTCATCTGGCAGCCGAAAGTCTTGATGAAATAGCGTCCGGACATGGGCCACAGGGCAGCGATTCGGACCCCGGATTCTACCTATTGTGCGCCGCACAATGTTTATCCGATGGAACTCCCTGTGCCTGGAGAGGCCTCCGGAACCGGGAGACCGGGGCCGCGCCGCGCAGGCTGCGTTGGCGGCCCCAGAACGCCTTAGAACGGGATGTCGTCGTCGAAATCAGCGCCCGGGCCACTGGCCCCACCGCCCGCCGGCGCCGGCGCAAAGGCCTCAGCGCCCGGATCACGCCGATCGCGGGTTTCCTGTGCCGCGCCGCCGCCACCGCCGCCCCGGCCGCCCAGCATCTGCATCTCGCTGGCCACGATCTCGGTGGTGTAGCGGTCGTTGCCCTGCTTGTCCTGCCACTTGCGCGTGCGCAGGCTGCCTTCGATGTACACCTTCGAGCCCTTCTTCAGGTACTCGCCGGCGATTTCCCCCAGCCGCCCGAACATGGCCACGTTGTGCCACTCGGTGCGCTCCTTGCTCTCCCCCGACTGCTTGTCTTTCCAGCTCTCGCTCGTGGCCACGCGGATGTTGGCGACCGTCATGCCCGAGGGCATGGCGCGGGTTTCCGGGTCTGCGCCCAGGTTGCCGATCAAAATGACTTTGTTGATTCCCCGCGCCATGGCCGTGTGCCCTTCATCGAAAGAAATTGTATGGGGCGCGATTGTACGGTCAGCGGGTGCACAGCTGTAAGCAGAATTCTTGATTCGATTCCCGAGATTCCGCTGTACGAATCGTGATCACCCGCCGCTCCGTTTCCTCTCCAGCTTGTGCGCGTAAGCGCCGGAATTTTCATGCCGCCGCGCACTCGCCTCAGCGCGACACCCGCTCCAGGATCACCGGCACGGGGCGCGTGAGGGTGTCGTACACCGGAGAATGGGTGCGCGCGAACTCGAGCAACGCGTCGAGCTCCGCCGGGCTGCAGTCGGCGTCGATCTTCACGCGCAGGCGAAGCTGCTGGAATCCGACGGGCACCGACTTGTCGAAATCGAGGAAGCCCTGCAGGTCGATGTCGCCGACGATCTCGCTCGACATGGACTCCAGGCGGATGCCGAGCGCCGCCGCGCGCAGCACGGTCGTGGTCGTGACACAGGCGGCGAGCGCGTGCAGCAGGTACTCGCCCGGGTTCGGTCCTTCGTTGAAGCCGAGCAGCAGCGGCGGCTCGCTCGAGATGACCTTGAAGGGCGTCGTGCGGGACCGGTCTTCGGCGCCCGCTCCAAAGAAGCCCTGGATGGTCGATCGATTCATGGCGCCGCCTAACCACTGGTTCGCGGCACGAAACTCGAAGCGCGCCAGGGTTCGATCCTTCTGGATGGCGTCGACGGTCGCGCCGAGCGCCTGGCTGTCGAGCCCGTTGACGAAGTGGGCCGGCGCGCTGCTCGCGGTCTGAGTGCTCATCTGTTTGCTCCTGTGTGTGTGTGAGGGACAAACGATAGGCGGGCTCGCTCCCGGCGGTAAGCAGCACTCTTGCCCATTTCGGTTCTTTCGTGCCACTGTGCGCGGCATGTCCCGACGCCGGCGGCCGCTCGAATTCCTGGTGCTCGCGCTGCCCGAAACCGCGGGCTCGGTGCTCTATGGACTGGTCGATGTACTCCGATCCACAGGTTCGCTCTGGCAGACGCTGGTGCGTGATGCACCGGTGGCCTCGCCGTTGCGCGTGCGCATTGCCGGCACCACCCGGCGGCCATTCAGTTGCGGCAACGGCATCCCCGTGAAGCCGGAGGTCGCGATCCGCGACGATCCCGCCGCGGACGTGATCATCATCCCCGAGTTGTGGCTCGGCCCGGAGGAGCACCTGGCCGCTCGCCATGCGGACGTGAAGGCCTGGCTGCGCGAGCGCTACCGGCGCGGCGCCTACATCTACTCCGTGTGCTCCGCCTCGCTGCTGCTGGCCGAGGCCGGGCTGCTCGACGGCTGCGACGCCACGTCGCATTGGGGCTATCAAACGCTGTTCGAGCGCCGCTATCCGCGCATCCGCTTCCGTCCCGAGCCCAGCCTGTGTTTCGCGGACCCCGAAGGACGCTTGGTCACCGCCGGCGGCGCCACCTCGTGGCACGACCTGGTGCTGCACGTGATCGCGCGGCACGTCGGCCCGGGCGAAGCGCTGAAGATCTCCAAGGTCTATCTACTCAAGTCGCACGACGAGGGCCAGTTGCCGTACCGCGCGCTGGTCAGGTCGCGACAGCATCCGGATTCGGTGGTGCGGGAATGCGAAGCGTGGCTGTCGCGGAATTTCGCCCAGAGCGGCGCCGTGGCGCGCGTGGTGCGGCATTCGCGCATCGCGGAGCGGACCCTGAAGCGGCGCTTCAAGCAGGCCACGGGCCTCGCGCTCATCGACTACCTGCAGAACCTGCGCATCGAGAAGGCCAGGGAGCTGCTGGAGAGCAGCGCGGATTCCGTCGATGAAATCTGCGCCGCGGTGGGCTACGAGGACGGGTCGTTCTTCCGGCGCCTCTTCAAACGGCGCAGTGGACTCAGCCCAGCGCGATACCGGCGCATGTTCCGTCCCATCCACGCGGCCGCGGCGGACGCCGCCAGGTGAATCAGAATTCCCACTGAAAACCGAACGACGGCAGTATCGGCAGCCAGTATCCCTCCTCGAGGTCGAGGTACAGGGTGTCGTCACGCCCGGGCCGCACGTGGTAGGTGTCGACGCAGCACTCGTTCTTCCGGTCGAGCAAATTCGTGACCTCGAAATAGAACGACAGCTTGCCGTTGGCGAGCCGCACGTCGCGGTTCACGCGCAGATCGAGGCGCGCGTAAGGATCCAGGCGCTCGCCGTTGCGCGGCCCGACCATGCCTTCGACGTCGAAGCCGCCGCCCGGCAGCCGCGTGGTCGCGATGCCAATGGACGTCGTCGGCGTACCACTGTGCGCCAGTCCCGCGAAGCTCACGTTCCACTTCGCGCCCGTCCAGCTGCCGCCGAAGGACAACGCCTGGCGGTATTCCCAGCTTCGCGGCCGCCAGTCGCCCGCCTCGCGATCCTCGGCCCTGCCGAGCGCCAGGCTCAGCCAACCGGCGAGCCCGCTCGCCGCCTCGCGTCGCACCGTGATCTCCACGCCGCGCGCCCGTGCCACGGGCGCATCGATGCGCACGCGGTCGGAAGCGCCCTCGGGAATCAGCTGCACCGGATCGAGCGCGTTCTCGAACCTCGGGCGCAGACTGTCGTATTGCTTGTCGTACAGATCGACGCGCGCGCTGAGGCCATGAGAGAAGCGATGCGTGTAGCCGAGCACGGCCTGGCGCACGCGCTCCGGCGGGAGGAACCGCGTGACGTCGTCTTCCACCTGCAACTCGTTCACGGCCTGTGGTTGGTGGTTCACGCCCCACGCGGCACGCAGTTCGCCCCGCTCGCCCAATGACCAAACGAGATTGACGCGGGGGCTCGTGGCGGCGTAGACGGCATCGTCGTATCGATACTGGTCGCGGCGAATGCCAAGCTCCGCGGAGAACGACTCCGTCAGGCGTGTGCGCCAGGCTCCGTAGACGCCGATCTTGGTCAGGCCCACGTCCATCTTCGTGGCGTACGACTTGTCGATGGGTGTCTCGCTGACGAGCAGATCGTGGATCTGCGCCAGCAACGAATAGTCGTAGTTGCCACGCTGCTTCGAGACATTGAAACCCCAGCGCGGCAGCTGATCGCTGCCCAGCGCCCATGACCAGTCCTGCCGCAGGTCCAGGAAGCGAAAGTCTTCATCGCTGTGCACGAGGCCGAAGCGCCGGCTGTTGCTGCCGCCGGAGTCGCGCCTCTGCTCCACGGTGGCCGCGGCCAGCAGCGTGCGGCTGTGCAGGTTCTCGGAAAAATCATGGTTCAGCGTGAACCACAGGTGCTGCGAGTGGCCCTTGCCCGCCGAGTCGGCGTCATCGACGGCATCATCGGTGATGAAGCGCAGATCGTCGTCGCTGAGCAGGAAGCGCGCGTCCAGGGATGTGCGTTCGCCCAGGTCGAAACCTGCGGCGAGGAACACATCCGTGTAGCGCGGAGTGAGCTGCTCGTTGTCCGCGACCAGCTTTTCGGTCAGCACGTCGAGGAATCCCCGCCGCGCCGAAGCCAGCCACCAGCCTCGATCGTTCGCGAAGGTGCCGGAGCTTCGGCCGTAGGCGCTGACGAAACTGATGCCGACGCCACTGCGATACTCGTCGTCGGCAGTGGGCCGGCGCGTCTGCAAGCCGACCACGCCGCTCATGTAGTCACCGACATCCGCCGTCATGCCGCCGGTGGTGAAGTCGATGCCCTCGACGAGATTCGTGTCGAGCACGCTCAGCGCGCCGTCGATGTCGCGGAAATGGAATCCGTTGTGGATCTCGGCGCCGTCGATGGTGAGCAACGCCTCATCGCGCCGGCCGCCGCGGATGTTGAGCGCGGCACTGAAATCCCCACCGGAGACGCCGGGCAGCACCTTGAGCATGCGCAGCGCGTCATCGGCCAGGTGCGGCATGCGTTCCACGTCCGCCCGCGCGAGGAAGGTCTCGCTCGCGCCGTCGACCGCCAGCCGCAAGCGGGACGCCGTGACGTCGATGACCGTGATGTCCTCGGCCGGCACGATGCTCACCTCGGGAGGCAGCGGCGCTGCCGACATGCCGGGCGCGATCAGCCAGTCTCCATTGCTCGCGCGTACCGCGCGCAAATTCCACGGCGCCAGGATCTCCCGCAGCAGCTCTTCGATACGGCTGGAGCTCGGCGC
Organism: Steroidobacteraceae bacterium; assembly: GCA_035761265.1. GTDB lineage: Bacteria > Pseudomonadota > Gammaproteobacteria > Steroidobacterales > Steroidobacteraceae > CADEED01. Next base: position 6,857 of record DASTRL010000285.1, read on the forward strand.
CTTGCTCAGAGTCATTTCCGGCCGCACCAGCGCGCTGCTGTAGACGATGCGGAAGCCGCTCTCGTTGAGCCGGGTCAGCACCGCTTCCAGCCGGTCGCCGGCGTGCACGGGCACTTCGACCGCGGGGGATTCGTTGCCCGCGGCACGCGCGGCGCCCGACGACAGGCCTGACAAAGTAGTGAGACACAGGACCGCGGCGAGGGTCCGGCACATCAGCGCTCACCGACCCAGAGCACGCCCTCATGCATTGCGAGCGGCACGCCCGTCACCAGCGCCACGTGTTCCAGCATCGCCGCGGCGTCCAGGCCTTCCAGGCTTCCATGCAGGCGAATGTCATGCGTGCGTGCTTGCAGCGGATCATCGGCGAAATGCAGCTGCCAGCCATGCTCGCGCGCGATCCACGTGAGGAACTCCGCCAGCGGGCGATCTTCGATGGCGAGCGTGGGCGCCACGCTCGCGGACCATTCCCACGCCGGCCCGAACGAAGGCAACCCATGTCGCCAACGGGTCTCCCGCCCGCGCACTTCCAGCTCATCGCCGGCGGCCACGGCCAGTGCCGCGCCCGTGCTCCGCTGCAGCAACACCCGCCCTTCGCGCACGCGCACACGCGTGGCTGCGCCATCCACGGCCACCTGGAACTGCGTGCCGACGTGGCTCACGACTCCCGCGGGGGTGACGACGGTGAGCGGCGGTCCGACACCGAGCCCGCCGGAATCCACGTACAACGAGCCTTCGAGCAGCGTCACGCGCGTGCGGGTGTCGAATCGGACCCGAGTGTGACGGTCGAGACGCAGCGAAAGCGTGTCCGAGAAGCCGGCGGCCGCGCGGCCGTCGCGGGTGGCAAGCTTCGTGCCCGACAACACCGGCGCGTGGCGCGCGATGGGCCGCTCGCGGTCACCCTCGATGGCCGAGGCCACGCCCTCGACAGCCGTCACGTTGGCCACGATGACAGGTGCGGTGGAAACCGGTGCGCGCTGCCAGGCAAACAGCGCCAACGCGGCCAACCCCGCGGCCGCCGCCAGTGCGACCGCCGCCATCCATCGGCCGCGTGGCGGCCGCTGAGGTTCCCGCGCCAGCACTTGCTGCCAGGCGTGCGCGGCGGCGAGGCGCGCGCGTTCGGTCGCTTCCGGCGATGGCCTCTCCCGCTCGCCCGCCAGGCGGATCAACCGGCCCACGGACTGGTCGCGATCCGCGTTCATGGCAGCAGTCCTCCGGCGGCGCCGCCGGACAGCACCGAGAAGGCTTCGCGGAACGCTTCGCGCGCACGCGTCAGCAGCGATTCCACCGCCTTCGGTGAACGGCCGAGGCGCTGCGCGATCTCGGCCATGCTCATCTCGCGCAGGTATTTCCATTCCAGGATGTCGCCGTACGGCGCCGGTAGATAGTCGAGCGCGGCCAGGATGGATTCGCGCACCTGTTCGCGACCGGCACTGCGCAGAGGATCTCCCGGCTCGCCGCACAGCAGCGACTCCAGGGCCGCGCGGATCGCCGGGTCGTCCTCGGCCAGGCGCGGCGCCGCGGACCAGGCCCGGGTCTCCTCCCAGCGCGCGCTCATCTCGCGGCGGCACAACGTGCACAGCCAGGTCATCAGCGAAGCCTCGCCGCGGTAACCGCGCAGGCTCTCGAGCGCCCGGCACAGCGTGGCCTGTGCGACGTCCTCCGCGGCGGCTGCATCCTGCGGCATGCGCCGTTTCACGAAGCGATACAGCTTGGGGTAGTACTCGTTGAAGAACGCGTCGAACATCGCGCGGTCGCCGCGCAGCAGTCGATCGACGAGTTCCCGGTCCGCATCGTGCATTGGCGGGTTAGTGTGCCCTGCCCGCTCGAATCCTTCGCGGCCGTTCAACGCGAAGGATTCCACGCCGTTCCGTCCACCAACCGGCAGGCGTCAGGCGGAGGTGGACATGCGATGCAACTTGTTGGCCCTCGCGGCGACCCTGCTGGCGGCCTGCGGTGGCGGCGACGGCGGCGGCAATCCCTACGGACACAACGGCCGCGGGCCGGACGTGAATCCCGGCTTGCCGGCGGCGATCTCGCTCGCGCCGGAGGACATCGGCGATGGATGGAGGGTGTCGACCCCCGCCGCCGAAGGCATGCGCAGCCAGGATCTGCAGGCCACCCTGGAGCTGATCCGGGGCGGGAACTGGTCCGGCGTGGACTCGATGCTGGTGGTGCGCCACGGCAAGCTCGTGGCCGAAGGCTATTTCAACGGCTTCGGACGCGACACGCTGCACGACCTGCGATCCACGGGCAAGAGCTTCACCTCGGCGCTGGCGGGAATCGCCATCGAGCAGGGGCTGTTCGGCGTGAACGACCCGATCGCCATGCACATCCCGCAGTTCGAGCGGCACGACAACATGAGCCCGCGCAAGCAGTCGATCGAGATCTTCCACCTGCTGAACATGAGCTCGGGCCTGGAGTGCAACGATTGGGAACCGAGTTCGCGCGGCAACGAGGAGAAGATGTACGACAAGCGCGACTGGGTGGGATTCATTCTCGATCTGCCCATGGCGTACGACCCTGGACAGGCGACGCAGTACTGCACCGGCGGCGTCGTGGTGCTGGGCTACATCGTCTCGCAGCGCTCCGGCATGGCGCTGGATGCCTACGCCGACACCTATCTGTTCGGGCCGCTCGGGATTCACGACTCGGGCTGGCGGCGTTCGCCCGACGGCCAGGCGACGGGCGGCGGCGGCCTGCGGCTGAAGCCGCGCGATGCCGCGAAGCTGGGTCAGCTCTATCTTTCGGGTGGCACCTGGAACGGCGTACGCGTGGTGCCCGAGACATGGGTCACGGCCTCGCAGCAGCGCCTGCGCACGCTCGGCGGGGATCAGTACGGATACCTCTGGTGGAAGCGGCCGTTCTCACGCTCCGGCGGCAATGTCGACTGCTACTTCACCTCCGGCAACGGCGGCAACTACATCTTCGTGTTTCCGAGCCTCGAGCTGGTGGTGGTGTTCACCGGTTCAAACTACAACTCGCCGCTCGGCGATCAGCCCTTCAGGATATTGGGCGACCGCGTGTTGCCGTCGGTGCAGATGTAGTCCCCGCCGAGCTCGACGCGACGCAGCCCGCCGCAGCAGGCGCAGCGGCAGATCTCCAGCAGCGGTGGTGCCGAATCCGGGACACGCACGCACAGCACACCCTGCACGACGCGCACCGGGACCTTGGACGCGCGATCCGATGCCGTCATCGAAAATTCCCCCAGCGTACGGGTTCCGGCCTGCGTTCCGGCGCGGGCTTTTTCTCCATCATGCCGTCCACGGGAATTCCGCCGCGGGACAGCAGCTCGATGATTCGCGCAATCCGGCCCGGCTCGCGCGCCGTGGCGGACGGCGTCGTGCCCGGCCGCATCGCGCCGAAGAATCCCAGCCAATTGATCGACCTCATGCGGACCTCCTTGCTTGTTGGAGACAGGCTAGCGCCGATCTAGGACAATGCCTGCCCTAATTCGGCGTCATCATTTCGCCATGTCCCAACCGACCACCCGAGTATTGGCGTTGCTCGAGATGCTGCAGGCGCGCGAAGTCACCGGTGGCGCCGAGCTGGCGCGCGCGCTGGAGGTCGACCGCCGCACGCTGCGCCGCTACATCGTCATGCTCGAGGAGCTCGGCATCCCCATCGTCACCACGCAGGGCCGCTACGGCGGCTACCAGGTGGTGCCGGGATTCAAACTACCGCCGATGATCTTCTCCGACGAGGAAGCGCTGGCATTGGCGGTGGGATTGATGGCCGCGCGCGGGCTCGGCCTGGCGCAGTCCATGCCCGCGCTCGCCACCGCCCGCGCCAAGCTCGAGCGCGTGTTCCCGGCCAAGCTCAAGTCGCGGCTGCGCGCCGTCGACGAGAGCGTCGCCCTGGAGTTCACGCGCAGCGCGACCGCCATCGACCAGCAGGTGCTCGGGCTCCTGTGCGGCGCGACGCAGGAACGACGCCGCGTGCGCCTGACCTATCAATCGCGCAGCGACGAGCAGACCGAACGCGAATTCGATCCGTACGGGCTCGTCTACCGCGCGGGCCGCTGGTACATCGTCGGCTGGTGCCACCTGCGGCGCGGCCTGCGCTCGTTCCGGCTGGATCGCGTGGTGGCGGCCAGCACCCTCGCCGTCTCCTTCGAGCGCCCCGAAAAATTCGACGCGCTGGCGTATCTCAAAGATTCGATTTCCCAGATCCCGCGCGCCCACGCCGTGGAAGTGCTGCTCGAGACCGACCTCGCGACCGCGCAGAAATGCCTGCTGCCCTACGTGGGCGTCATCGAATGCGTCGACGACGGGGTGCTGCTGCGCGCCCAGGCGGACAACCTGGACTGGATCGCGCGCGAACTGGCGCGGCTGCCGTTCGATTTCGAGGTGAAGGCGCCGCAGCCGCTGCGCACCGCGATTGCGAGGATCGCCAGGCGGCTGGATCGACTGGCCGCGACTCGCGCGGCCCACGAGGCTCCCTAGATCTCCGACCACATCCGCAGCAGGTTGTGATAGTGCCCGGCGAGCGCGATCGTCTCCTCGCTCTCGCCGAACTTGCCCCGCACCTTCTGGATGGTCTGGTCCAGGCGGAACAGCGTCTCGCGATGCCGCTCGTCGGGAACCATGCTCTGCGTCCAGAAGAACGAGGAGGTGCGACGGCCGCGCGTCACCGGGTTCACGCGGTGCAGGCTGCCCGAGGTGTACAGCACCAGGTCACCGGCGGGTAGTTTGACGGAGTGCTCGCCATAGGTGTCGGACACCACGAGCTCACCGCCCTCGTATTCGGCGGGCTCCGTCAGGAACAACGTGGCGGACAGGTCCGTGCGGATGAAATGCGAGCTGCCGGGCACGGCGCGCACGGCGCCGTCGATGTGCGTGCCGTACTGCTCGCCACCCTCGTAGCGGTTGAACAGCGGCGGCACGGTCTTGAGCGGCAACGCCGCCGAGAAGAACAGGGGGCTTCTCGAGAGTGCCACCAGGACCATTTCGCCGAGCTGGCGCGCCGTCGCGGACAGCTCGGGCAACTGCCGGTTGCGCTTCACCAGTGCGCCCTGCTCGCCCACCGTCGTATTGCCGTCGGTCCACTCGGCCGCATCGAGCAGGCGGCGGCACTCCGCCACCTGCTCGGGCGTCAACACCCTGGGTACGTGCAGCATCATGCTCCGGATGCTCGCACGTCGGGTACGCCGTGCACAGCTCGCGAGGCGCGCCGCATCAGAACGTGTAGTTGACGGTCAACAGCGCCGAGCGCGGCGCTCCGGGCATGTAGCGTGCGCCGCTGTTGTTCAGCGTCGCGACGTACAGCTCGTCCGTGAGGTTGTAGGCGTTGAGCTGCACGCCGACCTTGTCGTTGATCTCATAGGAGGCCATGAAGTCCAGCACCCAGTAGTCAGGCGCGGCGCGCATGTTGGTCTGGCCGGGTGGTGGCGGCGGAACGACGTTGCTGCTCACGGGGCGAATCACGCTGTCGACGTAGCGCACGCCGCCGCCGATCGAAAGACCGAAGGGCGTGTGGTAGGTGGTCCAGCTCGTGAACGTGAACTCCGGCGACCAGGTGATCGGCAGGCCGGCCTGGTTCGCGAGACCGCGTTTCACCTCGGTATCCATTTTGGAGACTCCGGCGCTCAACTCCCACGAATCGGTCAGCTTGCCGACGATGCCGAGCTCGACGCCCTTCACCTCGCGCTCACCGATCTGCAGGAACTGCGTCGGATCCACCGGGTCCTGCGCGATCTCGTTCTGGTTGGTGCTGTCGTAGACGGCGCCGGTCACCGCCAGCGCGCCGTCGCGGAATTCCCACTTGGCTCCGAGCTCGAGATTCGAGCCCTCGGTGGGGTCCAGCGACGGGTTGTTCTGGTTGTTCGCATTGCTGGAGAACGTGAAATTGGAGCCGCCGGGCGGCTGCTGCGACGTGGCATGCGACAGATACAGGCTGCCGTTTTCGACCGGCTTGAACACCAGTCCCACCTTGTACGAGAACAGTGTGTCATCGAGCTGGAAGTTGTTCGGCACCAGCGTGCCCACCGGCAGCGCCGGATGGCTGTCGAGCGTCGAGAACACCGCGCTGTCGAGGTCGGTCTCGTAACGGTCGACGCGCAAGCCCGCCGTCGCCTGCCAACGGTCGGCGAAGCTCACCGTGTCGAACAGGTAGAGGCCCGCCGTTTGCGTCTCGCCGCGCGTGTAGCGCCCGTCACGAACTGGCGCAAGGCCGGGCAGCACGTCGTGGCGGTCCGGGTGGTACACATTCGCCGGCGGAATCGGCGTCCCCAGGCTCGCCGCCAGGTAGGTCGGCGTGAACTGCTCCTCGTCGATGAATTCCAGGCCAGCGGTGATGGCATGTCCCACGCTGCCGGTCTCGAAATTCGCCGTGACGTTGGTCTGGTTCGTCAACAGCGTGTTTTCCTGATTCTTCGATTGGCGCGTGCGCGCGACGGTCCACTGCTGCGGATCGGGACTCGTCGCGGTCAATGCATTCACGCCGGTCAGCACGTACACCTGGTGCAACTTGCCGTAGCGCGAGGTATTGCGCAGCGTGACCTCGTCGTTGAAGTCGTGCTCGAAGCGCGCCGTGAACATGGTGCCCTCGATGTTCTCGAAATCGCCCACGAAACCATAGAAGTTGTCGCGATCGACCCGCGGCGGATCGACGCCGGCGTTGGCGCCGCCTGCGTCGAATGCCGGGTTGTAGAAACCTTCCAGGCCTATGGTGGGCACGCCGCCATCGGGAACGTTGTCCTGCTCGCCGTGCAGTAGATAGAAGTAGGCGCGCGTCCGGCTCTCGAGGCCGAAGGCCAGCGACGGCGCCACCGCCCAACCCTGGCGCTCGATGAAATCGCGGCCGTCGAGATCGCCGTCCTGGCCCATGAGATTGAGACGGAACGCGACGCCATTGCCCCGGAACCCGTGATTCAGGTCTGCGGTGATGCGGCCGTTGTTCGCGGTGCCATAGCTCGCGGTGCCGGACGTGAAGTCGTCGGCCACCGGCACCTTCGTGGCCATGTTCACGTAGCCGGACGCGGCGCTGCGTCCGTAGTCGGCGCCCGCGGGGCCCTTGGCGATCTCGACCTGCTCAGTGTTGAAGGTGTCGCGCGTGACGGTGCCGAGATCACGGATGCCGTCGATGAAGATGGATCCCTGCGTGTCGAAGCCGCGCATGAAGATCGAATCGCCGGTCGAAGTGTTGCCGTTCTCGCCGAGCAGGAAAGTGACGCCCGGTGTATTTCGCAGCGCCTGCGACAGGGACGTCGCGCCTTGCTGCTGCAGGACTTCCTGACTGACCACGGCGATGGTCTGCGGCGTGTCGAGCAGGTCCTGCGTGAACTTGGGTGAGGACAGGCGATCCACCTTCGGGCCTTCATCGACCTCGGTGGCCTGGACGGAGATCTTCGACAGCGTTCTGGGCTCGTCCGCGGCCTGCTGGACCTGGGCCTGGGCTTGCGCCTGCGACCCGGCGGCAGCCAGCGCCAGGCTCACAGCCACGGCAATACGCGAATCCTGGATCGACACGTTTCTTCTTCTCCCGCGTAATTGGGGCATGCCGGCGTGCGCTGGCTATCCCGAACGGGAGTGGCTCGCTGGGCCGCTGGCTCACGCCGGAACGGGGGACCGCCCGGCTGACTGGCTGGCATCGTATTGCGAATCATTCTTGATTGCAAATAAGAATGACTGCTATCGGCGCAACCTCTTATTTACGGAAACGAAAACGCCCGGGTGGTGACACCCGGGCGCCCGGATTCTGATCGGGAATTCCTACTTCGAGGCTGCCGGCTCCGGCTCGCCGACGATGACTTCTTTCTTCTTTTTCTTCGGCCGCACCCACCATCCGCCGTCCTGCAGATTGTGATCGGCGCGCAGGCCCCAGGGCGCCAGGATCTCCGAGAGCAGCCGATCGATTCGCGTGGACTTGGGTCGCTCCAGCAACTTCATCGTCGGCAGCACCTCTTCGGGATCCCACTTGATCAGGAATCCCTTTTCATTGAGCGCCTCGAGGATGTCGCGCACCGACGCGCCGATGTACAGCGGAATCTCGACCGCGGCCGGATCGGCGCGCTTGGACCGGACATCCGGGTCTGTTCCCAGATTCGGGGGCAGCGGCTCGCCGAACGTTCCCGTCCCTTGCGCCTGGCAAACGCCCGCGCAGACGAGCAACACCATCGCCAACCAGATACGTGCCATGCCCCCTCCTGAAAGTCCGCACTCGCTGCAGGGAGTATTGCTCGCGACCCGGGGATCGCGCTAGCTACCTTCGCGGTTCGGATCGCGCCAGGCGCGCTCGAAGGGCAGGCGCCACGCATGCGGCGCGATGAGCTGATGAATGGCGTTGGGCCCCCACGATCCGGGCGCGTAAACCCGTACGGGCGGCGGCGAGTCCAGCACCGGCATCGAAACTTCCCACAGCCGCTCGATGCCTTCCGCCGTGGTGAACAACGTGTGATCGCCGCGCATCGCGTCCAGGATCAGCCGCTCGTAGGCCTCGAGCACGTCGCCGATCTGGCCGGTGTCATACAGCGCGAACTGCAGGCTGTGCTTGTCGAGACGCATCCCAGGTCCGGGACGCTTGCCATAAAACGACAACGACGTGCGGGAGGAATCCGCCAGGTCGAAGGTCAGGTGGTCGGGGCCTTTCGCTCCGATGCCGGAGTCGGCGGGAAACATGCTCTTCGGCGGCTCGCGAAACGCGATCGAGATGATGCGCTGGCTCTCGGCCAGGCGTTTGCCCGTGCGCAGGTAGAAGGGCACACCGGCCCAGCGCCAGTTGTCGATCCAGCATTTGAGCGCGATGAAAGTTTCGGTCTCGGATTCGGGTGAGACGCCCTTCTCGTCGCGATAGCCCGCGTACTGCCCGCGCACCACGTCCGCGGGGTTCACCGGCAGCATGCTGCGGAACACCTTGTGCTTCTCTTCGCTGATGGGCTTGGGCGCGAGGCTGGTGGGCGGCTCCATGGCCATGAACGCGAGGATCTGGAACAGGTGCGTGACCACCATGTCGCGATAGGCGCCGGTGGCTTCGTAGAACGAGGCGCGCATCTCGAGCCCGATGGTTTCGGGGACGTCGATCTGCACGTGGTCGATGAAGTTGCGGTTCCAGATCGGTTCGAACAGGCCGTTGCCGAAGCGGAACGCGAGGATGTTCTGCGCGGGCTCCTTGCCGAGGAAATGATCGATGCGGAAGATCTGGCTCTCGTCGAACACTTCGTGCAGATGCGCGTTCAGTTCCTTCGCGCTGGCGAGATCGGTGCCGAACGGCTTCTCCATCACGATGCGCGAATTGCGCACCAGCTTCGCGTCGCCCAGCATGCGCACGGCCGAAAGCGCCGCGTTGGGTGGTACGGCCAGGTAGTGCAGGCGCTGGCACTCGCCGCCGAGCGCCTTCTCCGCGCGCGCCACCGCTTCGGTGAGCGCCGCCGGGGTGTCTTTCAGCGGCACGTAATCCAGCGTCTTCTCGAAGGCGGCCCAGCCCGCATCGTCCACCTTGCGGATCGAGAATTCGTCGTGCGCGGCGCGCGCGACCTTGCGGAACCCCGCCGCATCCATGTCGTCGAGCGACACGCCGATGATGCGGCAGGCCGGAATGAAGCCCGCGGTGGCGAGATGCAGCAGGCCCGGGATCAGCTTGCGCCGCGACAGATCGCCGGTGGCGCCGACCAGCACCACCACCTGAGGAAAACGCGGACCCACTCCGGCCTGGACCTTCGCCATGGCTGGAGTTAACCAAGAGGTGCCAGGTGGGGGAAGTGGGGATTAGGGTCCTCTACTCCCCACTTCCCCCACCCGGCACCTCCACTTCCGCGCCCTTGTAAGACACGGTCGCGTCGGCCTTGGCGTCGAGATCGGAGGGCGCCGTGCCGCCGTGCTTGATCCAGCGGATCTTGAACGTACGTTCCTCCGGCATGCCGGGGAAGCTGCCGGAGCGCGCGCCGAGGGTCAGAATTCCCTTCGCCGCGTCGTAGCGCAGCGGAATGCGGGCGAACTCGCCCTTCTCGTAGCCGTAGCTCACGCCGTCGTCCTCGTACAGGTCGAAGCTGCCGTCCGCGCCGGTGAACACCAGCAGCGTGATGTCACCACCGGCCTTCTCGGAGCTGTACTGGATCTCGGGGCCGACCGGCACGATCGACCCGCCGCGCACGTACAGCGGCATGCGATTCAGCGGCGCGTCGGCCTGCACCGTCTGCCCGCCATCGACACGCTTGCCGGTGTGGAAGTCGTACCAGGCGGCCCCCGCCGGTAGATAGACCGGCCGCGAACGCGCCCGGTACTGATGCACCGGTGCCACCAGGAACGCCTTGCCGAACAGGTACTCGTCGCGCACGTCGCGCACCGCCGCGTCATCCATGAAATCCATGGCGAGGCCACGCATGATGGTGCCGTCGCGGTGGAAAGTGTCCGCCGCCACGGTGTACGTGTACGGCAGCAGGCGGTAGCGCAGCTTGTCGTACCACACCAGGCTGTCATAGACCTCCGACCCCTGCGGCGCGAGGTTGTAGATCTCGCGGAACGGAAACTCGCCGTGCGAGCGGAACAGCGGCGCGAACGCGCCGAACTGGAACCAGCGCAGGTTGAGCTCGCGCCATTCGGCGACATCCTCCGGCCTGGGATTGGTGTTGTAGCGCGATTCGTTCGAGAAACCACCGATGTCGAACGTCCAGTTCGGCAGGCCCGAGTAGCCGATACTCACGCCCGCGGAGATCTGGTTGTAGAGGTCGTCCCAGCGCGAGGCGATGTCGCCGCTCCACACCGCGGCCGCATTGCGCTGGATACCCGCGGTCCCCGAGCGCGTCAGGATGAACACGCGCTTGTCGGGCCGCGCCGCGCGCGAACCTTCGTACACGCCGCCGCTGTGCACCAGCGCATAGGTGTTGAAGTAGTTGGCCGCCGGCCCCAGCGCCGTCGGCCCGATGCGCGCCTTGATCGAATCGATGTCGAGGTTCGAGTGCGGATCCGGCTCGGTCGCATCCATCCACCAGGCGTCCACGCCGAGCACGCCGAGCTTCTCGTTGACCTGGCGCCAGTACATGTCGCGCGCCGGCTTCGAATACGGGTCGTAGAACGACGAGGTGTAGCCCTTGCCCACCCAGTCGAGGAACCCGTCCTCGACGTTCTTGCGATACATGAACCCGGCCTGGTCGAGCTCCCGGTAGTTGGCCGTGCCCGGATAGAACTTGGGCCACACGGAAATCATGAAGTGCGCGTTCTGCGCGTGCACCTTGTCGATCATGCCCTTGGGGTCGGGGAAGCGGCTCTTGTCGAACTCGTGCGAGCCCCAGGAATCTTCCTTCCAGTAGAACCAGTCCATGACGATGTTGTCGAGCGGGATCCTGCGCTTGCGGTACTCGGCGACCACGCCTAACAACTCGGCCTGCGTCATGTAGCGCTGGCGGCTCTGCCAGAAGCCGTAGGCCCACTTCGGCAGCAGCACTGCCTTGCCGGTGAGCGCGCGGTAGCCGGCGATCACCTCGTCCTGCGAGCCGCCGGCCACGAAATAGTAGTCGATGCCGTTGCCCACCTCCGAGGTGAAGGTGAGCGAATGCCGCTCGGCATCCGGCAGCGGATCGTTGTGCAGCAGCGCGATGTAGCCGTCGTTCGGGATCCACTCGATGCGGATCTTCACCGGCTTGCCGGCTTCCATCGGCAGCTCGAAGTTGTGATACCAGGCGTTCCAGTTCTGCCGCCAGCGATCGAGCATCAGCTTGTCATCGGCGTACACCTTGAAATAGCTGCTGCCATAGAGCTGGAACTTGTGCGTGCCGGCGTGCGGCGACTCCACGGTTCCTTCCCAGGTCACCGCCTGGTTGGGCAGGATGTTGGGCGGCGCGCCCCTGGGCGGCTCCTTGCCGATGAGCAATTCTTTCGGCCAGTTGAAGCGGTCGCGGATGTACTGGTAGTTGACGTCCTTCTCGACGCGCTCGAGCTTGAGCGCGCCATCGATGGAATAGCGCGCCGTGAACCCGCCCTCCTTGCCCGCGGCGTCGCGGATCGTGAGGTCGCGCGAGGCGAGCCCATATGGCTTTGGATTGCCGAATCGCGTGATGGAATCGTTGTCCCACAACACGCCGTAATTGCGGCTCGACACGACGAAGGGCACGCCGATGTCCATGTTGTGCTGCGCGAGCTCCACGTCCTCGCCGTTCAGGTTCATCTGCGCGTTCTGATGCTGCCCGAGCCCGTAGAACGCCTCGTCGCTGCCCGGATTGAAGCGCTGCGAGACGCCGCCCGCGAACACGCGCGAGGGCACCTCCTCGAGCAGCGCGTGGCCGGCGGGATCGGAGAAGCGCACGGCGCCATTGCGCAGTGAGACGTGCGCGACCAGCGCATCGGTCGACACCGCCAGATCGTCGTCCTTGCGTTCCACCTTGAATGTCGGCGGCGGATTGTTTGCCGGGATCACCATGAGGCTGGCGGGGAGTTCAGCCTTCTCATCGGCCAGCGCCGTGACGTGCACGATGCGATCCGAGCGCAGCTCGAGCCGCACGCGCTTCGCATCTCCCGCGGCGGGCGTCACCACCACGCCGGTTTCGTCCTGCACGAACGAACCTTCGGGAGTCTTCGCGCAGCCGCTCGCGAGCAGCGCGACACACAGCAGTCTCGCCAGATTCTTCATGAACCCCTCTTTTGTCCGAGTTTTGAAATCGCGCGTACTTGTAACCGCGAAGGCACCGGAAAGCGAGACCCGCGTCGTGGGGACGCCGCTGGGTCTCGCCTTCCGGCATTGTTGGGTCGCGGGACTTCACCTGACGGTGCGCGGACCTCACAACCCAATTCTTCTTTTCCCGAATGAAAGTACAATGCTCTAATGAAAAACGAAGATCAAGCGATTTCCGAAGCGGCGCGACACGGGCAGAATCCGCTTCCACGCATGGCCAACAAATCGGCTCCCCCACGCGCCTCGGCGCCGGAAAATCCGTCACGTGCCACGCGCTATCGGGCTCCCGCGCTGGAAAAGGGCCTCGACGTCATCGAGCTGCTGGCCGCGGAAAAATCGCCGCTGAACCTCTCCGCGATCTCGCAGCGGCTCGGCCGCTCCTCGGGCGAGCTGTTCCGCATGCTCCAGGTGCTGGAGTTCAAGGGGTTCATCACCAGCGCGGAGAGCGGCACCGGGTACGTGCTGACCAACAAGCTGTTCGCGCTCGCCATGGCGCAGGCGCCCGTACGTTCTCTGGTGGAAACCGCGCTGCCCATCATGCGCAAGCTCACGCAGGAGATCGGGCAGTCCTGCCACATCGCCGTGGCCTCCGAGGACCAGATCGTGGTGATCACGCGCATCGAGCGGCCGGGCGACCTCGGCTTCTCGGTGCGCATCGGCTATCGGCGTGAGATTGCGCGCGCCACTTCGGGCCTGGTGCTGTTCGCCTATCAGGACGACGAAGTGCGGCGCAATTGGCTGAAGCGCTGCCGCCTCAAGGGAGAAGCCGCCGACGCGTTCATCGAACGCGCCAATGCCGTGCGTGCCCGCGGTCACCACGAAGCCGCGTCGGATTTCGTGCGCGGCATCGTCGACCTCTCCGCGCCCATCCTGCGCGGCGACACCGCCATCGCCGCGCTCACCTGCCCGTTCGTGCACAGCAATCCGCTGGTCATGGAGATGCCGCAGGCGCTCGAGCACATCCGCGCCGCCGCGCGGCAGATCTCCGCGGAGATCGTGCACGGGGACCTGCCATGAAGGACGCGGCACCGGGGACTTCAGGCAAACCACCGTTCATCACGCCCGGCTATCTCGGCGCCACCGTGCTGGTGGTGGCGCTGTTCGCCTTCTGGGGCATGTCCAACAGCCTCAACGACGTGCTGATCCCGCAGTTCCGCAAGACCTTCCTGCTGGGCGACTTCGCCTCGAGCTTCGTGCAGTTCGCCACGTTCATCGGGTATTTCGCGTTTGCGATTCCTGCGTCGCTCTTCATGCGACGCTTCGGCTACCGCGCGGCGGTGGTCATGGGGCTGGTGCTGTTCGGCACCGGCGCGCTGCTCTTCTATCCAGCGGCGCAGTTCGGCGAGTACCACTTCTTCCTCGGGGCGCTGTTCGTGGTGGCGAGCGGGCTGTCGTTCCTCGAGACGTCCGCGAATCCGATGATCGCGGCGATGGGGCCGCCGGAGAGCGCCGACCAGCGGCTCAACTTCGCGCAGACGTTCAATCCGCTCGGCACCATCGTCGGGGTGTTCCTCGGCAAGGAACTGATCCTCTCCGAGAACCATCTCGCGGCCGAGCAGATCCGCGCGATGGAGCCCGCCGCGCAGGCGGCGTGGCGCGCCGGCGAGCTCGCGGCGGTCAAACTACCGTATCTCGGCATCGCCTGCGTCGTGCTGCTGTGGGCATTGCTGGTGGCCGTCGCGAAATTTCCGCCGCTGGCGCAGCGCGTGGCGACCGATGCCGATGCGGAGGCGGGAGGCTTTCGCGGACTGCTCGCTTTCCGGCGCTACTGGCTCGGCGTGGCTGCGCAGTTCGCCTACGTGGGCGCGCAGGTGGGCGTCTGGAGCTTCGTGATCCGCTACACACAGTTCAACACGCCCGGCACGGCGGAGAAGGTGGCGGCCAACAACCTGTTGATCACGCTCACGCTGTTCTTCGCCGGCCGCTTCATCGGCACGCTGCTGATGTCGAAGTTCCGCCCGGCGCTGCTGCTCACGAGCTTCGCCGCCGCGGACGTGGTGCTGTGCGCGGTGGCGGCGCTCGCCGGCGGCGGCATCGGCCTGTACGCGCTCATGCTCACCAGCTTCTTCATGTCCATCCAGTTCCCGACCATCTTCACGATGAGCCTGCGCGGGCTCGGTGCGCACACCAAGTCCGGATCGTCGTTCCTGGTCATGGCCATCGTCGGCGGCGCGGTGATCCCGCCCATCATGGGCCTGGTGTCCGACTCCAGCAGCATCAACATGGCGATGCTCGTGCCCGCGATCTGCTTCGCCGTGGTGTGCATGTTCGCGTGGGTTTCGCGCCGCGAAGAGGCGCCGCGCGCCGCACTGGCGAAGGCTGCATGACGGCGGCGCTCGCGCAACGCGAGCTCGGCAGGACGGGCCTCGAAGTCAGCGTGCTCGGCTTCGGCGGCGCGGGGATCGGCAATCTGTATCGGCCACTCGACGACGAAGAAGCGCTCGCCGCCGTGCGTGAGTCTTTTGCTTCCGGCGTGCGCTATTTCGACACCGCGCCCTTCTATGGATTCGGCCTGAGCGAGCTGCGCGTGGGCGCGGCGCTCGCCGGCGCACAGCCGCTGCCGGTGATTTCCACCAAGGTGGGCCGGCGTCTCGTGCCAACCGGGCTGCAGGACCCGAACATCGGCCGCGACGGTTATTTCTCGCCCCGGCCTTTCGCACCGGTGTTCGACTACGGCCATGACGCGGTGATGCGCTCGCATGCCGAGAGCCTCGATCGGCTGCAGGTGTCGCGCGTCGATGTGCTGCTCTGCCACGATATCGGCAGGCTCACGCACGCCGAGGCGCACGCCGCGCGGCTGCGGGAATTCCTCGACGGCGGCTATCGCGCGCTGCGCGAGCTGCGTGATGCCGGCGCGGTGCGCGCCATCGGCATCGGCGTCAACGAGGTGGAGGTGTGCCTGGAGCTGCTGGCGAAATGCGAGCTCGATTGCATCCTGCTCGCGGGCCGCTACACGCTGCTCGAGCAACCCGCCATCGAGGCGCTGCTGCCAACCTGTGCGCGGAAGAACGTGTCCATCATCTGCGGCGGGCCGTTCAATTCGGGGATTCTCGCCGCCGGATCGCGCGCCGGCGCGCAGGCGCACTACAACTACGCGCCGCCGCCCGCACCGGTCCTCGAGCGCGTGCGCCACCTCGAAGCCCTGTGCGCGGAATTCTCCGTGCCGCTGCAGGCCGCCGCGCTGCAGTTTCCGCTGGCGCATCCGTCCGTGGCGAGCGTCGTTGCCGGCTGCGCGAGCGCCGCCGAGGCACGCAACTGCGCGGCGATGTTCTCGCATGCCATCCCGGGCGAGTTCTGGCGCGCGCTTCGCGCGCGTGGTCTCGTCGATGCGCGCGCGCCGCTGCCGGGCGATCCGGCATGAGCGGCCGCATCGACAGCCACCAGCACTTCTGGCGCCTGGACCGCGGCGACTACGGCTGGCTGACGCCGCAGCTCGAGCCTATCTACCGGGACTACCTGCCCGCCGACCTCGCGCCGCAGATCGCGCGCGCGGGCGTGGACTCCACCGTGCTGGTGCAGGCCGCGCCGAGCGTCGCCGAGACGCTGTTCATGCTCGAGCTGGCCGCCGAGCACGCGTTCATCGCCGGGGTCGTCGGCTGGGTGGACTTCGAAAGCCCGGTGGCGCCCGAGTCCATCGCAACGCTCGCGGCGGACTCGAAGCTGGTCGGCCTGCGGCCGATGATCCAGGACATCGACGACGTGTCGTGGATGCTCAAGCCCGGCCTCGCGGCCGCGATCGAGGCCATGATCGATCACGACCTGGTGTTCGACGCGCTGGTGCTGCCCAGGCATCTGCCGGTGTTGCTGGACTTTGCGGAGCTGTATCCGGAGCTGCGGCTGGTCGTGGATCATGGCGGCAAGCCGCAGATCCGCGGCGGTGACATCGCCGAGTGGCGGCACGACATCCAGGCCATCGCGCGCGGCACGAACGCGGTGTGCAAGCTGTCTGGGCTGGTCACCGAGGCCGGCAGCGCGAACCCCGCGCAGCTCGCACCCAGCGTCGATCACCTGCTGGAGGTGTTCGGCACGCCGCGACTCATGTGGGGCAGCGACTGGCCGGTGTGCGAGCTGGTGTGCTCGTACGAGGAGTGGTATCAGGCGAGCGAGATGTTGTTGGTCCGGCTCGATGATGCGGGCCGCGGGCAAATCTATTCGGGAACCGCACGGGCGACCTATGGAATCTGAGCGACTCTCCGGCAAGACGGCGGTGGTCACCGCCGCGGGATCGGGCATCGGGCGGGCGAGCGCGCAGGCCTTCGCGCGCGCGGGCGCGCGCGTGATCGCGGTAGACATCGACGGCACGGCGCTGACGGCGCTCGCCGGCTGCGAAGCGCGCGTGCTCGACGTGCGCGATGCGCGCAAGATCGCCGAGTTCGCGCAGCAGGTCGGGCCCGTGAACGTGCTGTTCAACTGCGCCGGCATGGTGCCCGGCGGCACCGTGCTCACGGTGGATCCCGCGCAATGGCAGGCGGCGTTCGATCTGAACGTGCACTCGATGTTCCACATGATCCGCGCCTTCCTGCCCGGCATGATCGCGGCGCGCGGCGGATCGATCATCAACATGTCGTCGGTGGCAGGCTCGATCACCGGCGTGCCGGATCGCTGCGCGTACGGCGCGACCAAGGCGGCGGTGATCGGACTCACGAAGTCGGTGGCCGCGGATTTCGTGGCGCAGGGCATCCGCTGCAATGCCATCTGCCCCGGGACTGTCGACACACCGTCGCTGCAGGCGCGGTTGCACGCCTACGGCGACTACGCCAAAACCCGCGCCGAGTTCGAAGCGCGCCAGCCGATGGGCCGCCTCGGCAAGCCTGAGGAGATCGCCGCGCTCGCCGTACACCTGGCGAGCGACGAGTCCGGCTTCACCACCGGCCAGACCCACATCATCGACGGCGGCTGGATGATTTGATGGGGACATTGCTGCTTTCTTAATGGGGACATTCCTCATTTCCTAGCAAAAGGGGACACACCTCGGAGAGGTGCGTCCCCTTTTGCTAGGAAATGAGGAATGTCCCCATTAATACGCGGCCAGCCGCACCCGGAGTATGCGCGGCTCGTCGGTCAGGTTGAGCCCGTAGTCGGTCTGATCGCCGTTCCAGATTCGCGTGCGCTTCCAGATTCCAGCGCGGTACTCGCCTTCTTCCACGCTCGCGAAGATCAGGCCGTTCACCTTGCGGCCCGCGGCAGGCGCGAAGTTCACGCGCACGCGCTGGCCCGTCAGCAGAAATTCATCCGGCCCGAGCTCGGCCAGCAAGGCGCCACCGGACGGATACGGCGCCCAGTCCGGGTTCGGCGTGCCGGGCGGAAACCACTCCTTCTGCCCGAATTGCCACTCGTTGAACGCCAGTGTCGCCGTCCAACGTCCGAGCTCGAACTTCCGCGAGCCGTGATCATCCGGCTCGCCCGCGCCCCAGACACGCTTCGCGAATGCGAGTTTGGCCCACTCGCCTGCCATCGGCGCCACCAGCCGGAATGACCGCGCGAACGCGTCGATGGACTCGTCGATCTCCCGTCCGCCCAGCGGGTAGTTGGAATATCCCGTGTAGTCGATGCCAAACGGCACGATGCCCAGGGACCCCGCCCCCAGCACGTCGAAGAAATAGCGCGCGAACACCGGGTCGTTGCCGATCTCCGGCACGAAAAGCGGCCCTTCCTTCCGATACAGCTCGATGACGCGGTCGACCTTCTTCGACTCCTTGATGTAGATGTCCGGTGCGACGATGTCGATCGCCGGCGCCGCCACCTGGTAGATGGAAATCACGTTGTCCGTTGGCCCGCCGCTCTCATAACCGCCCGGCGCCCCAGGCGTGAACGGATCGCGCAATGCCGCGTTCACGTACATCGGCAGCGGATACTCCTTCTTCCCGGCCGCCGCCACCTCGCCGATGAACTTCGCCACCGACCAGGCGTGGAAGAACTCGTCCGCATCCTTGCCGAACACCTGGCTCCAGGTGCCCGGCTTCACGCCGCGCGCGGCGACCAGCGCCGCGGGCACGGCGCCCGCAAACAACTTCCGTGCCACCGGTCCGAAATCGCGCACGCTGCCGTACGTGCCCGGCTCATTCTCGACCTGCACCATGATCACCGTGTGCTGCGCATCCGCCTCGCGCAGGTGGCGCATCAGCGCGACGAAGGCGCGCTTGTCCGCCTCCAGCGTCGCCGCCGCATGCGGCGACATGGAATTCAGCACCTTGCCCCCGGCATCCACCAGCCGCGGAAAGCGCGCATTGTCGAGCTTCACCCACTCCGGGGCGTAGTTAGGCCCATTGTTTTTCCAGGTCGCGAACCACAGCAGGATCAGCCGCCGCTCCTGCGCGCGAGCCTGCGCGAGCAGCGCGTCGAGGAACGAGAAGTCGAACCTGCCTTCCGTCGGCTCCAGCTGCTCCCAGGCGATCGGCACGCTCACGGTGTTCGCGCCGAGCTTCTGCACCGCGGGCCAGACCTTCGGCAGCACGTCGGGCCAGGCGCTGGAATTGTTGACCTGCGCGCCGAGCACGACATACGGCGCGCCATCGACCAGCAGCGCCGAGCGCCCGTCCCGGGTCACCACCTCCGGCAGCGGCGCCGCAAGCAGCGCGGTGCTCCACCAGACCGACACGCCGATTGCCCACCATTTACCGTGCATGACCGACTCCCCTGCCGCGCGAGGGCGGATAGTATTGGCATCCCGCGATTCATGCATTCGTTTTGGGGTCCGGATGAAATCGGCAATCGCATTCATATTGGTATTGGCATCGATGACCTGCACGCCAGCCGGCATTGTCCGCGCGGACACACCGGTGCGGCACGAAGTGCTGAAGCTCGGCGCACTGGTCGCAGACTGGCAGCTCGCCCACAAGGACGGCGAGCACATCACGCACTTCCAGGAAGAATCGCGCAGCCCGCGCAGCTGGGAGCAAGGCGCGTTCTGGCTGGGCCTCGCGCACTTCGCCGACGCCAGCGGCGAACAGCGCTTCGCCGACGCCGTGATCACCATGGGTCGCGCCAACCGATGGCAGCCCGGACCGCGCACCTATCATGCCGACGATCACGTGATCGGCCAGAGCTACCTGTGGGCCGCGGCGCACGGCCTCGGCGCGGATGCCATCGCGCCGCTGCGCGCGACTTTCGAAGTGATCCTCGCCAAGCCCGCGGTGACGCACCTGAGCTTCGTGCCCGCGAAGAACTACGAGGACACCGCCTGCCTGCGCCGCTGGTGCTGGTGCGATGCACTGTTCATGTCGCCGCCCGCCTGGGTGGAAATGAGCCGTCAGACGGGCGATCCGCGCTACGCGCAGTTCGCGCTCGACGAATTCTGGGCGACGACCGACTTCCTCTACGACCCCGTCGAGAAACTCTACTTTCGCGACAGCCGCTTCTTCGAGCGCCGCGACGACCAGGGACGCAAGCAGTTCTGGAGCCGCGGCAACGGCTGGGCATTCGCCGGCATCGCCAACATCCTGGCGTCGCTGCCGCAGGACAGCCCGCACCGGCCGCGCCTGCAGCAATTGTTCCGCGACATGGCCGCCCGGCTCGTGGCGCTGCAGAAGCCCGACGGCTACTGGCCGCCCTCGCTGCTCGCGCCCGAGAACTCACCGCCCGAGACCAGCGGCACCGGCTTCCACGTCTACGGGCTTGCCTGGGGTGTCAGGCAAGGATTGCTCGACCGCAAGACCTATCTACCCGCCATCGAGCAGGGCTGGACGGCGCTCACGCGCGCGGTGGCGCAGGACGGCCGGGTCGGCTGGGTACAGCAGGTCAGCGACCGCCCGGACGCGGTCGCGGAGGCAGACACCCAGTTCTACGGCGTCGGCGCGTTCCTGCTGGCCGCGAGCGCAGTCGCATCACTCACGGAGAAATGACATGGGCAAGGTACGTGTCGCCGCATTCGGCATTTCCACGGACGGATTCGGCGCGGGCCCCGACCAGAGCCTCGAGAACCCGCTCGGCGTGGACTTCGCCGAGGTCATGAGCTGGTTCTTCCCGACGCGCTTCTTCCGCACCATGCACGGCGGACAGACCGACGGCGAAAGCGGCGTCGACAACTCCATGGCGGAGAAGAGCTTCGAGAACGTCGGCTCCTGGATCCTCGGCCGCAACATGTTCGGTCCCGTGCGCGGCCCATGGCCGGATGAGAGCTGGCGAGGCTGGTGGGGAGAGGAACCGCCGTACCACTGCCAGGTGTTCGTGCTCACGCACCATGCGCGGCCCACGTTGCGCATGAAGGGCACGGATTTCCATTTCATCACGGGCGGCATCCAGGAGGCGCTGGCGCGCGCGCAGGAAGCGGCCGCGGGACGCGACGTGCGCATCGGCGGCGGCACGGCGACCATCCGCCAGTACCTGCAGGCCCGGCTCGTCGACGAGCTGCACCTGGCGCAACGGCCCGTACTATTGGGCCGCGGCGAACACCTGTTCCACGGTCTGGACCTTCGCGCGCTCGGCTATCAGGTGGCGGAGTCGATCACCGGCGAGCGCGCGACGCATCTCATCCTGCGCCGGAGTAGATAGCCTTGTCGTGCGCGTGTTCGTGGATGATGCGCTCAACGTAGGCCTTGCCGCCCAGCTCGCGTAGCGTCATGCGGCCTACCCCCCCCCACGCTGCTCACGCCTTCAGGGCACGCTCGATCAGGACGTCGAAGTCCACTGCGCCGGGCAACACACCGAATGACGGCGGCGCGCCGCGCGCGAGCCTGGACTCGATGAAGGCGTCGACCACGTGGGACGAGCCGCCTTCCAGCAGGATCGATGCCTGCGCGGCGAGCGCGACGCGCTCCGTGAGCATCCGCGCGGCCACTTCTCCTCCGGGTCCCGCGCGCAGATCTTCCAGCAGGCTCGCGGCGTATGCATCGAATCTCGCATCGCCGCCGCGATTGCGCTGCAGCAGCGCCGCCAGTGCCTCGAGTGTGCGCGGCTCGCGCGCCAACGCACGCAGGACGTCGAGGCACATGATGTTCCCCGATCCCTCCCAGATGGAATTGAGCGGCATCTCGCGGAAGCGGCGCGCGATCGGCCCCTCCTCGATGTAGCCATTGCCGCCCAGCACTTCCATGGCTTCCGCCGCGACCATCGGTCCTCGCTTGCAGATCCAGTATTTCGCGACGGGCGTCAGCAACCGCCGCAGCGCGATCTCCACCTCGTCGTTCCGGGCATCGAAGGCGCGCGCCAGGCGCAACGAGAACGCGATCGCCGCCTCGCATTCCAGCGCGAGATCCGCCAGCACGTTCTTCATCAGCGGCTGATCGATCAGCAGTCTGCCGAACGCCGACCGGTGTCTCGCATGATGTACGGCCTGCGCGACGCACTGATGCATGATGCCGCCGGTCACGAGCGCGTTGTCGAAGCGCGTGTACACGCCCATTTCGAGGATCGTGGGGATGCCGCGTCCCTCCTCGCCCACCAGCAGGCCGAACGTGTCGTCGAACTCGACTTCGCTCGACGCATTCGAGCGATTGCCCATCTTGTCCTTGAGCCGTTGCAGATGGAGCGCATTGCGCGTGCCATCCGGCAGCACGCGCGGTACGAAGAAGCAGGATGGACCACCCTCCGTCTGCGCTGTGACCAGGAAGGCATCGCACATGGGTGCGGAAAAAAACCACTTGTGGCCGGTGAGCCGGTACTCCCGGCCCGCGCCCCGGGCGCCGGCCGGCGCCGCGCGTGTGGTGTTGGAGCGCACGTCCGAGCCGCCCTGCTTTTCCGTCATGCCCATGCCCATCAACGCGCCACGCTTCTGCGCGATGGGAATCAGCCGCTCGTCGTAGTCGCGCGACAGCAGCCGCGGCAGCCATTCCTTGAAATCATCGGCCTGGCGCGCCAGCGTCGGCACCGCGCCGTAAGTCATGGTTGCGGGGCACTGCGTGCCGTTTTCCACCTCGCCCCAGAGTAGATAGGCAGCCGCGCGCTGCACGTGCGCACCGGGCCTGGGCTGCGCCCAGGGCGATGTGTGCAGACCCTCGGCCACCAGCTCGCTCATGAGCTCGTGCCAGGCGGGATGGAATTCCACTTCGTCGCGCCGGTGCCCGAAGCGATCGAAGATCTTCAGTACCGGTGGATTGCGATTCGCGACGTCGCCGAGCGCGAACATGGCGCGCGTGCCGAGCCGCTCTCCGAGCTGACGAAGCGAGTCCTGTGCGGCGGCTGCACCTTCGCGCTCGAGGGCATCCACGAGCGCGAGGTTCGTGCTGAACAGGTTGTAGTCGACCAGGTCGTCCGGGTGATTGCCGGATTCGTGCATGACTTTCACGGCGGCCTCCGTGCGGCTGCCGTGACATTACACCCGCAGCCGCCCCGCCGTATGTCGGCCAGGCATCGCGCGCGGAAGCCACCCTCCCGCGCGCGATGCATCAATCAAAGCCGAAGCCCCGGGCCGCAGAGCTTGTCGCGCCGAGGCGCGAATCCTTCGGTCGCCAGGTTCGCGTCCACGTCCACCGGCGGCAGCATCTGTGCGACGGATTCGCCGATTCCCTTGCCGAGCTTGCACCCATCCTGCACCGCATGCAGGAAATGGATGCCGCCAAACACGCGCGACTGCCCGTTCTCATGCGCCGCGTCGCTGATGTTGGCGAACTCGCGCACCGCGCCCGGCAGCGTCGTGCTGACGACATTGAAGCGCACCGCATCGCCGAAATTGCGGATCAGGACTTCGGCGGCCGCCGCGCCGAGCACCGTGTGCGTCGACGGATAGTCGGGCACCGGCGGCGTGAAGAATCCCGGAGCCTCGAACGGCAGCCAGGTCTTGTCCGGCGAGGTCGCATCGTTGCCGTCGCTCTCCGCATTGCGGATGGCCGTGATCGGGCGCCAGAATCGATACCGGTACTTCGCCTCGAAGCCCGCGACGAACCCGTCGGCCAGCGCGAAGTTGACCAACGCCAGCACACGCGCCGAGCGCCACACGTCGAGCTTCTGCTGCCGCACCAGCGTGTTCGCGATGCGGTTCCAGCCCATCGGCGAGAATTCGAACCAGAAGAGCGCGATGTCCGTCTGCTCGCGGCTGCGCGTCTTGCTGTCGATACTGCCGAGCGACTTGAGCAGGTTGAAGTCGCGCGCGTATTCCGCGCTGCTGAGCGCGTCGGGGCCCCTGAGGCTCTGCAGGTTCAGGCTCGTGCCGAACGGCGTCACGCGACCCCAACCGGTGAACAGCGCCGCGGGACCAAAGGGCGGCTGATCGAACGGCGGCGTGAAATCGTAGTCGCCGGGCGTGTGCTTCGGCACGTAGGCCGGGCTCATCGCCGCATCCGCGCCGTCGCCGGCACGGCGCTCGAGATTGGCCTTGGCGCTGAGCTGGCCCAGCGCAATGCCCGCCTCCCTGGCCGCGCCGTCGGGCACCGCAAGCAGCGCCGACGCATAGGCCACTTCGATCGTCGGGCGCTGGCTCGGCGACAGCGCGACCAGCACGTCGTGCGAGGCCGCGGCGATGGCCGCATCGACTGACGCCCCCGGCGAGGAAAGCTCGGCGGTATAGGGCTGATAGCGCCTATCCACTCCATTCACCGCATCGTGGATCGCGGCATGCAGGATCGCGAACGCGCGCGAGTCGACCACCATGCCGGGATCGACCGGCAGAACCTGGATGGCGACCGCGCTCCAACGCGTAACGGCGTTGCCACCATCGGTGTGCTGCGGTTCGCGCGCGCCCGCATCCTGGGAGGCCAGCAGCGCGGTCAATACCGCGACACTGCCAGCAAGCTTGAAGAGCTTCATGTGCATGTCTTCCGTGTGTCTACTGAGGGAGCGCGATCGTAGATGGGGCGTGCGCGCCGGATTTGATCAAGGCACGGAGAAAATTGATCGCGCGCCCGTCAGGCGGCTCAGTCGCGCGCAGAAGTGGACAGGACTGCCGGAGGATGTCCGCTCCGGCGAGATCGTTGCGTCTTTCAACGCTTGACTACCGCCGGAGGGGCTACTGCCGGAGGATCTTGTCCATCGGCCTGCCCTTGGCGAGCTCGTCGATCAGCTTGTCCAGGTAGCGGATCTGGCGCATCAGCGGGTCCTCGACTTCCTCGACGCGCACGCCGCAGACGACGCCGGTGATGAGGGAAGCCTTGGGATTCATCGCCGGCGCCGCGGCGAAGAAGGTCTCGATGTCGACCTGCTTGTCGACCTGCTTGCGCAAGCCCGCCTGGGTGTAGCCCGTGAGCCAGCAGATCAGCTGGTCGACCTCCGCTTTCGTGCGCTTCTTGCGCTCCGCCTTCTGCACGTACAGCGGGTAGACCTTCGAGAACTTCATTGCGAACAGGCGGTGTGCAGCCA
>DASTRL010000286.1:0-25702 GCA_035761265.1 Steroidobacteraceae bacterium
GTGGAGTCAACCAGCGCATCTACGACGCGCTAACCGTCCTGCAACACCGCGGCCAGGACGCCGCCGGCATCGCCACCGTCCAGGACGGCGAGCTGTTCACCCGCAAGGGCCGCGGCCTGGTGCGCGACGTATTCGAGCAGCATCACATGCAGGAACTCAAGGGCAACATGGGCATGGGCCATGTGCGCTACCCGACCGCCGGCTGCGACAGCGCCTCCGAAGCCCAACCCTTCTACGTCAATGCGCCGTATGGCATCTGTCTCGCGCACAACGGCAATCTCACCAACGCGCGGGAGCTCGCCGAAGTCATCGAACGCGAGGATCGCCGCCACCTGAACACGACTTCGGACTCCGAGGTGCTGCTCAACGTGCTGGCCTCCGAGCTGCAGCGCGTCGGCACGCCGCGCGTCACCCCGGCCGACATCTTCGCCGCCGTCGGCGCCGTGTATCGCCGCTGCCGCGGCGGCTATGCCGTGGTGGCGATGATCATCGGCCACGGCCTGCTCGGCTTCCGCGATCCGAACGGCATCCGCCCGCTGGTGCTCGGGCAACGCGAGACGCCGAAGGGCGCCGAGTGGATGCTGGCGTCCGAGAGCGTCGCGCTCGACATGCTGGGCTTCAAGCTGGTGCGCGACGTGGCGCCGGGCGAGGTGGTCTACATCGACGTGTACGGCCGCCTGCACACGCAGGTGTGCTCCACGGCCACGCGCCACGCGCCGTGCATCTTCGAGTACGTGTACTTCGCGCGCCCTGACTCGCTGATCGACAACATCTCCGTGCACCGCGCCCGCATGCGCATGGGCGACCGCCTGGCGGAGAAGATCCTGCGCGAGCGGCCCAACCACGACATCGACGTGGTCATCCCGATCCCCGACACCAGCCGCACCAGCGCCATGCAGGTGGCGCAGCACTTGAACGTGAAGTACCGCGAAGGCTTCGTGAAGAACCGCTACGTCGGCCGCACCTTCATCATGCCCGGCCAGGAACAGCGGTCGAAGTCGGTGCGCAGCAAGCTGAACGCCATCGACCTCGAATTCCGCAACAAGAACGTGCTGCTGGTCGACGACTCCATCGTGCGCGGCACGACCTCGGCGCAGATCATCGACCTCGCGCGCGAGGCCGGCGCCCGCAAGGTGTACTTCGCCTCGGCGGCCCCGCCCGTGAAGTATCCCAACGTCTACGGCATCGACATGCCCGCCAAGAGCGAGCTGGTCGCGAGCAGCCGCACCGAGGCGGAAGTGGCCAAGCTCATCGGCGCCGACTGGCTGATCTACCAGGACCTGGAAGATCTCATCGCCGCCTGCGTGCACGATCATTCCAGCATCAAGGAATTCGACACCTCCTGCTTCTCGGGCAACTACGTGACCGGCGACGTCACGCCCGAGTACCTGGCGAGGCTGGAATCGGAACGATCGGACTTCGCCAAGGCCACCCGCCGCGAGGCGGACCGCGCCGGTCTCAAGGTCGTCAAGAGCTGAGCCCAGCGTCCGGCAGGAGCGCTCCGGTGAGCGCGCGACGCACACTTCTCGAATTGTTCGATGCCGCGCTGCGTGCGGTGGATGGGCGTGTCTGCGTGCGCACGGCGCTGCGCGGCTGCGACGCCCCGCTCGTGAACGTGTTCGCCATCGGCAAGGCGGCCGGCCGCATGGCGCTGGGTGCGCGGGATGCGCTCGGTGCGCGAATCGCGCAGATGCTGGTCATCACGAAGAGGGGTCATCGCGAGCCGGCGCTGGACGCGGCGCACATCCTGCAGCTCGAAGGATCGCATCCGCTGCCCGACGCGCGCAGCCTGGCCCACGGACAGGCGCTGCTGGAGGCGATTGGACGCCTCGCGCCGGATGAGTTTCCGGTCTTCCTGGTGTCCGGCGGAAGCTCGAGTCTCGTCGAGGCGTTGCGCGAGGGGGCCGCGCTCGAAGACCTGGTCGCGCTGAACGCGCGCGGCCTCGCGGCGGGCTGGGACATCGCGAAGCTGAACGCCGCACGCGTGAAGCTTTCACGCATCAAGGGCGGCGGCATCTCGAGATTGTTGGGCGCGCGGCGCGCGCTGGCGCTGTTCATCTCGGACGTGCCGCAGGATGATCCGGAGGTGATCGGCTCGGGATTGTTAGGTCACGGCGGGTGCGCCGACCGCATCGAGCGGCGCGTGGTCGCGAGCATCGATATGGCGATGGAAGCGGCCGGGCACGCGGCGCTCGCGCACGGCCTGCGGCTCGACGTCCGTGCGACACGCTTCGACGGCGACGCCGCGAAAGTGGCGCGCGAATTCCTCGAGGCGCTGCGCGCGACGCCGGCCGACGGCCTGATCTGGGGCGGTGAATCCACGGTCGAGCTGCCGGAGCGCACGGGTCGCGGAGGGCGCAACACGCACCTGGCGCTCGCGGCCGCGCGCCTGCTGAGGGCGGACGAATCACTGACATTGCTCGCCGCGGGCACGGACGGCACGGACGGTCCCACGGATGATGCGGGCGCCATCGTCGATGGCGGCAGCGTGCAACGCGCCGAGCTCGCGGGCTGCGATGTCGAGCGTGCCTGGCAGGAATTCGATTCGGGCGCGGCGCTCGAAGCGGCCGGGGATCTCGTGCATACCGGCCCCACGGGCACCAACGTCGGGGATCTGCTGATCGGGATCAGGCGATCTGCGAACTCGCTGCGTGGCCGCGATGTCCCCCTCGTGCTCTAATCCCGCGCCATGCGTCTGATGCTCATCGACGATGACCCGCGCTACCGTACGCTGCTGCGGCATCATATTTCCTGCGCCTGGCAGGACGTCGAGCTCGTCAGCTACAACCCGCGCGTGCGCGGCCCGCTGACGCCGGGCTTCCTCGCGCAGGGATACAGCGTGGTGCTGCTGGATCACGAGTGGCGCGGCGGCTCGGGTCTCGACTGGCTGAAGGATCTCGCAGGCCGCGAGGGATTCGCGCCCATCATCTTCCTGTCGGCCGACGACGAGTCGCCCGATGCAGTGGAAGCGCGCGCGTGCGGCGCTTTCGAAGTGATCGGCAAGGTCAAGATCAAGCACACCAAGCTCAATGACGCGATCCGTCGCGCCGCCGACGAGCAGGCCAAGGCGCAGAGCCGCTGGCGCATGTCGGCCGGCGCGAAGATGGCGCAGGATTTCGCCGGTGCGCGCCTCAAGGCCTACCGGCGCATCGAGCTCATCGCCAAGGGTTCGGTGTCCGACCTGTTCCTCGCGGAGAGCGCCGACATCGGCGGCGTCGTGGTGCTCAAGGTGACGCCCGCGATCCGCAAGGAAACCGGCGTCGACCAGTCCATGGAGCGCTTCCTGCAGGAATTCGAGATCCTGCGCGACGTGAAGCACCCCAACGTCGTGCAGATCTACGATCTCGGCGTCACCGACGATCACCTGTATCTCGCCATGGAACATTTCGCGCGCGGCGACCTGCGCAAGCGCATGGCGGAAGGTCTGACCGCGCGCCAGGCTCTCACCTACGCCCGCGATCTCGCCATGGCGCTGCAGGCCATCCACGAGGTCGGCATCCTGCATCGCGATCTGAAGCCCGGGAACGTGATGCTGCGGGATGACGGCAGCGTAGCGCTCATCGACTTCGGCCTCGCCAAGCACGTCGCGCTCAAGATGGAAGTCACCGACAAGGGGCTGATCTTCGGCACGCCGCACTACATGAGCCCCGAGCAGGGCCACGGCAAGGAGATCGACGCGCGCAGCGACATCTACGCGCTCGGCGTCATGCTGTACGAGATGCTCACGGGCAAGAAGCCGTTCGACGCCGAGAACCACATGGCCATCCTGGTGCATCACGCCAAGGCGCCGATCCCCAAACTACCCGAGCGCATCGCCTCGATCCAGCCGCTCATCGACACGCTGATGGCGAAGAACCCCGCGGAGCGTCCCGCCGACGCGGACACGGCGGCCAAGCTCATGGAATTCGCGCTCGAATCGCTCGGCGCGCCGGAACCGGCGGCATGAAGGCGCGCGGCGCGGCCGCGGCCGCGCGCCTGGAGCGCGCCACGGGCCGCTCGATCCTGCGGGCGGCGACGCCGCGTGAGTGGACGGAGGCGGCGCTCGCCGACCTGCCGACCTTGCTGGTCGATCATGCGAATTGTGAAAAGAAGGCGGCCTCCACCGCGCTGGCGCTGATCTTCGCGTACCCCGAGGACCGCGCCCTGAACATCGCGCTGTCGCGCCTGGCGCGCGAGGAGCTCAAGCACTTCGAACAGGTCGAGCGCCTCATGAGGAAGCTCGACATCCCGCATCGACGCCTGAAGCCCGGCCGATACGCGAGCGAGTTGCGCAAGCTGGTCCGCACGCACGAGCCGAAGCGCAAGCTCGACCTGATGATCGTGCATGCGCTGATCGAGGCACGCTCCTGCGAGCGCTTCCGTCAGCTGGCGAGATACCTGCCCGAGGAAGTGCGCGATCTGTACCAGCAGCTCGAGCGCTCCGAGGCGCGGCATTTCGAGATCTACCTGGATTTCGCGGCGCGCGAATTCGACGCCTCCGAGATCGAGTCACGGCTCGAGCTCATCGCCACGCGCGAGGCCGAGCTCGCCACCGGCACGGATGGCGAGTTGCGTTTTCACTCCGGCCCTCCGGCCTGAACCGGGACGCGGACGGTCAGCGCGGCAGCGCCATGACGCGTGCGCCGTTCGCATCGACGGCGAGGCAGCTGGCGCTCTCGTACCAGGGCGCGAGTACCACGCGCTCGGTCTCCTTCCCGTCGACCACGCCCGGATGACTCGCCGGGCGGTGCGTGTGCCCGTGGATCAGCCGCCGCGCGCCGGTGGCGCGAAAGGCATGCACCACGGCGTCCGGATTCACATCCATGATCACGGGAATCGTGCGCTCGGTGTGCGCCTTGCTGCCCGCGCGCGCCGCGGTGGCCAGCGCCCGTCGCGCGGACAGCGGCAGCGACAGGAAGCGCTTCTGCCAGCCCGGGCGGCGCACGATGCTGCGCAGCTGCTGGTAGGAGGTGTCCGCGGTGCAGAACACGTCGCCGTGGCTCAACAGGGTAGGCGTGCCGTGCAACTCCACCAGCACGGGATCGGGCAGCAATTTGACGCCGGTGCGGCGTGAAAAAGCCTCGCCCAGCAGGAAGTCGCGGTTGCCGTGGATGGCGTAGACCGGGACGCCGCTGCCGGTCAGCGCCGCGAGGCCCGCGCAGGTGCGCACGTGATCGGGAGCGTCGTCGTCATCGCCGACCCACACCTCGAACAGGTCGCCCAGCAGGTAGAGCGCATCGGCGCTGCGCGCCGGTCCCGCGAGGAATGCGAGGAACGCATCGATGGCCCAGGGAGCGTCGCTGTCGAGATGCAGATCGGAGGCAAACAGCGTCGCCATGCGGCTATTGCGGCTTCGGCGCGGGCGCTGGCTCCTCCTGCGGGGGCTGGCTCGCGCCTGCCTCATCGGCGGGAGTTGCGGGCGGCGGTTCTGCCGGGTTCGGTGCGGGTGCCGGGATATTGGTCGGCGCCGTGGCGGGCGTCGGCGCCGGCTGGTCGGCCAGCAGCTCTATCTTCTGGATGACCACGGCCTGCAGCGGCGCGTCCTGTTTGAACGGCCCCATCGCGCCGGTGGGCGACACGCTGATGCGATCCACCACCTCCATGCCTTCGGTGACGTGACCGAACACGGCATAGCCCCAGCGCGTGGGCAGGGGGTCGAGATCGCCGTTGTCCGCCACGTTCACGTAGAACTGCGCATCACCGGTATGCGGGCCGGAGGCGCGCGCCAGGCCGACCGTGCCACGCAGGTTCTTCAGGCCGTTGCCGGCTTCATTGGGAATGGGCTTGCGCGTCGGCACCGCCTTGTAATCGAGCCCGACTCCGCCGCCCTGGATCAGGAAGTTCGCGATGGTGCGATGGAACAGCGTGTTCGTGTAATGACCCGCCTTCACGTATTCGACGAAGTTCTCGACGGTCAATGGCGCCCGGTCGCGCTGCAGCTCGATGACGAAGGAGCCGAGATTGGTCGTGACCCGCACGCGCTCGGGTCCGGCGGCCTGCGCCGCGAACGACAGCAACAATCCGATGACACCGATCAGCAGGCGGGAGTTTTTCATGGGCGGCGATTCTACCGAAGCTGCGGGCCGCGGTTGGTTTCCCGTAAAATCCCGCGGTGTCTCACGGCTCCATCACCACGCGATTCGCTCCCAGCCCCACGGGCGAGCTGCATCTCGGCAATGCACGCACGGCGCTGTTCAGCTGGCTCTTTGCCCGGCATCACGCCGGACGCTTCATCCTGCG
This sequence comes from Steroidobacteraceae bacterium, assembly GCA_035761265.1. GTDB lineage: Bacteria > Pseudomonadota > Gammaproteobacteria > Steroidobacterales > Steroidobacteraceae > CADEED01. Next base: position 6,220 of record DASTRL010000286.1, read on the forward strand.
CATCGAAGACACGGACACCGAGCGCAGCAAGGAGTTCTACACCACGGCGCTGATGGACGACCTGCGCTGGATGGGGCTCGAATGGGACGCGGGCCCCGGCAGGGCGGCGCCGGGTGAGGAATACCACCAGTCGCGCCGCGGCGCCGTGTACGCGCGGCATTCGGCCACGCTCGATGCGCGCGGCCTGACCTATCCCTGCTACTGCACGCCGCTCGAGCTCGAGCTGTCGCGCAAGGCGCAGCTGGCGGCGGGCCGCCCGCCGCGCTATGCGGGCACCTGCCGCGAGCTCGCGCCGGAGGCGCGCGTGCGCAAGAGCGCGCAAGGCATCTCGCCGACCACGCGCTTTCGCGTGCCCACGGGGCAGTTCGTGGAATTCGACGACATGGTGCATGGCCGGCAGCGCTACGCCACCGACGACATCGGCGATTTCATCCTGCGACGTGCCGACGGCAGCGCGGCGTTCTTCTTCAGCAATGCCATCGACGATGCGGAAATGGGCATCACGCACGTGCTGCGCGGCGAGGATCATCTGACCAACACGCCGCGCCAGTTGCTGGTGCTCGAGGCGCTCGGCTTGCGCGCCCCGACGTACGGGCATCTGTCGCTGCTCGTCGGTGCCGACGGCACGCCGCTGTCCAAGCGGCACGGTGCGACCAGCGTGCGCGAGTTCCGCGAACGCGGCTACCTGCCGGGTGCGCTGAACAATCATCTGTTCCGGCTCGGGCATTCGAGCAGCGAGCACGGCGTCTTGTCGCTCGAAGCGATGGCGAAGCATTTCATGGTCAAGCACCTGGGTCGCGCGCCCGCGCGCTTCGAGGAATCGCAGCTCAACTCCTGGCAGCGCGAAGTCGCGCATCACATGCCGCTCGAGGAGAGCGAGCGCTGGCTCGCGGCCGAGACGCCGCACGACCTCGATGCCGAACGGCGACGGGCGTTCATCGCGGCGATCCGTCCGAACGTGCTGTTGCCGGCGGACGTGGCGCGCTGGCGCGAGGTCGTCTTTGGCCCCTCGCCGGTGCTGGACGAGGCTTCGCTGGCGCGCGTGCGCGAAGCCGGGCCGCAGTTCTTCCGTGCCGCGGCCGACGCGGCTGCGAGGGATCCTTCGCTCGACGCCATCGTCGGCGCGGTGAAAGCCGCGACCGGTGCCAGGGGGCAGGCGCTGTGGAGACCACTGCGCCTGGCGCTCACGGGCTCGCCCGAAGGTCCGGAGCTCGCGCCGCTGCTCAAGGCCATGCCCGATCTTTCCATTCACGAAAGGCTCGAACGCTTCGCCGCATGATCCGCATCCACAATTCCCTGACGGGTGAGAAGCAGGTGCTCGAGCCCATCGAGCCCGGGCACGTGCGCATGTACAGCTGCGGCGTCACCGTCTACGACTACTTCCATGTCGGCAATGCGCGCATGCTGGTGGTGTTCGACATGGTGAGCCGCTACCTGCGGCACCGCGGCCTGCGCGTGACCTACGTGCGCAACATCACCGACGTGGACGACAAGATCATCAACCGCGCCCGCGAGTCCGGTGTCGACTGGCGCGAGCATGCCCGGAAATTCACCGCGGCCATGCACGAGGACCTGGATGCGCTGGGCTGCCTGCGGCCCGAGCGCGAGCCGAAGGCTTCCGAATACATCGACGCGATGCTCGCGATGATCGGGCAGCTCGTGGCGCGTGGCTACGCGTACCAGGCCGCCGACGGCGACGTGATGTACGACGTGCACAAGTTCGCGCCGTACGGAAAGCTCTCCGGCAAGCGGCTCGAGGATCTGCGCGCCGGCGCCCGCGTCGAAGTCGACAGCGCAAAACGCGATCCGCTGGATTTCGTGTTGTGGAAATCCGCCAAGCCCGGCGAGCCCGCGTGGCCTTCACCGTGGGGCGACGGCCGGCCCGGCTGGCACATCGAATGTTCGGCCATGAGCACCAGGGAGCTCGGCGAGCACTTCGACATCCACGGCGGCGGCCTCGATCTGAAGTTCCCGCACCACGAGAACGAGATCGCGCAGACCTGCGGCGCCACCGGCGCGCGCTTCGCCGAGATCTGGATGCACAATGGTTTCCTCAACATCGACAATGAAAAGATGTCGAAGTCGCTGGGGAACTTCTTCACGACGCGCGAGGTGATCGCGAAGATCAAGCATCCGGAGGTGCTGCGCTTCTTCCTGCTGTCGAGCCACTATCGTGGCCCGATGAACTATTCGCGCGAGCAGCTCGAGCAGGCGGAGGCGGCGCTCACCCGCCTGTACACCGCGCTGCGCGATACGCCGGCGCGGACTAGCTACTCGGCCTCGCAGGCGACGGACGATTTCCACGCCGCCATGGACGACGACTTCAATACGCCGGAGGCCATCGCCGTGCTGCAGGGACTGGCGCGCGAGCTGAACCGCCTGCGGGATGCGCGCGACGTGGCGGCCGCCGCCGAACGGGCCGGCGAGCTGCGCGCGCTGGGGTCGGTGCTCGGACTGCTGGGCCAGGATCCCGGAGCCTACCTGCGCAGCACCGCGAGCGGCACCGCCGAACCGGGAAGCCAGGGCGCGGCGAACGTGCTGTCGGACGCGCAGATCGAGGAACGGATCGCCGCCCGGCTCGCGGCCCGCCAGGGCCGGCAATGGGCGCAATCCGACCGGATACGCGACGAGCTGGCGTCGGCCGGGGTGATCCTCGAAGACAAGCCGGGCGGCATCACCAGCTGGCGCCGAAAGTAGAACGGCGGCCGGTTTTCGCTTTCGGGGGCGCTCCGGTATGATGCGCGCCCCCGCCCGCCGGGCCCTGGGAAAGCCCGGATGGGCGGTATCGGCGAACGGGGCATGGCGCAGTCTGGTAGCGCATCTGCTTTGGGAGCAGAGGGTCGCAGGTTCGAATCCTGCTGCCCCGACCAACCGATGAGACCAGGCGGCACCTGGGGTAGTCTTCCGTTCCGGCTGTGCGCCCGTAGCTCAGTTGGATAGAGCACCGGCCTTCTAAGCCGGTGGTCGCAGGTTCGACTCCTGCCGGGCGCGCCAATTTGTTTGCAGTGGTGGCCGTAGCTCAGCTGGTAGAGCCCCGGGTTGTGATCTCGGCTGTCGTGGGTTCGAGTCCCATCGGCCACCCCACCTACTCCGCGCGGCGGTCGTCCTGACCGCCGCAGCCGAGCAATTCCCTGAAGCGCTGCAATGAGTCCGGATCGACGTCGCTGACGATCCACGCCGACTGGCCCGCGAGGCGGCACGGGGCGAACGCATAGCCCTGCAGCTGTGCGCCGTCCGCTTCGAGCAGGCCCGGCGTGATGTACACGTCGATCACGTGCTTGCGATGGCCGTAGACCACCACCGCCGTGCGCCGCCCGCCCACGTAGTCGATGCGCCCGCCCAGCAGCGGAAACTCTTCGGACTGCGGATCGATCACCGGCGGTGATTCGCCGATCTTGCCGGCGAACCAGGGTTTGACCGTGTGGCGGTCCTCGGAAACCACGTCCACCGGGCTCGCGGCCGCGAGCGCGCGCAGGTGACTCGCCAGCAGGTCGCGCACCAGCAATTCCCGCGCGTCGACGCGCGCCGGGCCGCGCCAATGCATGAATCCGGCGCCCAGCGCCAGGCCTAACAACAGGCTCGCGGCCATCGCCCACCAACCGGTCCGCAACGCGCCGCGCGACGGCACATCGAGCGCGGGCAATTCGCCGGCCTGCGCCAGGCGGCGGCGCAGTTGCGCCGGTGCGGGCTGTCGCGGCAGGGCGCGCAAGGCACCGCGCAGACGCTCGAGCTCGGCCAGTTCGGCACGGCAATGCGCGCAACCGGAAAGGTGCGCTTCGATCCGGTCGACCTCTCCGCGGTCGAGCTCCCCGTCCAGATAGGATTCGATCAGCGGCCGGGCTTCTTCACATTTCATGTGGACTCCGCGCCCTGCGTGAGCGCCTTTCTCATCATCCGGCGCGCCCGCGCCAATCGCGACATGACGGTGCCGATGGGCACGCCGAGCACCTCGGCGATCTCCCGATAGGGAAGGTCCTCGATTTCACGCAGCACCAGCACTTCGCGAAATTCGCCGGGCAGGCGGGCGAGTTCCCTGGCGATGAGCGCGGCCGACTGCGCCAGGTGCAGTTGCTCTTCGGGCTCATCGGCATCGGTGGCCGGCAGGTCGTCCCCGCCGGCCTCGAGCTCGTCCAGCGACACTTCGCGGGTTCGCCGGCCACTCAGGATGGCCAGGCAGCAATTGCGGACGATGGACAGCCACCAGGCCCGCGCGTTGCCACCCGCATACGTGTGCACGTAGCGCGCGGCGCGCAGGAAGGCGGTGTGCACGGCATCCGAGGCATCCTGCGGGCTCCCCATGAGCCAGCGCGCCAGGTTGTAGGCCGAATCGAGATGCGGCAGCGTCAGGTCGCGGGCGAGACCGACGTCCAGGCTTGTTTGTTGCCGCGGCATTCTGGCTACTGCGGACCTTCGCGGGTCATCCGGAGTTCCCCGCACGCACGTGGATGATGCCGGTCATGTGCGGATGCAGCCCGCACAGGTAGGCGTAGTCGCCCGGCGTCGCGAACGTGAAAGTGAAGTGATCGCCGGTATCCATGCCCGGCGATGCGAGCTTCGCCTGCGGCGCGATGATGTTGTGCACGGTCTGGTCGTGGTTCATCCATTCCACCCTCGTGCCGGGCTCGATCGTGATCTCCCGGGGCGTGAACTGGAACTGGTCGATCACGATGGTCACGGCGGACGCGGCGCGGGAATCCTGCGCCAGAGCGGGCCCGGATGCCACGGCGCAGACGCCGATCAGGAGCGCGATCGGCAAGCGGCTGGCCGCCAGCGGCGCGAGCCGGCTCACGATCCCGTCCCCATCGCGGCATCGGCCGCACCGGCGATCGGCCTATCTACCATCGCGAGTTCGCGCGCGCCGCGAACCACGGTGAGCTCGCGCGTGCCGAGCAGTTTGCCGAGCTCGCCGGCGGCGACCTTGAGCGGGCCTGGAGACTGCGCGGCGCCGGGTGCGGGTTGCGGATAGGCGGTCGACATCGCGGTGTGGAAGGCAACGTTGCCCTCCACCTTCTGCAGGACCTGGTGGATGTGCCCGTTGAGCACGGTCACCGAACCAAAGCGGCGCAGCGCCGCCAGTGCACGGCCCGCATCGGCCGTGCCCCAGCCCCAGGGCTCGTACACCGTCCACAGCGGGATGTGCGCGAGCACCACGACGGGGGTGCTGGCCGAACGCGACGCGAGATCCTGCTCCAGCCAGCGAAGCTGCTCGTCGCCCAGCGTGGGCATGCTGCCGGCCTTGAAGTCCACGACGTTGCTGAGCGCGACGAAATGCACGCCATGGTCGTCGAAGCTGTACCAGGCGTTGCCGCCGGAAGCCTTGCCGTGATGCGCGAGGTAGCCGGTGAGGCCATTGTCGAGCGCGTCATGCTCTCCGGGGACGAAGTGCATGCGCTTCACGCGCAGTTCGCTGAATAGCTGGTTCGCGAGATCGAACTCCGCGGGTTTCGACAGGTGCGTGATGTCGCCGGTGTGCACGAGGAATCGGGGTTGAACGGCCAGGGCATTCACGTCGGCGATGCAGCGGCGCAGCGTGCCGACTACGTCGGGGTTGGCCTCTTTGGTGAAGCCCAGGTGCGTGTCGCTGATCTGCGCGAAGGTGAAACTGGCCGCGTGCCTGGCGGCGCGATCCGCGGCCATGCCGAAGGCGCGCGGCACGCCGCCGACCACCCCCCAGATGATGCCCGCGCCAGACCAGGCGCCGAGGCAGGTCAGGGCCTGCCGGCGTGAAATTCGCTCGCTCATGTGCATTCCTCGTGTTTGACGATGGCTGCAAGATCGAGCGGCGCGGCGATTTATTCCCGGCGCGGGAGGATTTTTTCCTGATCGAGATGGCGGCCGAGTTCCGTGAGCGTCGCGCCGCGCGCGTCGGGCGCGACATCCAGCCTTTCATCGGCCGCGCCCAGACGGTTGTTCCAGAACGTCCGATAGCCAAACCACTTCGCGCCGGCCACGTCCCAACCCGCGAAGGCGACGAACAGGATCTGCTCGCGACGCAAACCCATGACGTCGACACCCAGTTGATAGGCGCGCGGATCGGGCTTGAAGGTGCGATTGCGATCCGTGCTGATCAGGTGATCGAAAAGATCCCGAAGGCCGGCGCGTCGCAGACCGGTTTCGAGGATTTCGGGCGTGGCATTCGACAGGAACGCGATCGCAAGTCCTCGTTCGCGCAGATCGCGCAGCGCGGCCGGCACGTCCGGCCACACCTCGAGCCGCAGATATTCCTGCATCAGCGCGGCCCGCTGTGACTCATCCGCGGCGATACCCAGCGACTCGCACGCGAATTCGAGTGCGGCGGCAGTACAGTGCCAGAAGTCCTGGTAGCGGCCGCCGAGACCGCGCAGCCACTGGTATTCGAATTGGCGCGTGCGCCAGGCATTCACGAGCTCACGGCCGCGCGTGCCGAACATCCTCTCGCAGGCCGTGACAATGGAACGCGGATCGAAGATCGGGAAGGCGTCGAACGCGACTCCCCTGATCCCGGTCTCGGACAGCCGATTCCTGAACGTGATCGAGACGCTGCTCGTGACGGCCGCGGAGCCCGCGAGAAAAGTTCTTCGGTTCATGCGTAACGATCAGACCCGGCGGCGCGACGGGTTATTGCAGAAACGTTCCCACCCACGCGAGGCTTTCATGAAATCTTTGACACGTCCCGTCTCCTGGCTACTGCTGGCGCTGGTGTTCGCGGCGCGTGGCGCACTGGCCGGAGAATTCTTCGAAGCGGACGGATACGCGCTGCATGGCTACGATCCGATCGCATATTTCGACTCCGACCAGCCCGTCAAGGGCTCGCCGCAGCACGCATACACGTACAAGGGCTCGCGGTTCCTGTTCGCGTCCGAGAAGAACCTGAAGAAATTCGCCGCGCACCCTGAAACCTATGCGCCGCAGTATCGCGGCTTCTGCGCGCTGGGCGCGGCGAATGGCTACAAGGTCAGCACGCAACCGGATGCCTACAAGGTCGTGGATGGCAAGCTCTACCTCAATCACGACCGCAACGTGCTGGATATCTGGAAGAAGGATGAGGCCGGCAACATCCAGCGTGCCGACCACAACTGGCCGGACGTCTCGAAGATGCCGATGAAGCAGTAGCTCGCAACCCGGGCGGCGCCGGATGCATTGGCATCCGGCGCCAACTGCTGTTGAATGACGCGATGCCGACATCGCGTTGCATCGTATCGATGATTGCCGCGCTGCTCGTCGGGGCCGCGGCGTACTGCGCGCCCCGCGCGGTTCCCACGCTGTTCATCGCCGGGGATTCGACCGCTGCCCGATATTCAGGCGCCAATCCGCAGGAAGGGTGGGGCGAGCCCATCGCGAAGTTCTTCGACCCCGGAAGGCTGCGGGTCGTCAATGCGGCGCGCGGTGGCCGCAGCAGTCGCACCTTCATCACCGAAGGTCATTGGGAGCGCGTGCTCGCCGAGGTCCGCGCCGGGGATTTCGTCATCATCCAGTTCGGCCACAACGATGACGGCGCGCTCAACCGCGAGCCGCCCGGATCGGGCAGGCCCTTGCGGGCGCGCGGCACCATTCCGGGAGTCGGCGATGAGTATGCCGAGATCGACAACGTGCTCACGGGTCAGCACGAAACGGTGTACACGTTCGGACACTACCTGCGCAGGATGGTGGCCGAGACGCGCGCCAGGGGCGCAACCCCCATCCTGTTGACGCTGACCGTGCGCAATGCATGGCACGACGGCCGCATCGATTGCCCGTCGGATACCTATCGCAGCTGGATCTGGCGCACGGCGCGCGACGAGAAGGTGGCCTTCGTGGATCTTTCGCGCATCAGCGCGGATCGCTACCAGAGAATCGGCCCCGCGGCCGTGAAGTCGCAGTTCGGCATCGATACCGTGCACACCAATCCCGCGGGCGCCGAAGCCAACGCGGCCGACGTCATCGCCGGCCTGCGCGCGCTGCGCGGCCTGGATTTCCGCTCGAAGCTTTCCGCCGCAGGACGGAGGATCAGGGCCGACGCGGGCCCGCAGAAGAGCTCGGCGTGCCCGGCGTTGTGAGGCCGTCGCGCTGACGGTGCTGCGGCCCGCGGCCCCACAGTTCCTCGTATTTCCAACCCGACAGGTCTTCGACGATGGCGCGATTCGCGGGCGAGGGTTGCGTGCCCGGCTGCGTCCTGAGTCGTTCGATCTCGGCCATGAGCACGGCGTGCGTGTCGCGATTCAGCCGGAAACGCAGCGACACCACGAACCCGAACAGCATCAGCCCGAGCGCGCCGACCAGCATGAGGGTGACCGCCACGTTGACGACTTCCACCGGCTGGATCTTGACGTTCGGCACCAGTCCCGCGGCGTTCAGCACCTGGCTCACGATGAAGATGGCGGCGGACTGCATGAGCTTGCGCACGAAGGTCATGACACCCGCGAAGGCGCCCTCGCGGCGCCGGCCCGTGACGATCTCGTCGACGTCGGGCATGTAGTTGTAGACGCTCCACGGAATGTAGTTGAGCGCGCCCCGGCCAAGACCTGCGACCACGACCACGGCCAGGTAAGCCCTGAAATCGCGCACGCCCACGGCGTACAACGCGGCGATCGCGACGATGCTGATCGCGAACAGCAGCAGCGCCAGGCGATACGCGGGGGCCGCGTGGATGCGCAGCGCCAGCCAGATGGCCACCGCCACCGAGAGAAGCTGCGCGATGGCCATCCACGTCGTGAGCGTCGATGCCGTGGCCACCGAACCCCAGAAGACGAAGGCGATGATGTACGACAGCACCCCGTTCAGGATGTCCTGGCTGATGTAGCCACCGAGATACATGCCGAGGTGCAGCCGGAATGCGCGGATACGCATCGTGGCGGCGAGATCTTCGAACAGCTGTCGCAGGTTCGTGAACGGGGATTGCATCGGGCCGAGGTCCGCGGCGGGTATCTGCTCCCGCGGCCGCTCCCAGGTGAATAGATAGACCGCGAGCGCGACCAGCACGAAGAACACCGAGAACAGCACGCCCAGGTACAGGAACGTGTCCGCCGATTCGCGGCCGCCGAGGTAGTCGATGATCACGCCCGGCAGCCACATGGCCGCGATGTTCGCGAACTGGCCGCAGACGATGCGCGCGCCGGCGAACTTGGCCTTGGTGCGGTAGTCGGGGGACATCTCCGCGGCCAGCGTTTCGTACGGGATGATCTCCATCGCGTACACCAGCTCGAAGAAGCAGTAGGTGATGAGGTAGTACCAGAAGCCCTGGCCTTCCACCCACATGAGCGCGAAGCTCGGCACCAGCGGTATCGACAGCAGGATGAAGAAACGCCGGCGGCCGAACTTCCGGCCTACCCAGGTGCGATGCAGGTGGTCCGAGATGTAGCCGATGACCGGCGAGAAGAACGCATCGAGCAGCCGCGCCACCACGAAGATGATGCCGGCCTGCGCGGCCGTGAGCCCGCAGAACGTCGTGTAGAAGAACAGGATCCAGAAGCCGATGATGGACATGGCCCCGGCGCCGAGGAAATCGTTGCTGCCGTAGGCGAGGTAGTTGCCGAACCGGACTTGTCTAGTGTTCATGGACATGCCGGCCGATCAGATGAACACGCGCTTGAATTCGCCGAGCGCCAGGATGGCCATGGCCTGGCCATACGGCATCGACGTCAGCGGCACCTTGCGATAGCCGTCGAGATCGTCGAATACCGGCGTGCCGAAGGACACATTGCGCAGCTCGCCACTGTCAGCGACGTTGGCCAGGACGGCCTTGACGGCGCGGATGCCGCACTCGAGGTATTCGCGCCCGACGTAGGCCTTGCGCACCGATTTCAGGATTCCGTAGGCGAAGCCCGCCGTGGCCGATGCCTCCAGGTACGACCGCGGATCGTCGATGAGCGTGTGCCACAGGCCCGAGGCATCCTGGTGCCTGGCGAGCGCGCGGATCTGCTGCAGGAGAGTCTCGAGCAGGAACTCCCGCAAGCCGTCGCCGGGCGGCAGCTCCAGTAGTTCGATGAATTCGGGAATGGCGATCGTCACCCAGCAATTGCCGCGCGCCCACAAGGCGTTGGCGAAGTGATGCCGGCCTTCGAAGGTCCAGCCATGGAACCAGAGTCCCGTGCGCCGATCGACCAGGTACTTCACGTGCAGCATGAACTGCCGCCGCGCTTCCTCCACGTAGGGCGTGCGACCGAGCAACCGGCCGATCTTGGCGAGTGGCAGCACGCTCATCATCAGCGTGTCGTCCCAGAGCTGCTGGCGGTTCTCGGCGTTGAACACGATGTGCTGGAAGCCTCTCTCCTCGGTGCGTGGCAGGCCATCCATCAGCCACCGCGCCCATTCGTCGACGTAGGGCAGCCATGCGCCGTTGGGAGTCTCCTCGTATAGATAGGCCAGCGTCAGGAATGGCGCGACCGTGTTGATGTTCTTGGTGGGTGTCCCGGCCGCGAAGCGGTCGCGGAACCAGTTCAGCATGATCTCGCGGCAGCGCGCGTCGCCGGTCTGCTGGTAGTACTTGTAGATGCCGTACAGGCCGATGCCATGCGTCCACTCCCAGTCGTTCCAGCCCTTGGTGTCGATGACGCGGCCGTCGTCGAGCCGCAGCAGGAATTCACCCGAGCTGTCCTTGATTTCGACCAGGTTGCGGATCAGCAGCTGGATCTGCGCGTCGATGTGCGCGGCGTCGAGGCCATGGGCCTGGTTGGACATTGATTCTCCGGGATCAGTCGAGGTGAAACAGGGTGACCAGCGGCCATTCCTTCGGCCGTCCGTCCGGGTGGGTTTCCATCAGGTCGCGCATGTAGTCCCACCAGCGGCGCATCACGGGATGCTGCGGCAGCGAGGCGCGACGGTGATTCTCACGAAGCTTCAGCACCGCGAACAGATGCAGCGTCTCTTCGTCGAGGAATATCGAATAGTCGTGGATGCCGCAGTCGCGCAGCAGGGTGACGAGCTCCGGCCAGATGGCATCGTGCCGGCGCTTGTATTCGTCGATGTGGCCCGGCTTGAGCTTCATGCGAAAGGCGTGGTTCATGGGCCGCCTCCGGGGGGCGGCGGTGCAGGTCGTGAGGGATCGAAGCGGCCGGCGTCCTCCGCGATGTATGCGGCCAGGCCGCCGATGAGCTCTGGATCGGCGGCGCGAATGCCTTCCACCACCATGTGCGCCAGGGAGCGCGCGCCGTATTCGTCGTGATGCGTGCGATCGCGGCCGTCGTCGGCAAACGCACGCGCGGCGCGCCCGGCCCCCAGCGCTTCGTAGAAGCGGCGGGTCATGTCCTCGAGATCGATCAACGCCACGTGTTCCTCGGCCGCGACTTCGCGCACGGCGCGTGGATAGTCGCCGTGACTGGGCACGATGTGCCCGGCGCCGTCGAAGTTGCGCCGCTCGGGGGAAGTCACGAGGATGGGCGTGGCACCGTGCCGCCGGACTTCGGCGAGATACACGCGCAGCCAGCTGCGGTAGGTGGTCGCGGCCTCGACATAGGTCTGCGGCCATTGCGGCTTCTGGTCATTGTGGCCGAACTGGATCATGACCCAATCGCCGGGCCGCAGGTTCGCGAGCAGCTTCTCCAAGCGCAGCGCGGTGACGAAGGACTTCAACGTTTCGCCCGATTCGGCGTGATTGGCGACGGCGATGCGCGGCGCGAAGAAGCGCGGCAGCATCTGGCCCCAGCTTGCCGCAGGTGCCGCGGCCTGATCGGCGACCGTGGAGTCACCGGCCAGGTAAAGCGTCGGCAGATCCACCGGCGCGATGTCGACAGATGCCACCTGTGGAGCCAGGCCTGCGAACTCCAGCGTCAGTCGGTCGTCCCAGCTCGAACTGGCCAGCTCTCGTGGTTTCAGCCGGACACTGGAGCCGCCGGGCGCATTCGGCGGAGGGGAGGCGAGCAAGGGTGTGCGCACGTTGACGATGAAATCTCGATCGAGCGTCTTGCGCTTCGGGGTATGGACGTCCTCGAGCATGAGCCGGCGCTGCTCAGCCAGCACGGTCGTGCGGCCGGGGGCCGCGCCGCCGCCGAGGCGCACGGTGATACGGTAGTTGCCTTCAGCCAGGCGCACCGAAAATTGCCGCGGCTCGTCCGGTTCGAAGCCGAAGCCACGCGCGGCGTCGTAAACCGGATGCCCGGCGGCGTTACCGCCGGGCACGAATTCGAATTGCCGGGGCGCCGCAGCGGCTACGGCCGCGGCGGGAAGGGCAACCGACAGGCAGGCCCAGACCCTGTGCGTCATCACCGGCATCGTGCGGGCGGTGCCGCGTTTTCGGCCCCCGCGCCAGGGCTTGGCCATTCTGTGTCCACCGGTTCCCCCGTCCCGATCGAGAATGATCGCTTTTTATCGTAATTGATCGATTGTTGCCAGCACTCGCCACATCGACGTGAATCCGGCGTCGTCGCCCGATTCCGCGCGTGCGACGGCGGCGCGACTTGCCGGCCATTCGAAGTCTGATAGAGTGCGCGCCCCGAAATACGGGCCGTTAGCTCAGTTGGTAGAGCAGCTGACTCTTAATCAGTAGGTCGTAGGTTCGACCCCTACACGGCCCACCAATTTCCCCCCACCGGGCCCCGGATGCGCGGGTACATTTGCGCGCCATGGCCAAACAACCCTCCCGCGAAGATCCATCCAAGCCGAAAGAACACGGCTACGCCTACAAGAAGCAGTTCTACCAGAGCAGCGAAGTCGCGGCCGACTACGACGAGCACCGCTTCCGGACTCCCCGGCGCATCCGCCGCAACGCACGCAAATGGAATGCCATCCAGAAGGCGCTGGCGCTCACCGAGGGAGTGAAGACGGTGATCGACCTGCCGTGCGGAACCGGCCGGTTCACCGGGCACCTGGCGCGCGCCGGCTTCGAGGTGGTGGGCAGCGACATTTCTTCGGAGATGATGCAGCAGGCCGCCAGACTGCCCACGGTGCGACACGAGAACATCCGCGGCTTCGTGCGCGCGGACGCCGAGGCGTTGCCGTTTCGCACCAAGTCGGCGGACTGCCTCATGAGCATCCGCTTTCTGTTCCACGTCGATCCGCAGACGCGGCGGCGCATGCTGCGCGAATTCGGGCGCGTCTCGCGCCGCTGGATCATCGCGGACTATCGCCACAAGTACTCACTGCGCTATGCCGCCTGGAAGCTTTCCCGCGCGTTCGGACTGACCAGGCGTCCCTTCGAGCGGGTTTCGGTGCGCAGCATGAAATCCGAATTCGAGGATGCCGGGTTGCGCGTCGCGAAGATCATCGCGGTGCGGCGCTGGCTCTCGGACAAGTGGGTGGTGCTGGCCGAATCCGGTTACACAGATCCGGAAGGCATCGCGATCAGGCTGAAGGGCACTCAGTACGCGGACCTGCAGATCACGGGAAAACTGGGCGAGGGCAAGCGCTCGATGGTGTACCGCGCCCGCTGGCGCGGCCGCGACCTGGGCCTGAAGGTCTACAAACCCGCGGCCATCGCCAGCCACGCGCGCAAGCACAAGCTACCGCTGGCCGAGTTCGAGTACCTGCGAAACAAGGCCTTCTTCGAGGCGCGCGGCATGTCGAAGTACATCGCCGAGCCGCTCGGATTTCTCGTCGAGCCGGGATTCCAGATGTCGCTGCAGGAATGCGTGGATGGCGAGGTCTACTACTTCGCGCAGCGCGATCACGCGGACTTCGTTTCGCCGCGCTTCATGGAAGACCTGGCCAACCTGGTTTCCCTCAGCCACGAAGCCCGTCTGTATGACATCGACCTGCATGCCATGAACGTCATGGTCGATCGCCGCACGGGCACGCCGAAGCTGTTCGATTTCAACCAGATCCCGTTCACCGAGCGGCCACAGAACCCGTTCATCGGGCTGGCGCTCAAACTGGGCTTGTTGGGGCGCGAATCGCGCGACCTGCGCAAGCTGGCGCGGTTCCAGAACTACGACCGCGTGGAGCGCAAGCTGCTGAAGTTCTACCTTCAGACCGAATCCCGGGGGCAGACCGGAACTCCGGGGCGCTGAGATTCGAGACGATTTTCAGCCTGCGGGCTGTGTCAGCAGAGGATCGCCGTCTTCGAGCTTGATGGCGTCCTCGGGCAGCATGGCCGGTATTCCGTCCTTGATCGGATATGCCAGCTTGCTGGTCGGACAGACGATGAGCTGGCGGGCCTCCGAGAAGTACACCGGGGCGCGGGAGACGGGGCAGGCGAGCATTTCGACGAGTCTGGGATCCATGGCGCGAATCGTACGTTGTTTCAGGCCGCCGCGGCGCGGGTGGTGGAGATCAGCCAGCACAGCGCAATGGCAACCGCCGCCCCCACCACCTGCTGGGACCGCGTCCACTGGGTGATGCTGCCATCCATGATCGCGATGCCGATGGCGGTGACGACGAACCAGATGCCGCTCTGCAGCGCGACGCCGTGGACGCCGGCGCTCTGCATGAACCGGATCGAGGCGATATAGGCGGTGAGGCCACCCACGAAACACACCAGGGAAGCCAGTCCCAAGCGCGCATCCAGGTGGCCCTGGGGCCATGAGCGTGCGGCGTATACGAAGCCACGGGCATCGAGCAGTCCGGAGGCGAGCGTCAGCAGTCCGACCACGACGAAGTTGCCGATTTGTCCCATCTTATGTCCCTCTGCGCGACCCGCCGAAGCATAGCCAAACCCCGCCGCGGGCGGCCATGAGCGCGCGGCTTGCGGTCCAAATGGAGCGGCTTTGGCTATAATCCGCGCCCCCTTGCGCGTCCGGGCGAAAGTGGCGGAACTGGTAGACGCGCTGGATTTAGGTTCCAGTGGGGCAACCCGTGAGAGTTCGAGTCTCTCCTTTCGCACCACTCACACGCGCCAGAATTTTGAAGATGAGGAAATGACATGCAGGTTTCTCTGACCGCCACGGGCGGACTGGAACGCCGCCTCGAAGTGGCGATTCCCGCCTCCGAGATCGACGGCGAAGTGGCGCAGCGTCTCAACAGGATCTCGCGCACGGCGCGTCTCAAGGGCTTCCGGCCGGGCAAGGCGCCGATCGCGGTGATCCGCCAGCAGTACGGCGAGCAGGTGCACGGCGAGGTCATCAACGACCTGATGCGTTCATCGTTCTCCGAGGCCGTGGCGCGCGAGAAGCTCAATCCCGCCGGTGGGCCGCGCATCGAGCCCATCGCCATGGGCCCGGGCTCGGACCTCAAGTACGCGGCCGTGTTCGAAGTGCTGCCGGAGATTCATCTGAAGCCGGTCAGCGATCTCGTGATCGAGAAGCCGGTGGCCAGTGTCGGCGAGAAGGATCTGGAGGCCATGGTCGACACGCTGCGCAAGCAGCGTCCGGTTTTCAATGAAGCGGATCGCGGCGCGCACGCCGATGATCGCGTCACCGTGGACTTCACCGGCACGATCGACGGCGCCGAGTTCGACGGCGGCAGTGGCAAGGACGTGCCCATCGTCATCGGGTCCGGCCGCGTGATGAAGGAATTCGAGGACGCCCTGCTCGGGGCGAAGGCTGGCGACACGCGCGAGTTCAATGCCACGTTTGCGGCCGACCACACCAATCCGAAGCTCGCCGGCAAGCAGGCGACCTTCAAGGTGAACGTCACCAAGGTCGAGGAGCAATTGCCCGCGCCGCTCGACGAGGCTTTCGCCAAGAGCTTCGGCATCGCCGACGGAAATCTCGACAGCCTGCGCGCCGAGGTGCGCGCGAACATGGAGCGTGAGCTGCAGGAAGCCATTCGCCAGAAGATGCGCGCCCAGGTGCTCGAGGGGCTGTTCACGAACAACCCGCTCGAGCTGCCGCGCCAGATGGTGGAAGAGACCATCCAGGAATTGCAGGTCGAGATGCTGCGGCGGGCCGGCGTGCGCGACGCCAAGCAGCTGCCGCCGCGCGAGCCTTTCGAGCAACCCGCGCGGCGCCGCGTGGCGCTGGGCCTGCTGATGAGCGAGCTGGTGCGTACCGCCGGCATCAAGGTGAGCCGCGAAGCCGTGCAGGAAAAGCTGAACGAACTCGCCGCTTCGTATTCAAACCCGGACGAAGTGCGACGCGCCTACTTGCAAAACGCGGACATGATGCGACAAATAGAGTCGCAGGTGCTCGAGCAGCAGGCGATCGATTGGGTGCTGGGCCAGGCGAAGGTGACCGAGAAGCCGGCGACCTTTTCCGACCTCACCAAGTTCGGCCAGTCCGAATCCTGATCTGCACCGCCCAAGTTTCCACAGGAGTGATTCGATGAACGAGCGCGCGCTGAACCTGATCCCGATTGTCGTCGAGCAGACCGCGCGCGGTGAGCGCTCCTACGACATCTATTCACGACTGCTCAAGGAGCGCGTGGTTTTCGCCGTTGGACCGGTCGAGGACTACATGGCGAACGTGATCGTCGCCCAGCTGCTGTTCCTGGAATCCGAGAATCCGGACAAGGACATCGCGCTGTACATCAACTCGCCGGGCGGCTCGGTGAGCGCCGGCCTCGCGATCTACGACACCATGCAGTTCATCAAGCCGGACGTGAGTACCATCTGTGTGGGAATGGCGGCCTCCATGGGTGCGGTCCTGCTGGCAGGCGGAGCCAAGGGCAAGCGCTTCATGCTGCCCAACTCACGGGCCATGATTCACCAGCCCTCCGGCGGCTTCCAGGGCCAGGCCAGCGACATCCACATCCAGGCCCAGGAAATCCTCAAGATCCGCGGCCGCCTGAACGAGATTCTGGCAAAGCACACCGGCCAGACGGTCGAAAAGATCGCCATCGACACGGAGCGGGACAGCTTCATGTCCCCGACCGAGGCCGTCGCTTACGGGTTGGTGGATAAGTTGCTCGACAAGCGAATCGGGCCTGCGACCCCGCCGTCAGCGTAAAGATTCCCGGCATTCGGCGGGCTGCCGCCGGCAATTGCGAAGCGACTCGCAGTTCTGGACAAATCCCGTATAAACAACGGGTTCCGCTCGTCCGCCCCTTGGGTTTGGCGAAAGAGCCGTGATATATAGAAACCCAAAGCGTCCGGGCACTGCGCCCGGTGCGCGCGACACGGAGCCAAGATGACCGAGGACACTCGCGGACGGCATGACGACGGCAAGTTGTTGTACTGCTCCTTCTGCGGCAAGAGTCAGCACGAAGTTCGCAAGCTGATCGCCGGTCCTTCCGTTTTCGTCTGCGACGAGTGCGTCGAGCTCTGCAACGACATCATCCGCGAGGAACTCGAGGACCGTGCCGAGCGCGCGCGTGACAAACTACCGAAGCCCTCCGAGATCAAGAAGGTCCTCGACGAGTACGTCATCGGCCAGGAGCGCGCGAAGAAGACCCTCTCGGTGGCCGTGTACAACCACTACAAGCGACTGCAGACCCGCGGTGGCTCCGGTGGTCGCGGCAAGGACGACGTCGAGATTTCCAAGAGCAACATCCTGCTCATCGGCCCCACGGGCTGCGGCAAGACGCTGCTGGCCGAAACCCTGGCCCGCCTGCTCAATGTGCCGTTCACGATCGCCGACGCCACGACGCTGACCGAGGCCGGTTACGTCGGCGAGGACGTCGAGAACATCATCCAGAAGCTGCTGCAGAAGTGCGACTACGACGTCGAGAAGGCGCAGACCGGCATCGTCTACATCGACGAGATCGACAAGATCTCGCGCAAGAGCGACAACCCCTCGATCACGCGCGACGTGTCGGGTGAAGGCGTGCAGCAGGCGCTGCTCAAGCTCATCGAGGGCACGATCGCCTCGGTGCCGCCGCAGGGCGGCCGCAAGCACCCGCAGCAGGAATTCCTGCAGGTGGACACCTCGAACATCCTGTTCATTTGCGGCGGTGCGTTCGCCGGTCTCGAGAAGATCGTGCTGAACCGCACGCAGAAGGGCGGCATCGGCTTCACCTCCGAGGTGCGCGACGTCAACACGCGCCCGCACGGCACCGACATATTCAAGGAAGTCGAGCCGGAAGACCTGATCAAGTACGGCCTCATTCCCGAGTTCGTCGGCCGCCTGCCGGTGGTCGCGACGCTCGAGGAGCTCGACGAAAAGGCACTGATCAGCATCCTGACCGAGCCCAAGAACGCGTTGACGAAGCAATACCGCCGCCTGTTCGACATGGAAGGCGCCGAGCTCGAGTTCCGCGAGGAGGCCCTGTCGGCCGTGGCGCAGAAGGCGATGCAGCGCAAGACCGGCGCGCGCGGCCTGCGCACCATCCTCGAGAACGTGCTGCTCGACACCATGTACGAGCTCCCGTCGATGAAGAACGTATCGAAGGTCGTGGTGGACGACACCGTGATCGACGGCCACCAGAAGCCGTATGTCGTGTACAAGTCCGAGGCGGCCCCCGCCGAGGATGCCGCGACGCCGCGACGCGTCTCCGGTTCGGGATTGAGCTGATCCATTGCCGGCGGTGTGTCCCCTACGCACCGCAAAGCCGAAGGCTGACCCGTCTGACAGAGAACTGTGACGTGGCGATTGATTCGCTGCTTCTCAGCCCCACTTCCCGCGTTACACTTTGACTAAATACAGCCGTCGCTGCTGCATGTCGCAGCGTCGGGCGGCTGGCGAGGGTCCGCCGCGTGTCTGAAACCTCCTCGACTACCAAGTCCACCGCCATCCAGGGTCTGCCGGTACTGCCGTTGCGTGACGTGGTGGTTTATCCCCACATGGTCATCCCGCTGTTCGTCGGGCGCGAGAAGTCGATTCACGCGCTCGACGTGGCCATGAAGGCCGACAAGCGCATCATGCTGATCGCGCAAAAGCAGCCGGATGTCGATGACCCGAAGGCCGACGACCTGTATCGCATCGGTACGGTCGCCACCATCCTGCAGTTGTTGAAGCTTCCCGACGGCACCGTCAAGGTGCTGGTCGAAGGTGTCGATCGCGCGCGCATCGACGCCATGCACACCGGCGAGCACTACACCGCCGACGTGACCACCGAGCCCGACGCCGACACCTACGACGAGAAGGAGCTCGACGTGCTGGCGCGTTCGGTGATCTCGCAGTTCGAGCAGTACGTGAAGCTCAACAAGAAGGTGCCGCCCGAGGTGCTGACCGCGCTCGCCGGCATCGAGCAGCCCGGCCGCCTGGCCGACACCGTCGCCGCGCACATGGCGCTCAAGCTGCCCGAGAAGCAGAAGGTCCTGGAGATCCTCGACGTGCGCAAACGCCTCGAGCACGTGCTGGTCGCCATCGAGGGCGAGATGGACGTGCTGCAGATCGAGAAGCGCATCCGCGGCCGCGTCAAGGCGCAGATGGAGAAGAGCCAGCGCGAGTACTACCTGAATGAGCAGATGAAGGCCATCCAGAAGGAACTCGGCGAGATGGAAGAGGGCGGCAACGAGCTCACCGAGCTCGAGAACCGCATCAAGAAAGCCGGCATGCCCAAGGAGGCGCTGGAGAAGGCCAACGCCGAGCTCAACAAGCTCAAGATGATGTCGCCCATGTCGGCCGAGGCCACCGTGGTGCGCAACTACATCGACTGGCTGGTCAAGGTGCCGTGGAAGAAGCGCACCAAGGTGCTCAAGGACATCGCGCGCGCCGAGCAGGTGCTCGAGGAAGATCACTATGGGCTGGAGAAGGTCAAGGAGCGCATCGTCGAATACCTGGCCGTCCAGCAGCGCGTCGACAAGATCAAGGGCCCGATCCTCTGCCTCGTAGGCCCG
>DASTRL010000287.1:0-13056 GCA_035761265.1 Steroidobacteraceae bacterium
GTATGCATGGCGGCGTGCGGGGCTAATCCCCACTTTCCCCACCCGGCACCTCTTACTCCACCAGGACGGATGTTTCCTCGGCGACCATCTCCTCGATGCGCTCGAGATCGGGGATCCACGGCGCCTCGTTGATCATGCGCACTTGCGAGATGATCGGCGTGCGCTCGGGGAAGGTCTTGGTCGGATCGGGGCGCAGGATGTCGGCGCTGACGCGCACCAGCTGCGGGAAGCCCTGCGACACCATGCCGTAATAACCCCCCTCGATCTGCGAGCCGAGCGCGAACAGCACGACGACGCGCGTACGCCCGGTCAGCGGCGGGATGGTCTGCCCGCAGGTGCCCTCGAAGGAGATCAGCGGAATCTGCCGGCTGCCCCACGAGAACATGCCCAGGTACCACGGCGGCGCGCCCGGCATCTCCGAGGGCTGCTGGAAGCCCACCACTTCGGCGACGCAGGAGCGCGGGATGATCAGGCGCCCGTCGAGCAACGGCACCAGCAGGCTGTAGATTTCGGAGATCCGTTCGGCCATACGCGCCCCTAGTTGGCTTCCCGCAAGTGCGCCTCGCGGCGGCGCGCGATCAGCGGCTCGATGGCCTCGAGCAGCTGCGCCTCCTGGTACGGCTTGCCGAGGTAATCGTCGACGCCGATCTCGATGGCGCGCGCGCGGTGTTTCTCGCCGACGCGCGAGGTGATCATGATGATCGGAATCCCCGAGAGCCGCGCATCCGCACGCACCTGCGTGGCCACTTCATAGCCGTCCATGCGCGGCATCTCGATGTCGAGCAGGATGATGTCCGGCGTGTGCTCCTGGAGCATCTCCATGGCATCCACGCCATCGCGTGCCGTCAGCACGCGCATGCCGTTGCGCTCGAGCAGTCTCTGCGTCACGCGGCGCACGGTGATCGAGTCGTCGACGACCAGCGCCACGCTGCGCGTGTCGGTCTTCTCGCGTGGCATGACCGGTTCGCTGCGCGTGCGCCAGTCCGCGCGCACCAGCGCGCCGATGTCGAGAATGATGACGATGCGGCCGTCGCCGAGGATCGTGGCGCCGGAGATGCCGCGAATGGCGGCGATCTGCGGGCCCACGGTTTTCACGACGATCTCGCGGCTGCCGACGAGCTCGTCGGTCACGAGGCCCGTGGAATGCTCGCCCGCGCGCACCAGGATCACGGGCACGGTCACGTCACCGTCGGGCAGTGGCCCGGGCTCCCGGCCCACGTAGAACGCCAGGTGCTGGAACTTGTACTTCTGTCCGCCGTATTCGAACGGCGGCGCTTCGGGCCCGAGATGCGCTTCGACTTCCGCGCGCGACAGGCGTACCACGCCTTCCACGGTCGGCAATGGCAGCGCGTACAGCTCGTCGTTGGCGCGCAAGATGAGGGCATGCGAGATCGCCAGCGTCAGCGGCAGGCGGATCGTGAAGCGCGAGCCCTGGCCCGGCTTGGTCTCCATGTGCAGCGCGCCGCCGAGCTTCTTGATCTCGTTGGCCACCACGTCCATGCCGACGCCGCGGCCCGACAGCGTGCTCACCTGGCCCGCGGTCGAGAAGCCGGGCTCGAGGATGAGCTGCATGATGTCGTCGTCGGAAAGCTGCTGATCGGCACGCACCAGGCCGAGCGAAATTCCCTTGTCGCGGATGGCCTTGAGGTTCATGCCGGCGCCGTCGTCGGCCACCTCGACGACCACCTCGCTGCCTTCGCGATGCAAGGCAATGGTGATCGTGCCGGTCTCGTTCTTGCCCTTCTTCTTGCGTTCTTCGGGCGCTTCGATGCCGTGGGCCACGGCGTTGCGCAGCATGTGCTCGAAGGGCGGCATCATGCGTTCGAGCACCTGGCGATCGAGCTCGCCGGAGGCACCCTCGATCTGCAGCTCGGCCTTCTTGTGCGTGTCCGTAGCGGCCTGGCGCACGATGCGGGCCAGGCGCTGGGCGTGGCGCTGGAATGGCACCATGCGCGTGCGCATCAGGCCGTTCTGCAGTTCGGTGATGGTTCGCGCCTGCTGCGTCAGCAGGTTCTGCGTGTCCTTGGTCAGCGTCTCCAGCAACTGCTGGATGCTGCCCACGTCGTTGGCCGTCTCGGCGAGCGCGCGCGAGAACTGCTGGATGGACGAATACCGATCGAGCTCCAGCGGATCGAACTCGCCGCGCGAGCCTTTTTCCTCCTCGTAGCGATGCAGGATCTGCGCCTCGGTCTCGAGCTCGAGCTTGCGCAGCTGCTCCTTGAGGCGGGTGACCGTGCGCGACAGCTCGCCCACGTTGAAGTCGATCGAGCCGATCTGCTGCTCGAGGCGGGCGCGCGCGATGCTGGCCTCGCCGGAATTGTTCAACAGCTGATCGAGCAGCTCGGCGTCGACGCGTGCGAGCTCCGGGCGATCGGAAGGCGCCGTGGGCTCGCGACCCGGCGGCACGGCGCCCGGTGGCAGCAGCGGCGCATCGGCCTCGCCGTCCTTCGAGTCCCTGGCGAAGCCTGCGGAGGGCGGTTCCTTGGGCGCGCTGCGCGTCACGATGGAAGGCGGATCGACCACGTGCGCCGACACCACCATGGGCTTCTCGAGCGGCGGTTTGACCGCCGGAGCCTCCGCGTTCCATACCGGCGCAAGCACCGGCGGCTCGGGGGAGACCTCGGCGCGCGGCTGCGGCGCCGGCTTGGGCGTCGGCACCGCCGTCAGGACCGGCGCGGCCTTCGGCGCGGCAGGCGGGCTAACTACCGGCGGCTCGGCCACCGGCGCAGGCTTCGGTGCCGGCGGGGCGGGTTTCGCCGCCGCGGGGGGCGTCGGGGTTGCCACGGCTGCGGGAACGGGAGCCGGCGCAGGAGCCGGCACAGGCGCCGCGGCTGCCGGTGTGGCGGCGGCGGGATTCGCCAGCGCCTGGATGCGCGCGATCAGGCCGCGCGCGGTGGTGACACCCTTGCCGACGCTGACCGACTCACGCATGCGCGCCAGTTCGTCGAGCGCGGACTGCGCCAGCTGGAATGCGCGGTCGTCCGGCGAGACGATGCCGCTGTCGATCTGCATGAACAGCGTTTCCAGCTCGTGCGACAGGTCGCCCATGGGAATCAGGCCCGCCATGCGCGCGCCACCCTTGAGCGTGTGCAGCGGACGCTTCAGCGCGGTGAGTCCGTCGACGCTGCTGCGATTCTCGTTCCACTGCGCGAGCGCGCCCTGGGCTGCATCGATGAGCTCCACCGCTTCGTCGGTGAAGATGCTGGCGATGTCCTGATCGAAATCGGTGACGACATCTTCGACGATGTCGGCTGGCGCGGCCGCCGGAGCGCTCTCTGCGGCTACGGACGCTGCTTTGGGCGGAAAGGAAGCGGGAGTCGCCGCGACCGCCGGCGCGGCTGGGACGGGCGCACCGGCGGCGGCAGCGGACGCGGGTGCCGTGGCAAGCTCCGCGGCGCTGGCCGCATCGATGATGCGCTGGTCGAGGCTGTCGGTGGCCTGCTCGATGCGAGCCAGCAGCGCGCCGTGCGACTGGAAGAAGCCGGTCGACTCGTCGAGATTGGAAGCCACGGATTTCATGGCACCCATGCAGTCGGCGAGCAGTTCGAGATCCGAGCTCTCGAGACCGACGCCACTGTCGAACGCCTTGCGGATCCAGTGTTCGAGCGGCGCGGTCAGGCGGATGCCGTGGCGCGCTTCCGCCATGCGCGAGCTGCCGGCCAGCGTGTGGCAGGCACGATAGGCTTCCTCGCTGACCACGTGCGGCGGCTCGTGCCCGCGCGCGCCGTCGATGAAACGCTGCACTGCGTTGATGTTGACCTCGGTCTCGCGGCTGTAGATGTCGCGCAACTGCAGGTCGCCGCTGGTGTCCTCATCGGGCGCCGACAGCACGATCTCCTCGCCCGGCGCCTCCGACTCTTCCAGCAACCAGTCTTCGGCCGCCGCGGCGGGCCCGGCGGCCTCGACGGAGGCGGCTTGCGCCGCGCGAGGCGGCTCAGGGCTGGCCTGCAGGGTCGGCACGCGACCCGTGGCATCGAGGGATTCGACGCGGCTCGTCTCCTGCGTGCGCTCCAGGCTTTCGAGCACGCTGCTCTGGCCGCCCGACAGCTTGTTGGCCGCGAGCGCGTGCGCGCGATCGATGATGTCCTGCGTGCGCGTCGGCGGCGGCTTGCCCGACTCGAGCGAATTGACCAGCTCGCCGGCCACCGCGACCGCATCGCGCACCGTGGCCAGGATGCCCGGTGAGCGCTGCAGCGTGTTCTCGATGATCTTGTTGAGCAGGTTTTCGATGGCCCACGCGAATTCGCTGATATCGGTGGCGCCGACCATGCGACCCGAGCCCTTGAGCGTGTGGAACGCGCGACGCACGCCCGACAGCGCCTCGGTCTCGAGCGGGTTCTGCTCCCAGGCGGGGAACAGCTTGCCGATGCGGGCGACCTCCTCGCGCGCTTCCTCTATATAAAGAGTGAGCAGCTCGGGGTCGATGTTGACCGGTTGGCGAGCCGGCGGCTGCGCCGACTGGTGCAGCGTGGGCGCGACGCCCTGGATGTTCGGCGGCACCACGCCGGCCTGCAACGCGTGCGCGCGCGCCGTGGCGCCGGCGTCCGCCAGCAGCACGGTGGCCGCGTAGGCTTCCGGGCCCAGCGGCGGCACCGTGGGCACCACGCGCTTGGGCATCTGCGACAGTGCCTGCAGGCAGGTCTGCGCGTTGTCGAGCATGTACCAGGGATCGGCGCGGCCGGCCTGCAGCGTCTCCATGTAGTACTCGAGACTGACCACCGCATCCGCCAGTCGGTCGAGGTAGTTAGGCGGCACCGCGGTGCCGCCCGGCTGCAACAGGTCGTGGAGGTTCTTCGCGATGCCGTCCACGATCTCGACGGCGCGCGTCTTGCCGAGCATCAGCAGGCCGGCCTTGATGCCGGCAATCAGGCCCGGCCAGGCATCGAGCGCGCCGCTGTCGAGCGTGCCGGCGACGTTCGAGGCGATCGCCTCCTTGACGCGCACCAGGTTGACGCTGCACTCGCGCAGCACGGCGGCCTGCACCTGCTGGAAATCGACGTCGCCCGATTCCGGCGTGGCTTCCGCCGGCGCCTTGGGAACGATCAACCCGATCAGATCGCGGTCGAGGCGATCCTCGACATTGATGAGCGTGGCGGCGATGTGCACCAGAGCCGCATGGTCGGCGGGAGTCTTGCCGGCGGCCATGGCTTCGAGCCGGCCGGTCTCCTCGAGCACGAGCTGGCGCAGCTCGCCGAGTCCGAGCACGCCCAGCGTGTCACCGATCTTGCGCAGCATCCCGACCTGCGCCTCGAGCTCGGCGGGTTGACCGCCGCGGCGCACGTAGATGTCGAGTACATCCTTGACCTTGCCGAGGTCCTCGCGGATGGCCGCCGACACGGTGCGCATCAGCTTCACCGAAGGCGCCGAGAGGTTCTCGCGCTCCTGCTCGACCGAGTCGTCGACCAGCAGCAATTCGTTGAGCCGGAACGAGGCACGCACCGCGGTGACCTTGGGTCCATCGCTGGTGGCCCGAGCGGCATAGTAGAGAAGGTTGTTCAGCAACTCGACCGGCGGGTTCTGCGCATAGCGCGCTTCGCCCTGCGTGTAGAGCTGCAGGATCTCGCGATCGGCGAGACCCATGAGACGCTTGATGGATACGCCCGTCTCGAGCCCGCCGTCACGCAAGGCCTCGATGATGGCGCCGACCACCCACCACAACTGGAACACCGCCTGCCGGGTCGCGACCTGCTCGAGCTGGTGGGCGACGGTTTCGAGGATCTCGAGGTTCTGTTCCGGCCGCTCGCCGCGGATCCAGCCGACCAGGCCGAGCTGGAAGCGGGTGCGCAGGCGCCGCGCCCACTGCGCGACCGTCAGGGCCGGTTCGCCGGCGGCCGGCGCGACGGGCGCGGCCTGCTGGTCGGACTTGAGATTCAGCAGCAGCAGCGTGCCTTCGGACAGCAGCGCGCTGCCACGCACGGCGCGCAGATCGTTGAGCAGCGGCAACAGCACCAGCGCCAGGTCGCGGCCGCCGGCCAGCACGCGTTCCACGTAGCTCGGCAGCTGCACCATGGCGCGCATCAGCGCGTCGAGGGTCTCGGCCTGGTTCTTCTGCGAAGCCGGGGTGAGCAGGTACTTGGTGACCTGCTCCATCTCTTCGGCGAGCAGCGCGGCGCCGAAGATTTCCAGCAGCCGCAGGACTCCCTGCACCTGGTGCAGGTCGCTGACGCAGCGCTGCAGCAGCACCACGTTCTCCGGTTGCTCGACGAAGGTCTCGAGCGCGGTGCGCGCCTCGGCCAGGGTGTTGTTGAGCTCGCGGCCGACGAGATCCAGGGTCTGTGATGCGACTTCGGGCATTAGTTAGGAAGCGAGTGAAATGGTCCGGTTGCGCGTGGTGCCGCCCGTCGAGGGCACCGGGCTGATGCCCGTGGTCGCCGCCGCGGCCGCGGCAATGGCCGCACCCGCCGCCGCCACCTGACGCGGAACCGGCGCGCCGGGCAGGCGGAAGCCCGAAGCCGACTGGCGCATGGCCGCGGACAGCTGCGCGAGCTTGGCGATGCTCTGCGAGGTCGCGGTGGTCGACTCGGCGGTTTGCGTGGAGATCTCCTTCAGCACCTGCATGTTCCGCGCGATCTTCTGCGCCTCGGTCACCTGCTGGCGCGAGCTCGAGAAGATGTTCTGCACCAGGCTCGCGATCTGGTTCGAAACCTGCTCGATCTCTTCCAGCGCCGCGCCGGCGTTCTCGGCGAGCAGCGCGCCGCCCACCACGTCGGTGGTCGAGCGTTCCATCGAGACCACGGCTTCGTTCGTGTCCGCCTGGATCGCGCGCACCAGGGTTTCGATCTGGCGAGTCGCCGCCGCGGCGCGCTCGGCCAGGCGCTGCACCTCGTCGGCGACCACCGCGAAGCCCCGGCCCGCATCGCCGGCCATCGAGGCCTGGATGGAGGCGTTCAACGCCAGGATGTTGGTCTGCTCGGCGATGTCATTGATGAGCTCGACGATGTTGCCGATCTCCTGCGAGCTCTCACCCAGTCGCTTGATGCGCTTGCTGGTTTCCTGGATGGTCTCGCGGATGGTGTTCATGCCGTCGATGGTGCGGCGCACGGCGTCGCCGCCCTTGTGCGCCACGTCCACCGAGTGACGCGCCACGTCCGAGGCGCGCTCGGCATTGCCGGAGATGGCCTCGGTGGAGTTGGCCATGCTGGCGGCCGATTCGGTGGCGCCGGAAATCTGCTTGGATTGCGCGCTCGAAGCCTTGGCGAGATGCGCGGACAGGGCCTGCGTCTGGCGGGTGGCACCGTCGAGCTGGATGGCCGACTGGTTGATGGTGCTGACCAGATCGCGCAGCACGCCGATGGCGTAGTTGATCGAATCGGCAATGGTGCCGGTGATGTCTTCCGTCACCGTCGCCTGCACGGTGAGGTCGCCGTCCGCGAGCGGCGCGAGTTCGTCGAGCAGTCGCAGGATGGCCTGCTGGTTGCGTTCGGTTTCCTTGCGCTGCGCGAGCGACAGCGCCTCGCGATGGCCGAAGTCGCTCTCGACCACCTTGACGCGCTGGAACATCAGGAACAGCGGCACCGCCGTGGCCAGCGCCAGCGCGCCGGCTGCCGCATACAGAAGGTCGAGTCCCGCGAGCCAGGCACCGAGCCAGGCGGCCACGCTCAGCACCAGGCACACGAGCGTCGCCGTGATCAGGCCATTCAGCGATTTCAGGGATCGCGACCCGCCGCCGTCGGTGCTCATGCCGCCGCCTCCTGGAAGGACGGGCTCTCCACGAGCTGGCGCAGGCTCAAGACCGGCCATTGTTCGGGGCCGCGCCGGAATGCGCCCGCGAGGTAGCGTTCGCAGCGCACCACGGTCGGTGGCGCGTCGCCGGAAAATTCGGATTCGGAGAAACGACGGAAGCCGAGCACTTCATCGACCAGCAGGCCGGCGGGGACATCCCGGTGATTGACGACGATCACGCGTACGTTGCGCGTGTTCGGCGTGACACCCGAGCCCAGATACTGGCGCAGATCGAGGATGGGCAGCAGCTGGCCGCGCACATTGGCGATGCCCTTGACCCAGGTCTTGGCCCCGGGGACGCGCGTCATACCCGCGGGCACGGCGAGCACCTCGCGGGTCTCTTCGCGGGCGGCGAGATACAGCTCGCCCGCCATGCGAAACGCCACTCCCACCCACTCGCGCGCGCCCGGGTTCTCCGAGGCAGCCGCGGCGGTGACCGCGCGTCCACGGCGCTCGAGCTCGGCGAGAAGCTCGAACGGACGATCGCGCAGGGATTTGAGTGACGCAGCTTCGTTCATGAAGACGCCGGCCCTCAGGCGGCGAGAGTCGCCTGCGCCTTGGCGACGAGCTGGTCGGGCGAGACGGGCTTGACCATGTAGTCGACCGCGCCCTGCCTCAGACCCCAGATCTTGTCGGTTTCCTGCCCCTTGGAGGTGACCATGATGATGGGGATGGTCTTGGTCTTCGGATCGTTCGACAGCGTGCGCGTGGCCTGGTAGCCGTTCACGCCCGGCATCACGACGTCCATGAAAATCAGGTCCGGGGTCATTTCGCGCGCCATGCGCACGCCCTCGGCGCCGTCGTTGGCGGTCGCGGTCTGATAGCCGGATTTTTCCAGTGCCTTCTTCATGACGTGCACTTCGGTCGGGGAATCATCCACGATCAAAATGAGAGCCATACTTACCTCGCGCCGACGTGTGTCTCGATGGCGGACAGCAGCTCGTCCTTCGTGAAGGGCTTCGTGAGGTAGTACTCCGACCCCACGATGCGCCCGCGAGCGCGATCGAACAGACCATCCTTCGAAGACAGCATGATCACCGGAATCGATTTGAAGACCTTGTTGTGCTTGATCAGCGAGCAGGTCTGGTAGCCATCGAGCCGCGGCATCATGATGTCGACGAACACGATGTCGGGCGTGTAGTCGGCCACCTTCGCGAGCGCGTCGAACCCGTCGACGGCCGTGTACACCTCGCAGCCTTCCTTGGCCAACAGCGTCTCCGCCGTCTTGCGGATGGTCTTGCTGTCGTCGATGACGAGAACTTTCAAACCCTTGAGGTGGGAGCTGGTGTCGTTCACACGCAAACCTCTCCTGGACAAACGAAAAGCGTCATTCCGACCGCTATTAAAATGCGGCGCGGAACGGCAAGCTGTGGGGCGTTTTAACATATAGGAATACCCCCGGCTATGCCGGTCACGTCACGTTTTTGAGGACGGAGTTGGTGATGCCAAAAGCCCTAAGTCTCGCGGTCGTGATGGACCCGATCGCGAAGATCAAATTTGCGAAGGACTCCACACTTGCCATGTTGCTTGCGGCGTCCGCTCGTGGCTGGAAGCTCACCTACTTCGAGCAGTCCGACCTGTTCCTGCGCGACGGCGTCGCCCTCGGCCACGGTCGCTCGTTGACCGTCCACGACGATTCCCGGAAGTGGTTCGAGCTCGGCGAGTCGCAGGTGTACAAGCTCGGCGAATTCGACTGCGTGTTCATGCGCAAGGATCCGCCCTTCGATGCCGAGTACATCTACACCACGTACATCCTGGAGCGCGCCGAGCTGCAGGGCGCCCTCGTCGCGAACAAGCCGCAGGGGTTGCGCGACATGAACGAGAAGGTGTTCACGGCCTGGTTCCCGCAGTGCTGCGCACCCACGTTGATCACGCGCTCGGCCACCGACATCAGGGCCTTCGCCGTCGAGCACGGCCGCATCGTCATCAAGCCGCTGCACGGCATGGGCGGGAGGTCGATATTCGTGACCGACCAGGGCGACAAGAATCTGCCGGTGATCATCGAGACCCTGACCGACTACGGCCAGCAATTCGCCATCGCGCAGCGCTACCTGCCGGAGATCGCCGCGACCGGCGACTCGCGCGTGCTGCTCATCGACGGCGAGCCGGTCCCCTACGCCCTCGCCCGGATCCCGCTGCCCACGGACAACCGCGGCAACCTGGCCGCCGGCGCCAGGGGCGTGGGCCGCGAGCTCACCGAGCGCGATCGCTGGCTCGCGTCGGAGATCGGCCCGGTGCTCGCCGAGCGCGGCATGGTGTTCGTGGGCCTCGACGTGATCGGCGGTTTCGTGACCGAGATCAACGTCACGAGTCCGACAGGAATACGTGAACTCGACCAGCAGTTCGGGCTCAATATCGGAGCCATGGTGATCGAAGCTTTTGAACGCCGCGTAGGCGGCAGGAGCACGCCTGGATGAGCTCGCGCGCGCTGCAGCTGCGCGAAGGCTTCGCCCCGTCGCGCGACCGGCTCACCACCACGGTGTTCATGGCCGCGCTGGTGCACGGCGTCATCATCGTGGGAGTGACCTTCGGCGGCGTGAAGCAGGAGGGCCAGGGCGCGCCGGGGCTGGAAGTGCTGATCGTGTCCGACGACGTGCCGGAAGCCCGCAAGAACGACTCCGCCACCTACCTGGCCCAGCGAACGCAGCTGGGCTCCGGCAATGCCGACACGCCCGAGGCGCGCAGCCCGCGCGCCGCCGCCGAACACGCCGCCAACAACGGGCGCGCCGATGGCACCGCGCTGCTGGATGACGCCGGCGCGCTGATGGCCACGGCCGACGGCCGCGTGCTAACTACCAGCGCGCCGATGCCGGAGATCATGTACTTCGCACCGCCCGCGAGCCTCGTGGACCGGCCGGAGGTGCCGGTGCTGGCGGAAGGCAACAGCGAGCGCGACAAGCTCGGCGTCGACGACGCCGACGAGCAGAAGGTGCGCGGCCCGCAGCGCGATGAATTGTGGGTCACGCCCGACACCCGGGAAGCACTGGTCGCACCCTACCTGGTGGCATGGCGCACCAAGATCGAACGCCTCGGGACCATGAACTACCCGCAGGCCGCCTGGCGCGCGCCTGGCACGCGCAATCCGGATGTGGAGGTGGTCATCCTGGCCGATGGCACGCTCGAATCCGCGAGCATCGTCCATTCCAGCGGCTCGCCGAAACTCGACCAGGCTGCCGTCGACATATTGAAACTCGCCAGCCCGTTCGATCCTTTTCCGAAGGATCTCGCCGACCGATACCGCCTGTTGCGTTTCACATACGGGTGGGAATTTGCGGGTGGCCACGTAAGGCGCGGCACGGTGACCGCGCCGGCGGATTCACAGTAGACTGCCGCGCATATGGCCGGCACCACGAGTCTGTCGAATCACCTGCTGATCGCGATGCCCCAGCTCACCGATCCGAACTTCTCGCAGACGGTCTCGCTGATCTGCGAACACGGTGAGAAAGGCGCGCTGGGCATCGTGCTCAACCGGCCGCTGTCGATGACGCTCAACGAAGTGTTCGAGCAGATGAAGATCGAGCCTACCGACCGGCGCGCGGCCGAGCTGCCGGTGCTGCGCGGCGGTCCCGTGCACCAGGATCGCGGCTTCGTGCTGCATCGGCCCGGTGGCGATTGGGACTCGACGCACCGCATCTCCGATTCCATCCAGGTCACCACCTCGCGCGACGTGCTCGCGGCCATGGCCACCGGCACCGGCCCCGAAAAAGCGTTCATCGCGCTGGGCTATGCGGGCTGGGAGGCCGGCCAGCTCGAGCGCGAGATGCTCGACAACTCCTGGCTGTCGGTGCCGGCGGATGAAAGCGTGATCTTCGACCTGCCCTACGAGGAGCGCTGGCTCGCCTCGCTGCGGTTGCTCGGCGTCGAAGCCGGGCAGCTCACCTCGTTCTCCGGTCATGCCTGACAAGGCAGCGACCGTCCTCGCACTCGACTTCGGACTCAAGAGAATTGGCATCGCCAGCGGTGACACGCTGACGCGCAGTGCGCGTCCGCGCGGCGCCATCGGCAACGGCACCGGCGGACCCGACTGGCCCGCCCTGCAACGCGTGCTCGACGACCTGCGCCCCGAGCGCATCGTGGTCGGGGAGCCCTATAATGCCGACGGCTCCGTGAGCACACTCACCGAACACGCGCGCCGCTTCGCCGCCGACCTCAAGCAACGTTGCGCCCTGCCCGTCGACCTCGTCGATGAACGCTGGTCCTCGCAGGATGCCGAAGAGCGGCTGCGCGCGGCGCGGGCGAGCGGGCTCAAGAGGCGGCGCGTGACGGCCGCGGACATCGATGCCACCGCGGCTGCGGTGATCCTGGAACGCTGGTTTTCCTCGCATCTAGGTTGATATGACTGAACAGACTAGAGCCAACGGCACACTTCGACATCTGCTGACCCTCGAAGGATTGACGCGCGCGCAGATCGAATCACTGCTGGCCCGCGCGCAGAAGTTCGTGAAACCGGTCGGCGAACCGCCGGTGCAGAACAAGAGCCTGGCCGGCGTGACCGTGGCGAACATGTTCACGGAGCCCTCGACGCGCACGCGCGTGTCCTTCGAGCTCGCCGCGAAGCGGCTCGGCGCCGATGTCGTCAACCTCGAAGTACAGCTGTCCTCGCGCGTCAAGGGCGAGAGCATGCTGGATACCATCTACACGCTCGAAGCCTGCCACGTCGACGTGTTCGTGATCCGCGATGCCGAATCGGGCGTCCCGGGGCTGGTTGCATCGCACGTGAAGCCGCACGTGAGCGTGCTGTCGGCCGGTGAAGCGCACGTGGCGCATCCCACGCAGGGACTGCTCGATGCGCTCACCATCCAGCAGCGCAAGGGCAGTTTCGATGGGCTCAAGGTGGCCATCGTCGGCGACGTCAGGCACTCGCGCGTGGCGCGCTCGGCCTGGCACGTGCTGACCACGCTCGGCGTCGCGGAGCTGCGCATCGTCGCGCCGAAGGCGCTGATGCCCGACGCCGGCGAATTCGCGGGTTGCGAGCGGATCAGCTCACTCGATTCCGGAATCGTCGGAGTCGACGTGGTGATGATGTTGCGCATCCAGAAGGAGCGCATGGCGACCGCGCAGATCCCGGACGCCGACCGCTACTTCGCGAAATTCGGCCTGTCATCCGAACGGCTGGCGAAGGCCCGGCCGGATGCCATCGTCATGCATCCGCAGCCGATGAACCGCGGCATCGAGATCGCCTCCGACGTCGCGGACGGCCCGCAATCGGTGATCCGCGACCAGGTGCGCAACGGCGTCGCCGTGCGCATGGCGGTGCTCGAGGCGGTCATCGAGGGGCGCAGGTCGTGAGCGCATTGCCCCAGGAGGATGCAGGCCGCAGCGCCGGCGTACATC
>DASTRL010000288.1:0-16783 GCA_035761265.1 Steroidobacteraceae bacterium
CCCGGCGGCGCGAAATTCACGTTGAACACCTTCTTGCAGAATTCACAGGTGCGCCGGCCGGAGACGCGCTTCACGAGCTGGTCATTGTCGACGTCGAACAGCACCACGGCATCGAGCGGCGTGCCGAGCTCGGCGAGCAGCTTGCTCAGCCCTTCCGCCTGGGCCACGGTTCGCGGGAACCCGTCGAGGATGAATCCCCGCGCGGCGTCGGGCTGCGACAGGCGCTCGCGGATGATCGCCAGCATGGTCTCGTCGTCGACGTAGCCTCCCGAAGCCATGATCTCCTTGGCGCGCAAGCCGAGCGGCGTGCCTTCCGCCAGGTGCTTGCGCAGGATGTCGCCGGTGGAGATCTGCGGGATGCCGAATTTCTTTTCGAGGCGCTGAGCCTGAGTGCCCTTGCCCGATCCGGGCGCGCCCATGAGTACGATACGCATGCTAGATTCTTGACCTGTGTCCGCCCCCTCGAAGGGCCGTCACACTACCCAAACCCAAAACTTCAGGCAAACCACCATGGCGAAACGTCCCGCTGCGAAGAAATCCAGGCCGATGAACGCGTTTTATGCTCAGTCCGGCGGCGTATCCGCGGTCATCAATGCCTCCGCCGCGGGCGTCATCGAGGCGGCGATGAAGGCGAAGCAGATCGGCAAGGTCTACGCGGGCCGCCACGGCATCGTCGGTGCGCTGACCGAGGACCTGATCGACGTGAGCCGCGAATCGCGCGCCACCATCAAGGGACTGCGCTACACGCCCGCCGGCGCATTCGGTTCGGCGCGCTACAAGCTCAAGAGTCTCGAGCAGGATCGCGCCAAGTACGAGCGCCTCATCGAGGTCTTCAAGGCGCATGACATCGGATACTTCTTCTACAACGGCGGCAACGACTCGATGGACACGGCGAACAAGGTCTCGCAAATCGGGGATCAGCTCGGTCACCGGGTGATCTGCGTGGGCGTGCCGAAGACCGTCGACAACGATCTGCCGCACACCGACTGCACGCCGGGTTTCGGCAGCGTGGCGAAATACGTGGCGATCTCCACGCGCGAGGCGGCGCTCGACGTCGCATCGATGGCGAAGACCTCCACCAAGGTGTTCGTCATGGAGGTCATGGGACGCCACGCCGGCTGGATCGTCGCGGCCGCGGGGCTCGCAGGCTCGGGAGCGGACGAGGCGCCGCACGTCATCCTGTTCCCCGAGATCGCCTTCGACAAGGAGAAGTTCCTGGCGAAGGTCA
Source organism: Steroidobacteraceae bacterium (assembly GCA_035761265.1). Lineage (GTDB taxonomy): Bacteria > Pseudomonadota > Gammaproteobacteria > Steroidobacterales > Steroidobacteraceae > CADEED01. The sequence continues at coordinate 1,229 of DASTRL010000288.1, forward strand.
AGGAAGTAGTTAGCCGCGTGGGTTACTGCGTGGTGGTCGTGTCCGAAGGCGTGCACGATGCCGAAGGCAAGTTCCTCGCCGACGCGGGCACCAAGGACGCCTTCGGTCACACGCAGCTCGGCGGCGTGGCCCCGGTCGTGGCGAACATGGTGCGCGAGGCGCACGGCTACAAGTACCACTGGGCGGTGCCCGACTATCTGCAACGCGCCTCGCGCCACGTCGCCTCCAAGGTCGACGTGCAACAGGCGTACGCGATGGGCAAGGCCGCGGTGGAGCTCGCGGTTGCGGGCAAGGACGCCGTCATGCCGACCATCATCCGCAAGAGGTCGAAGCCCTATAAATGGGTGGTCGGACACGTGCCCCTTTCCGAGGTGGCCAACGTCGAGAAGAAGCTGCCGCGCGACTACATCACCGAGGACGGCTTCGGCATCACGCAGAAGTGCCGCGAATACCTGCAGCCGCTGATCGAGGGCGAGGACTACCCGCCGTACAAGAACGGCCTGCCCGTGTACACGACCATCAAAGGCGTGGCGGTGAAGAAGAAGCTCAACACCGAATTCAAGCCGTGAGGCATTGAATCTGCGACCCGGCGCACGGAAGCCGACGGCACCTGTCGCCGGCCAGCGAAGTTCGCGGGTAAAACGGCCATGGGCTACAAAGCCGGTGCCGTTCACCTTTCCGTGGAGTCTGCCATGCGCAATCGCTTTCCCTCGTTCGTCGCAATGGCAGTGACGGTGTTAGCGTCGGCTGGCGCGCTCGCCGATCCGCCCGCGCACGCGCCGGCGCATGGTTGGCGCAAGAAGCACGATCCCGAGTACGTGGGCTACACGGGTACGAAGTGGGAGCGCGACTACGGCATCTCCTCGGGCAGCTGCAATCGCGAGGAGATCGGCGCGCTGGTGGGTGGCGTGATCGGCGGAGCTGTCGGCGCACGCACCGCTTCGGAAGAGAACCGCACTGTAGCCGTGATCATCGGCGCTGCGGTCGGTGCCCTGGTGGGGTCACGCATCGGGCGCGAACTGGACGAAGCCGATCGCGGCTGTTTCGGACACGCGCTCGAAATCGGCACCGCCGGCAGAGCCGTCCGCTGGAACAACGCGGCGACCGGCGTGACATATGTGGTGGTCCCTGGCAGCGGCGAGAAGCTGGATGGGAAGTCCTGCCGAAATTTCACGCTGACCGCAGTTCGCGGGGCCAGGACCGAGAAGCGGGCGGGGACGGCATGCCAGACCGCCATCGGCACCTGGGCGATCAGGCCCTAGGAGAGTCGGCGGCCAGATTTGCGGCAACGGCTCGACGGCGCAGGGGCCGGCCAGGAGCTTGATCAAGTCTGGATCGACGATTTCTTCGTCGTACCCCTATCACCAGGTGCAGCCGGCGCACTACACAACGCATGTCTCGCGCTGTCATTTCCCTCCTGTGGTTGGCCCGGTCCCGCCTCATTGTTATAGTGCGCGCCCTTTTGGCTCGGGGCGCGAGCTCCCAGTCAGATCAAAAATCTATAAATCTTTGATTCTGTAGGAGCTCTGCATGACTGCCACGACGTGGCTGTGGCTGGCGATCGGCGCCGGCGTGATCGCCGTTTTGTACGGTGTGTTCTCGATGATGGCCATCCTCAAACTGCCGGCAGGTAACGCGCGCATGCAGGACATTGCAGCGGCCATCCAGGCGGGAGCAAAGGCGTACCTCAACCGCCAGTACACGACGATCTCGGTGGTCGGCGTACTGCTGTTCGTGATCATCGGCCTCGCGCTCAACTGGTACACGGCCGGCGGATTCGCGGTCGGCGCCATCCTTTCGGGGCTCGCGGGCTACATCGGCATGAACATCTCGGTGCGCGCCAACGTGCGCACGGCCGAGGCGGCCAACCACGGGCTGAACGCGGCGCTGCAGGTGGCCTTCAAGGGCGGCGCGATCACCGGCATGCTGGTGGTGGGGCTCGGCTTGTTAGGCGTGGCGGGCTACTACACGGTGCTGGTGCACGGCGTCGACCGGGAGACGGCGCTGCACGCGCTCGTCGGCCTGGCCTTCGGAGGGTCGCTGATCTCGATCTTCGCGCGCCTCGGTGGCGGCATCTTCACCAAGGGCGCCGACGTCGGCGCCGACCTGGTCGGCAAGGTGGAAGCCGGCATTCCCGAAGACGACCCGCGCAACCCGGCGGTGATCGCCGACAACGTCGGCGACAACGTGGGCGACTGCGCCGGCATGGCGGCCGACCTGTTCGAGACCTATGCGGTCACGCTGGTGGCCACGATGCTGCTGGGCGGCTTGGTGATGGCGGGCATGGGCGAAAATGCCGTCCTCTATCCGTTGGCCCTCGGCGCCGCATCCATCGTCTCGTCCATCATCGGCACGTTCTTCGTGAAGACTTCCGAGGGCGGCAAGATCATGGGCGCGCTGTACAAGGGCGTGATCGTCTCCGGCGTGATCTCCGCAATCGCTTTCTGGTTCATCACCGAGCAGCTGATGCCCAGGACCGACGCGAATCCGAACCTCACGCTCGAGATGTTCGGCTGCGCGCTGATCGGCCTCGGCCTCACGGCCGCGATGATCGTCATCACCGAGTACTACACCGCGACGGAGTTCTCGCCGGTGCGCAAGACCGCGGCCGCGTCGCAGACCGGCCATGCCACCAACATCATCGCCGGGCTCGGCGTGTCGATGAAGTCGACGGCGCTGCCGGTGATCGCCATCTGTCTGGCGATCTGGGGCGCCTACACGCTCGGTGGTCTCTACGGGATCGCGATCGCGGCCACCGCGATGCTGTCGCTCACCGGCATGGTCGTGGCGCTCGACGCCTATGGCCCGATCACCGACAACGCCGGCGGCATCGCCGAGATGGCGGGGCTCGACAAGAAGGTGCGCAACATCACCGATCCGCTCGACGCCGTGGGCAACACCACCAAGGCCGTGACCAAGGGCTATGCCATCGGCTCGGCCGGCCTCGCGGCGCTGGTGCTGTTCGCCGACTACACGCACAACCTCGAGACGCATCTGATGTCGAAGGGCCTCGCGATGGTGTCGTTCTCGCTGTCTGATCCGGCGGTGATCATCGGCCTGTTCATCGGCGGCCTCGTGCCCTATCTGTTCGGCGCCATGGCCATGGAAGCCGTGGGCCGCGCTGCGGGCTCGGTGGTGACCGAAGTGCGCCGCCAGTTCCGCGAGATCAAGGGAATCATGGAAGGCACGGCCAAGCCCGAGTACGGCACGGCGGTCGACCTGCTGACGCGCGCCGCGATCAAGGAAATGATCGTTCCCTCGCTGCTGCCCATCCTGATCCCGGTGATCATCGCCTTCGGCATGAACTGGCTCATGGGCCCGGGCGCCGGCATCCGCGCGCTGGGTGGCCTGCTCATCGGCACCATCGTCACCGGACTGTTCGTCGCCATCTCCATGTGCACCGGCGGCGGCGCCTGGGACAACGCCAAGAAGTACATCGAGGAAGGCAACTTCGGCGGCAAGGGCTCCGAGGCGCACAAGGCCTCGGTGACCGGCGACACCGTCGGCGATCCCTACAAGGACACCGCGGGGCCCGCCATCAACCCGCTGATCAAGATCATCAACATCGTGGCATTGCTCCTGGTCCCATTGCTGTAATGGGGACATTCCTCGTTTCCTAGCAAACGGGGACAGACCTGACGAGGGGATGCGTCGCAGGCGCATCCCCTTTTTCTTTGCGAGCTGCAATATCGCCCCCAGATCCGCGGTCCAGGTGACGGCATCCGAAGGAGCAGGCAATGGCGAACGAGCATTTCCCCGTCGAGAAATCCGCGAGCGAGTGGCGTGCGCTGCTCTCCGCAGACCAGTTCCGCGTGCTGCGCGAGCACGGCACCGAGCGTGCCGGCTCCAGTCCGCTCAACTACGAGAAGCGCACGGGCGTCTACCACTGCGGCGCCTGCGGACAGCCGCTGTTCGAGTCGAGCACGAAGTACGAGAGCGGTTCGGGCTGGCCAAGCTTCTTCCGCCCGTTGCCGGATGCCGTCGCGACCACCACCGACACTTCGCATGGCATGACGCGAGTCGAGGTGCATTGCAGGAATTGCGGCAGCCACCTGGGCCATGTATTCAACGATGGCCCGCAGCCGACCGGCCAGCGCTACTGCATGAACGGGCTGTCGCTGAAATTCGAGCCGAAGTAGCGGTCGTCAGCGGCGCCGCACGCCGGGGCGAACGGCGATTCGCGCCGTGTCGCTGCCGCTCGCGCGATCCGCATCGGCGGCGTCCGCCGCGGGCGTGGCATTGACGAGCACGGCGCTGACGAGCTTGTTCAGCCGCGAGCAATACGCCGCAACCTCGGGCGACACCGGATCCAGGTGTTCGAGCGCGTACGAGATGTCGTGCAAGCGCCGCTCGATGCGCGAATCCATCTTCAGGGAATGAGTCACGCAGGCGCTGACGCAGGCGGTGATTTCCGCATCGAGGTCACGCGCCGCGGTGCCGGCGATGCTCAGCCCGCGCATTTCGGGCGGACAGCCCGCTTGCAGATGCTCGCGCCACATTTGCGACAATTGCATCGCCTTTCGCCTCCCCAGACGCCGTAGCGCCGAAAAGTAACGCAATTTGGTGCGGGCGTCCTCGCCTTTTGCTGCACGTTCGGCGCCGATCTGGACTGAATCCGGGGCAATGCGCGTCGGTTGTCGTGGCAACCACCCAACAGTGAAATTGCCCCGATGCGTGCCGGCCGGATAAGTACTTGATTCGCCGCGCCCGCCCGCTGCGCTGCGCATCGTTGCGGGCGCGCCATCCGGCGCACCCGCCCGCACGCCTGTCAGCCGATGCCGACGCGCGCGAAATATCCGCCGGGGCGCGCCGGTCCATGGCACTAACAACATCCGGGAGGATTCGATGACGGCATTCACCTATCTGATCGGGCGGCACGCGCAACTGGCGCGCGGGCTCGATCACCTGCGCTCGCTGCTGCTGCTCGCCACGCGCTGCTGGGTGAGCTGGCAGTTCCTCAAGTCGGGTTGGCTCAAGCTAACTACCTGGGACACGACTCTCGAGCTGTTCCGCAGCGAGTACCACGTGCCGCTGCTGCCACCGGCGATCGCCGCGATCGCCGGCACGTTCGGCGAACTCTTCTTCCCTGTCCTGCTGGTCCTCGGGCTGTTCAGCCGCGCGGGGGCACTCGGGCTGTTCGCGGTCAACCTCATGGCCGTGGTGTCATACTGGCACGTGCTCGGCAGCGAGGGTTTCGAGGCTGCCCTGGCCCAGCACGTATTGTGGGGATTCATGATCGTCGTGATCGCGGTGTTCGGCGCTGGCGGCATTTCCCTCGATGCCCTCTGCGGCCGGCGACGACCCTGAGAGCAACCCGGCCCGGCGCCGCGCTATACTCGCGGCCCACGATGACGAGAGTGTCGGTCGATGGCTGTCGTGCCGCCGGGCGAACAACTGGAACTTCTGGCCGCGAGCTTCGCACGCGCGCGCAGTGAGGATTTCTTCCCCGTACTCGCCGCCCATCTCGGCGCGATTCTCGACGCCCGTGAAGCGCTGATCTGCGAGGCCGCACCGGCGCGCCGCGCGCGCACGCTGGCGGTGTGGCGCCGCGAAGGGCCGGCCCCGAACTACGAGTACGATGTGGCCGGTACACCCTGCGCGCGCGTCTATGACGGCCACAGCGTGCTGCTGGCGGTCGATCCCGCGCTGTTTCCTGGCGCGCCGAAGGGTTGCACGGGCTACTTCGGAATGCCGCTCACCGCCAAGGACGGCGCGGTCCTCGGCCACCTGTGCGCCTGGCTGGAGCATCCGGCCGCGCCGCACTCCTCGCAGCAGGCCGCGTGCGAGGTGCTGGCGGATCGGGCCGCCGCGGAATTGCGGCTGGTGCACGTGAAGCGCGAGCGTGCCGTGCTGCGCGCACAGAAGCGCCAGCTGCGCGCGGAGCTCGATTCCGAGCATGACGTCCAGTCCATGATCGGCCAGAGCGCGGCCTGGCAACGCATCCTCGAGGACGTGCGCCGCGCGGCGCTGACGCAGGCCGCCGTGCTGGTGAGCGGCGAGCCGGGCACCGGCAAGGAGCTGGTGGCAAGGGCCATCCACGCCGCCGGTCCACGCGCGCCGCGGACATTCACGCGGCTGGATTGCACCGCGCTCAACGTCGAAGCCGAACTCGCCGCCCTGCCGCAGATCGCCGGCTTCACGAGTGGCGGCACCCTGTTCCTGGACGAAGTCGGGGCACTCACCACCGAGATGCAGGAGCGCCTCGAGCAGGCGCTCGCATCGCTGAGCGGCGATCGCCGCGATGCCAACATGCCGGACGTGCGCCTGGTCGCGAGCACCAATCGCGACCTCGTTCGCGCCGTGCGCGACGGCGCGTTCCGCGAAGATCTGTTCCGGCGGCTGTCGGCATTCAGCATCGACATTCCACCCCTGCGCGCGCGCGTCGAGGACATTCCGCCGCTCGTCAATGCGTGCGTGCAGAAGCTCGCGCGGCGGCTCGGGCGGCGCATCGAGCGGGTCGACCCGGACACCCTGTCGGGACTGATGCGCTACTCATGGCCGGGAAACGTGCGCGAACTCATGAGCCTGGTCGAGCGTGCGCTGGTCGCGCAGCATGCCCCGGTGCTCAAGATTTCCGTGGATCTCATCGCCGGCTCGCCGGCCGAACGCGCCGCGCTGATCGCCGCGGCCGCGGTGTCCGTCGATGCCGCCTCGACCACGCGCACCACGCTCGCCGGTACCATCGACTTCGACGACACGCTGAACACCGGGCTGCACGCCGTGCAGCGCGAGCACATCCTGCGCGTGCTCAATGCCACGCGCTGGGTCATCGAGGGAAGCTCCGGAGCGGCGCTGCGGCTCGGCATGAAACCCGCCACGCTGCGCCATCGCATGAAGAAGCTCGGCATCTCGCGCGCGCAGAATCCGCACCTCGGCGGCCACTGACCAGCGCGATGCCCACCGTCGCCGAACACTACGAGCGCGTGCTCTCGCCGGTGTACGCCTGGATGACCGGCGGCGCGGAAGCCGCCATCGCCGCCGGCCAGGCGGAAATCGCCGCTCTGGACCTGCACCTGGCGCCGGGCGCCCGCGTCGTGGATCTCGGCGCGGGATTCGGCATGCACGCGATCCCGCTGGCGCGCGCCGGCGCGCGAGTCCTGGCCATCGACAGCTCGGCGCACCTGCTCGCGGAGTTGAAACGCCTGGCCGGCGACCTGCCCATCACCACGGTGCAGGACGACCTGCTGTCGTTCCGCGCACATCTCGAGGAAAAGGCCGCGGCCATCTTCTGCATGGGCGACACGCTCACGCATCTGCCCGAGCACACCAACGTGGATTTCCTGGTGCAGGAAGCGGCGGAGTCGCTGCCGAGCGGCGGCCTGTTCGTGCTTTCCTTCCGTGACTATACCGAGCCGCTGCTCGACGACCAGCGGTTCATCCCGGTGCGCAGCGACGAACGCCGCATCCTCACCTGCTTCCTCGAATACGAGGAGGACACCGTCGTGGTCCACGACATCCTGCACGAGCGCGCCGGCGACGCGTGGGAAACCCGCGTGAGCAGCTATCGCAAGCTGCGCCTCTCGCCCGAACGCGTCACCGGCAGCCTCGAATCGTTCGGCTTCGACTCGCGGCGCGAGGAAGGCCTGCGAGGCATGGTGCGCATCGTCGCGCGCCTGCGCTGAATCCATCCCAGGAGCCCGCATGCATTCCAGATTCCTCCCACTCGCATTGCTGTTCCCGATCGCTGCCGCGGCCACGTTCGCCGCCGGGGACGCCGCTCCCCAGGTACGCTACTTCAAGCCTGCGGAAGTGGACGCGGCGCGCGCCGCGGGCGACACGGGCTCCGCCCTGGTCGAGAGCGCGGATTTCAAGGTGCTGGCCAGCCGGCGTGACAAGCCGGGGCAATCCGAGGTGCACGCCGCGGACACCGACATCTTCGTGGTCATCGATGGGCAGGCGACGATCGTCGTCGGCGGCACGATGATCGACGCCCGGCAGGTGTCGCCCGGCGAACTCCGCGGCAGCGGCATCGCGGGTGGCACCTCCTATCTACTCGAACCGGGCGTGGTGCTGACCATACCGCGCAATACGCCGCACTGGGTGCGCGAAACCCGTCCCGGATTTCGCTACTACGTCGTCAAGAGCGTAAAGCACGACTGAGCCGCCGGTCGGAACCTTCCGACGGCAACTCGCGGCGCGGCGCCACGCCGCGCAAGCCGCATTGCGCGACAATCGTGCCATGCGGGTCGAGCCCTGGCAGTTGTACGGGTTTCTCGGCTGCGCCGCGGGCGCGCTGGTGCTCGGCGCGGCGCTGCTGCAATTCGCGCGCCGCATTGCGCCGCGCGCGCTCGGCTGGCTCTCGTTCGCCGCCGGGTTCGCCGGCATTGCGCTGCTGGCGCTGCTGCAATTCGCAGGACGCCTGGGCCTGGAACACCTGTGGTTCCGCTCGGCCTCCTTCTATGTGGCGATCGCGCTGCTCGCGGCGGCCGGCGTGTGGTGGTTGCGCCAGGCCATGCCCGCACGGCTGCGCTTCGGGCTTCCCGCACTGCTGGCCGGACTTGCGGGGCTCGCCGCGCTCGCGGCGCGGCTGGATGGTCACTCGACGCCCCTCGCCATGCTCATGCCGACGATGGACGCCGTTGCGCCGGAGCTCAGCTACATCGACACCGCGGGCACGCGACGCCAGTTGTCGGAACTGCGCGGCCGGGTCGTGCTGCTGAATTTCTGGGCGACGTGGTGCACGCCGTGCCGGCGCGAGATGCCCATGCTCTCTCAATTGCAGCGCGAGCACGCCGACGACGGACTGGTGGTGCTGTACGTGTCCCTGGAGGAGCCGGAGGTGCTCGCACCCTTCCTGGCGGAGAACCGCTTCGACGGCATCCAGGGCAGACTCGAACATGCCGCGCCGTTCTATGACGCCGGCAAGTTCTATCCACTCAGCTACCTGATCTCGCGCGACGGCCGCGTCCGCGAACGCTGGAGTGGTCGCCCGACGGAGGCCTGGCTCTCCACCCAGGTACGCGCCGCGCTGTAGTCCGCCCGACCCGGCGCGTCATAAAGTGTTTCCCGGACGCTGCCGCCCGCGGCGGTCACTGGCCTTGCGGTGGTTCCCACAGCTCGATCTTGTTGCCGTCGGGGTCCATGACCCAGCCGAACTTGCCGAATTCGGATTCGTCCACCTTGTCTTCCACCTGGCACCCTTCGGCGCGCAGCGCCTCGAGCAACGGGCGCAGCTCCTCGACGCGGTAGTTGAGCATGAACGGCGCACGGCTTGGTTCGAAGTAGCTGGAGCCCGCATCGAAGACATTCCACACGGTGGTGCCATGGCCATCGGGATTGTGCGGCCCCGCCCAGCTGAACGCCGCGCCGCCCCAGGCTTCCACCGGGATTCCGAGGTGCTTCTGGTACCACTCGCGCAGGCGCGCCGGATCCGCGGACTTGATGAAGATGCCGCCGATGCCCGTGACCCTCTTCATCGTGAGAACCCCTCGACGACCGAATCGAGTGAACCTATTCGCGTCGGCCGCGCAAGTCAAAGAGTGTCGAGAAAAGGCGGGGCGCGGAAATCCGCGCCCCGGTGCCGCATTGCCAGATGCAGGAGTTGCGCAACCGGCACTATTTTCCGGCGCTCGCCACCGTGCCGGTGACCACGCCCCGTTTGGCGTCATATGCGGCCTGCAGCATCGGGTGGTTCACCTTGCTGACGGCGGCCGCGGTGAGCTGCCGGCGGCATTGCTGCGCATGACTGACCGAGGCGAGGTCGCCATGGTCGAGTCGCGCGCAGACGCGGCCGGCGGCGGCCTCGATGCGCTTCAGGAGCTGCGCGGCCCCTGGCGCCACGTCGATGTCGAGATCCGCGTAACGCACGGTGATGTCCGGGCCGACCAGGTCCGCGGACAGGGACGGTAACGACAGCGCGGCGAGCAGCGCGGTGCAGAGGATGGCTTTGGTGTTCATGGGGTTCTCCTTCGAGTGTTTGAGCCTCATTCATCAAGACACCATCCGGCGCCGAAACCCGACATGCGGATTGCAGGGGACTTTTTCCGCCCGGCCGACGCTAAGATAGGCGCGGTAGTCAGAGGCTCGATCAGGAGCATTCCGTTGGCGGAACTCACCCGGCTCTTACGCGAGGCCCAGGCGGGTGATGCGCAGGCGCGCGACGCGCTGTTCGCGGCCGCGTATCCGGGCCTGCAGCAGCTCGCGCGTGCGCGGCTGCGCGGCGGCGGACGCAACACCGTGCTCGACACGCGCAGCCTGGTCCACGAGTCCTATCTACGCTACCTCCAGGCCGGTGAGCTGCAGGCCGAAGACCGGCGCGCGTTCTTCGCGTACGCCTCGCAGATCATGCGTTCGGTCATCGTCAACAGCGCGCGCGATCGCGCCGCGCAGAAGCGCGGCGGCGGCTGGCGCCCGCTGACCTTGTCCACCCACATCTCGGAACAGACACCCGACGATCGCGAGATCGTGCTCGAGGTGCACGAGGCGCTCGAGTCGCTGGCCCGGATCGACGCGCGGCTCGCGCAGGTCGTCGAGATGCGCTATTTCGGCGGTTACAGCGAGCAGGAGATCGCCGAGACCCTGGACATCACCGAACGCACCGTCCAGCGCCTGTGGCTGAAGGCGCGGCTCATGCTGCTCGCGGCGATGCAGCGCTGATTGCCGGCCATGTCAGGCGCCCTATCCCCACGACAGCTGGCCCGACTGGGCGAACTGCTGGACGTCGCGCTGCCACTGTCCGCCGAAGCGCGGCGCGCCTGGCTCGGCGCGCTGCAGGAGGACGACCTGCCGCTGGTGCAGGCACTGCGGGAGGCGCTGCTCGCCGACGATCCGCAGGGCGAGACGGACCGCGTCTTTCCAGAACTGCACCCGCAGAGGCGCACGGGAGAACGATTCGGGGCCTACGAGTTGCTGCGTCCGCTGGGCGCCGGCGGCATGGCGGAGGTGTGGCTGGCGCGCCGTGCCGACGGCGCGTTCGAGCGGCAGGTCGCGCTGAAGTTTCCCCGGCTCGGCCATCTGCCACGCGAAATGGGCGAGCGCTTCGCGCGTGAATGCCGGATCCTCGCCACGCTCGAATATCCGGGCATTGCGCGGCTGTACGACGCGGGCTTCGACACCAATCACACGCCGTATATCGCGATGGAGTACGTGCAGGGCGAACCGCTGCTCGAGTACTGCGATTCCCGCAAGCTCGACCGGGCGGCCCGCGTGCGCCTGTTCCTGCAGGTCCTCGATGCCGTGGGCCACGCGCACGCGCAGGGGATCATCCATCGCGACCTCAAGCCCTCGAACATCCTGGTCACCGACAAGGGAGAGGCCCGGCTGCTGGATTTCGGCGTCGCGAGCCTGCTGCAGGCGAATACCGACCCGCGCGCGCTGACACGCATCTACGGTCGCGCCCTGACCCCGGAGTACGCGAGCCCCGAGCTGCTGCGCGGGGAGCCGATCGATGCCCGCAGCGACGTGCATTCGCTCGGCATCGTGCTGCACGAGCTGCTCACCGGTGTGCGCCCCGGGCAACCCGCGGCGCAGGACGGCGCGCGGGAACCGGGCGCCGGCCTGCGCGCGATCCTGCAAACGGCGCTGGCCACGGCGCCCGCCGATCGTTATCCGGACGTGACCGCATTCGCCGCCGCGCTGCGGCCGTTTGCCACGGACCTGCGGGCTTCGCGCCCGGGCGGCAGGCGCACGTGGCGCCGGGTGCTCGCGGGCGCAGGCATGCTCGTCGTCGTGGCGCTGGCTATCTACTGGGCGCGCGATCGAGAGGTACCGGCGCAACCGCCCGGCGCCGCCACGATCTCCGCGAACGCGGCGCAACCGGCGATCGCCGTGCTGCCGTTCGTCGATCTGAGCCCGGCGCACGACCACGCCTACCTGTCCGATGGCCTGGCCGAAGAGCTGATCGACCTGCTCACGAAAGTCCCGGAGTTGCGCGTGACCGCGCGGGCATCATCCTTCGCGTTTCGCGACGGCAAGGACGACATCACCTCCATCGCGCGGCAATTGAACGTGGCGCATGTCCTCGAAGGCAGCGTGCGGGTGTCCGGCAGCCGCCTGAAATTTTCGGTGCAGCTCGTGCGCGCCGCCGACGGCACTGCGATCTGGTCGGAGACCTACGACCGCGAAATGAAGGACGTATTCGACATCCAGGAAAGCATTGCGAGCGCGGTCGTCGATGCGCTCAAGGTGCGGCTGCTGGCCGCGAACGCACCATCGGCCGACCTGCGCACCACCAATGTCCGCGCCTACGAGGAATACCTCCTCGGCCGGCAATTCCGCAATGAAGTCTCGGTGGAACGCAACCAGCGCGCGCTCGCGGCCTTTCAACGCGCCGCCGCCCTGGATCCCTCGTATGCACCGGCGCATGCCGGTATCGCGCTGGCGGCGGCGGATCTGGGGTTCGCGACCATGCAGCAGGCGCCCTACGACCTGGCGCTGATCGAGGCGGAGCGCGCCATGGCGCTGGCGCCACGGCTCACCGAGGCCTACGTGGCGCGCGCCAAGGTACGCATCGGCAGGGACTGGAACTTCGCCGGGGCGAAGTCCGACCTGGATTTCGCGATGCGCACGGACCCCAACAACATCGAGCTGCTGCAGACCTACGCGACGTTCTTCTGGAACATCGGGGCCACGGACCGTGCGCTCGAGATCCAGCGGCGCTGCGTGGAACGCAATCCGCTCGCGAGCAAGTCCTGGGACTGGCTGGGCCTGATGCTGATGGATGCGCGCGACTACGCGCAGGCGCGCGAGGCGTTCCGGCGCTCCGCGCAGCTCTCGCCCTATTCGGACTACCGCTGGTTGCTGATGACGCTCGTGGAGCTGTATTCAGGCAATCACCAGGAGGCGCTGCGCCTCGCACGTGCCAACCCCGACGAGAATTTCCGCGACTACTCGGTTTCGCTCGCGGCGTTCTCGGCCGGGAACATCGCCGAGTCGCGCGCCGCCCTGCAGCGCCTGAAGGCGCGCGCACCCGACCTGTATGCCGTGCAGATCGCGCTCAGCTACGGCTGGCAGGGTGACCGCGAGCAGACTTTCGCCTGGCTCGAAAAGGCCATCGCGGTTCGCGATCCGGGATTGCTGGGCCTGCAGAACCGCCCGGAGCTCGCAAAATTCACCGCTGATCCGCGTTACGCGCGGGTGCTGCGGCAGATGAATCTGGGCGACTGAGCCCTCAGAGGTGCCGCGTTTCCGCCGGCGGCTCCCACCACTTGTTGTCGCGACCGTTGGCGTAACGCACCGGTGCTGCGGCGAGTTCGGAGGGATCGACTCCATCCAGGCAATTCACCTTCACCGACACGTAGGCGCCACCGATCTCGGGCACATTGCCGCGCTCGAAGGAACGCACGCCGCAATGCCTGCAGAACAGGTGCTCCCCCTGGCGAGTGCCGAACCGGTAGTCGCTGAGCGCATCCGCCCCGGACAGCAGGCGGAAGGCCTCCGGTTTGATCAGCGCACCCCAGTTGCGCGTCTTGAGGCAGATGCTGCAGTTGCACTTGCCGGTACCCTGCGCGAGATCGATGTCGGCCTCGAAGCGCACCGCGCCGCAATGGCAACTGCCTTGGTAGGTCTTGAGCATGGCGCGTAAGTTAACGCGCCGGCGTGGCGTCCGGAAGCGGATCAGGAAGTACGGCGCGGCGGCGAATTCCGCGCCGCGGGGCGTCGATACCGCGTGTCCCGCAAACGGGGACGATTGCTGGCGCGCAAGCCGCGGCGCGTCGCGGTGCACAAGCCGCCGCTGCGATCGCGCGTACCGCGCATCAGCGGCGCGCGCGAGGCGGGTCGCATCACGGTCGGGTGTTCGCCGCGAAAGCGGCAGGGCGCGAGCGAGTGGCTTTGTGCGAATGACATTCGAGTCCCCGGAATCTGCGTGTGGTCAGGCCGCGGTCGCGAGGCGCGCCGGCCGCCCGATCACGAAGCCCTGTACGTAGTCGACGCCCATCCTGCGGGCGGCATCGAGCGCGGCGCTGTCTTCCACCTGCTCGGCGATGATCTTGAAGTTGAGCGTGCGCGCCAGCTTGATCATGGCGGTCACCATGGTCTGGCTGACCGAGTCGCGCGCCAGGTTGCGCATGAACGAGCCATCGAGCTTCAGATAGTCGAGCTCGAGGTTCTTGAGGCTGGAGAAGGAGCCCACGCCGGAGCCGAAGTCGTCGATCGCGAACTTGCAGCCCATGCCATGCAGCACGCCGACGAAGCGGCGCGCGTTCTCGAGATTGGAGACGACGGCGCTCTCGGAGATCTCGAAACAGACCTGTTCCGGCGCCACGCCGGTGCTGTCCAGGCACTCGACCACGAACTCCAGGAACTGCGGATCGCCGAGCGTCTGGCCCGAAATGTTGATGGCGACACTGCGATCGCGCGCCAGCTGGAAGGCATTGCGCGACAAAGCCTGCAGCGTCGTCTGTACCACCCAGCGATCGACCGAGGCCATCAGGCGGAAGCGTTCCGCCGACGGCACGAACTCGCTGGGCTGAATCTCCTGCCCGGTCTCGTCCAGCATGCGCAGCAGCACTTCCATCGATGGGCCATCGCTCTCGGTTCCGTGCGCGGCCACGATCGGCTGGTAGTAGAGCGCGAAGCGCTCCTCCTTGATCGCGCCCTGCAGCATCTGCAGCCATTCGATCTCGCCGCTACCGCGCGCCAGGGCCTCGTCGCGCGCCGAGTACACGGCCACGCGCCCGGCGCCTTCCTTCTTGGCGACGTAGCAGGCGGAATCGGCGGCGGCCAGCAACTGCTCGACCGTGCCGGCTTCGCGCCCGACCTCGATGAGCCCCACCGACACGCCGATGTTGAACACGCGGTCGTGCCACACGAAGCGGTACGCCGCCACGGAACGACACACGTCTTCGGCGATCTGCCGTGCCTTCTCGAGCGGGCAGCCGACCAGCAGCATGCCGAATTCGTCGCCGCCGAGCCGCGCGACGGTGTCCGAATCGCGCACCGCCTCGCGCAGCAGCTTCGCGACTTCCCGCAACATGGAATCGCCGGCCAGGTGGCCGCTCGAGTCGTTGACGATCTTGAAGCGGTCGAGGTCGAGATAGCACAGCATGTGCATGGCCTCGCCGCGCCGCGCGGTGTCCGCCGCTTCCTCGAGACGGCGCTCGAATTCACGCCGGTTCACGAGGCCGGTGAGCGCATCGTGCGTCGCCTGGTAGGACATCTGCCGATGCAGGCCGCGCAGTTCGGTGACGTCGTGCAGCAGCACGACGGCGCCCACCACCTCGCCGTCGACCCGCAGCGGCGAGGCGGCGAGTTCGATGGCGCGCTCCTCACCCGAGGCCTTGCCGAGCAGCACCGCGCGCCGCGAAAGATTGTGCGGGCTGCCATTGCCGCCCACCGCCTCGCGCACCGGATCGGCGAGCAGCTTGCGATCGTTCTGGTCCATGAGGCCGACGGTCTCCTCGAGCAGCCGCCCGAGTGCCTGCGCGCGCGCCACGCCCAGCAATTGCTCGGCGGCCGGGTTCAGGAAGGTCAGGCGCCCTTCGAGATCCGTGGCCACGATGGCCTCCGCCAGCGACTGCATCGCGAACACCTGCAGCGGCGGTGGCGGTGGCGGCGGCGGAGGCAGCGGCGGCGCCACCATGGCGGCGCGCGCGGCCGCTTCCTTCTCGTCGATCC
>DASTRL010000289.1:0-3994 GCA_035761265.1 Steroidobacteraceae bacterium
GCCGTGTGCGCGGCCATCTCCGCCATGGGGAACGGCACATCGCCGCCGAACACGAATCGCGACAGGCCCACCCAACCCAGCAGCAGCACGGCGGTGGCCAACGCCTGGTGCAGCGGCGCGTAGCGGCGCGACGCCGCGACCGCCAGCGAAATGCCGAGCAACAGGAATGCGAGCGCAGTGGCCGGCGCCATGCTCGGCGGCGGCATGCCGTCGATGGCGACCGGTATCTCGCGCAGCGAGAGCTGATCGAGGTACACGTTCCAGTACCCGCCCTGCGCCACGAGGACGAGCATGCCGATCGCGGCGACCAGTGCGCCCGTGGCCGCCGAATATTTCACGGCACCGGTGCTGGCGAACCACAGCGAGGCGGCGGACACTACAAATGCGACGGCGGAGAGCTTGACCATGCGCGGCCAGCCCGGCACGAGATTGGTGAGCTGCTCCATGTCCAGCATCCAGCCGGTAAGCACGAAGACACCGACGATCAGCGTCACGAAAGCCGCGAAGCGCGCCAGCATTCGATTGGATTCAACGCCCTCGGACCACGCCATCGGGGCAAGCTAATCCAATGCCCGCGCTGCCGCAATTTAGTTAGACTGAGTCCGGATTCCCCTTAATCCTCGATCCGGGCACTGACAGGCAGGATTCGCAGCGCGGCTTTGGACATTCTGGGCCACATGGAAACGACACTCGAAGCCCGCGCCGCCCCGCTCACCGGTGTGCAATGGCTGATCCTGGCAACCGCTGGCGTCGGCTTCGCCTTCGACATGTACGAGGTCGTCGTGCAGGCCATCATCGTGCGTCCGCTGCTCATGGAGCTCGGGCCGTACCAGCCGGGCACGGAGATCTTCAACCGCTGGACCGGCATCGTGCTGTTCCTGCCGACGCTGGTGGGCGGTCTCACCGCGCTGCTGGGCGGCTATCTCACCGACCGGCTCGGCCGCCAGCGTGTATTGGTGTGGAGCATCGTGCTGTACGGCACGGCCGCATTCTGCTCGGCGTTCGCCACCTCGCTGCCCGAGCTCATCTTCTGGCGCTGCATCACCGTCGCCGGTGCGTGCGTGGAATTCGTCGCCGCCATCGCCTGGCTCACCGAGCTGTTCCCGGAGGCGAGGCGTCGCGAGGCCATGCTGGGCTTCGCGCAGGCCTGCGCCACCCTCGGCAATTTCATGATCGCCGGCGCGTACTACGCGGCGGTCACCTGGGGTGAGCAGCTACCGGCCATCCACCGCGGCCATTCGCCGTGGAGATATGCGCTGCTTTACGGCGCCATCCCCGCGATCCCGCTGATCCTGATACGGCCTTTCCTGCCCGAGTCGCCGATGTGGCGCGCGAAGCGCGCCGCCGGCACGCTCAAGCGGCCGAGATTCCGCGAGCTGTTCGCGCCGCGGTTGCGCCGCGTGACGCTGGTGTGCACGGGTCTCGTTGCCTGCTGCTATGCGCTCGCCTTCGGCATGTTGCAGCACATTCCACGCATCGTGCCGGGACTGCCGCAGGTGGCGGAGCTGCCGCGCAAGCAGCAGGAACAGTGGGTGAGCTGGGTGCACGTGCACGTCGACACCGGCGCGCTCATCGGCCGCTTCCTGCTCACCGGCCTCGTGGTGTGGTTCGTCGCGCGCCGCCCGATGCTGCGCTGGATGCTCTGGGCCGGCCTGGCGGCGTATCCGCTCGTATTCCTCGGCCCGGCGCTGCAGGACGCCGACATGTTCAAGTACGCGGCGCTGGCGATCACGCTCATCGTCGGCACGCAGTACAGCTTCTGGGGCAACTACCTGCCGCGCGTCTATCCACTGCATCTGCGCGGCACCGGCGAGAGCTTCGCCATCAGCATCGGCGCGCGCGTGGTGGCGCCGTTCACCGCGCTGATCACGCCGCTGCTGTCGAACGTGATGCCCGGCGCCACGCCCACGCTCAAGCTGGCGCACTCGATGGCCCTCGTGGCCGTGATCGCGACCGTGTGCGCGCTCATTCTCTGCCGCTGGCTGCCAGAGCCGGCGGCGGAACTCCCGGAGGACTGAGGATGCCGGCCGAATCCGCCTATCTACTCGACAACGCCAACGCCAAGTCGGACACCCGCATGGACGTCCTCGCGCGCCTGTTCGATGCGCCCACGCAGCGCGCGCTGGAGCGGGTGGGCGTTGCCGCCGGCTGGCATTGCCTGGAGGTGGGCGGCGGTGGCGGCAGCGTCGCGCGCTGGCTGGCGGCCCGCGTCGGGCCTTCGGGCCACGTGCTGTGCACGGACATCAACACGCGGATTATTGAGCGCCACCGAGGCGGTGCGCCGAACCTCGAGGTGAAAGTTCACGACATCGCCCGTGATCCCTTGCCGGCAGCGAGCTTCGACCTGATCCACGCGCGGCTCGTGCTCATCCACGTCATCGAGCGCGAGCAGGCGCTGGTGCGCATGGTGGAGGCGCTGAAGCCCGGCGGCTGGCTGGTGATCGAGGATTTCGACGGCGCCTCGCTCCGGCCGGATGACTCGATCAATCGGCACGAGACGCCTCTGCCCTCCTCCGAAGCGGTGCGTGCCTATCTCACGCGCAACCAGGACGGCTACTTCGGCCGCCGGCTGCACGGCCGCTTCCGCGAGCTCGGACTTACCGAGGTCTACGCCGAGGGCCGGCTGCTGATGTTCGATCGACACAATGGCGGCAGCGAGCTCATGCGCGTGAACTTCGAGCAGATCGGTGCGGATGTGATCGCGGCCGGATTGCTGACCCGGCAACAGCTTGAGGCCGATCTGGCGAGGATCGTGAGCGAGGAATTCGCGATGCCGTCGCCGATCATGTGGAGCGTGGCGGGGCGCAAGCCCTGCGACCGACAAGAATGTCGGCAGCGAGATTGATGCGGTCGCCAGGCTTATTGCATTCGCATGTCTGTCAAGTCGCATATCTGCGCGAAGTGAGCAGATACTCCAAGAAGAAATTTTCGCTCCAGCTGAGAGAACTCGCCTCCTCGTGACACTACTGAATGTGGCCGCTCGCATTCGTGTGATGGTCGCATTTGCGGGAGGACAAGATCATGAGATGGAGCTCTCGGCGGTCGCGCGCGAGTCGGCTGAGTTATGACGAGCGCGAGCAATGGAACCGGATCAGGAGCAACGATAACTCATGACCCAGTTGCGATGCCCGGCGTAGTTACTACCAACGGCATCAAGGAACCAACCCCCCCGGCAGTGGTCCTTGGTCATGAGCTGTCGCACGCCGCGGAAGGAGACAAAGGAACGATTAGTCTTCGAGTGAACCCATTCTCGGGGGCTCCCGTCGAAGAGGAACGTGCGGTTTTGGACGAGAACAGCATCCGGCGAGATTTGAGCCTTCCTGAACGGAAATACTACTAGTGAATACCGCTAAGAAATTGTTCGTGGCTTTCTTTGCAACTACCCATGCGCTTGCTAGTGGTTCCGCCAACACACATATCATTTCGAATTACGAAGCGTCGATTGCCGAAGCGGAAGCTTCAACGGATGATGGGCGAGCGTGGCTGCGAAACTGTGTGCACCATTGGAAGGATTATTCAAAACAAAGGAGCGGGGTATTGAATGACTTCAGCGCGGGGATGGATAGTGCGGCCTTCGGCGCGCTGCTCGAAATAGGAAGTAGTTCGTTTTCACGGTACGAATATGTCGCAGTGTTAGACAGCAGCGTCAAAACCAATCTGGCGGGAGGGGATAGGCTTCTCACAGATGGTGAACTCAAGCATATTAGGGCGGTGGTAAAGAGCGAAATAAATGGCATGCACGGTAAAGCGGTGCTCGATAAGTTCGATGGTGACTGCTACTTTCTAACTGTCAAGTTGGATGGGCAGACGAAGCAATTGGCAATCTACGGGGGTGCACCTCGTACCCCGGCCGGCATGGTCATCGCTGAATTGATTTCGATTGGCGACTAAATTGCGATGAAGGATTTGAGCTCTCCCGAGCGAATAGGTCCGGGTTGGAATTCCATTTTTGCGGGGCAACCCGAGTACAAAGCCTCCGTATTTCGGGTCACTA
>DASTRL010000290.1:0-14446 GCA_035761265.1 Steroidobacteraceae bacterium
GGAGATCGAGCGCGCCTGCGCGAGCGGGTCGGTCGCCTGAGGCGAGGTCGAGCCCACCCGGAACCGCTCAGCTCGAGCCTGACTCACTCGTCGTCGTTGGCGAACGCGGGTCGGAGCGCCGGCTTCGCCGCCAGCGACGCGGCCGACTTCGCCGGAACGATCACGGGGCGGGTCTTCATCTTCGGCCGGGCGTTGAACACGACGATGGTCTTGCCGGTGGCGCGCAGCAGCCCCTGCTCCTCGAGCACCTTCAGCACGCGGCCCGCCATTTCGCGCGAGCAACCGACCAGGCGCGAGAGCTCCTGGCGGCTCACCTTGATCTGCATGCCTTCCGGATGCGTCATGGCATCGGGTTCGCCGCACAGGTCCATGATGGCGTGCGCGACGCGGCCGGTGACGTCGACGAAGGCGAGATCGGAAAGTTTGCGATTGGTGCGGTCGAGGCGCGTGGCGAGCTGCGTGGCCAGCTCGAATACCAGGCCGGGACTCTCGGCGGCGATCTGCCGGAATCGCGGGTAGGTCATTTCAGCGAGCTCGCAATGATTGCGCGTGCGCACCCAGGCGCTGCGCAAAGGCGACTCGTGGAACAGGCCCATCTCACCGAAGAACTGGCCCTTGTTGAGATAGGCCAGGACCATTTCATTGCCTTCCTCGTCTTCGACCATCACTTCGACCGAGCCGCTGATGATGTAGTAGAGGACATCGGGCAGGTCGCCCGCGTGGATCACCACCGTCTTCGACGGGACGGTTCGAATGCGGCAGTAACTCAGAAAGCGGTTGATTGCCGGAATGTCGCTGAGGGGTTTGACCGCCTCTTCCATCTGACTCTCCCTTGCTGCTTGCATCGTTCGCCCCCGTAACTGCCAACCAGCATTAAGTTGTATTACATAACTTACTGCTGCGGCAAGCAAAAAACCACGGGCTAACAGTGACCCGTGTCACAGGGACTCTTCAAAACCGGTACGCAGTATGCGTCATCACCCTCGCGGTTTGCCGCATGAGTTCGCGGACCGGTCCGGGCAGGTGCGCGCCACCGGCACTGCGGGCCTGCTGTCCATGACCGGCTTCATCGTGTCGCATGGCATCGACGATGGCGCGACTGCGCACATCGCCTTCGGGGAGCAGGTCGAGATGGCTCCTCAGGTGACCTTCGACCTGGCGTTCGGTCTCGGCGACGAAGCCCAGACTGGCCCGATCACCCAGCAACGCGGCCAGGGTTCCGATCCCGAAGGATCCCGCGTACCAAAGTGGATTGAGCAGGCTCGGCCGGCTGCCGAGCTCGTTCAATCGCGCCTCGCACCAGGCGAGATGATCGGTTTCCTCGCGGGCGGCCTGGAGCATGAAATCCCGAACTTCCGGCCTGCGAGCAAACATGGCCTGGGCGTGATACAGCGCCTGCGCGGCCACCTCGCCGGCGTGGTTGACTCGCATCAAGGCCGCCGACTCGCGCTTTTCATCCGCGGTCAGCGAAGAATCGGCATTTTTCTGGGCTTCGCGGGAAGGGGCGGTGGCCGCGGGGACAGGGCGTCCGGCGGCGGGTGGCGCCAGCAGGGCGCGCAAGGCCCGGTCGGCGGCCGAGATGAAGGTATCCAGATTGGGTCCCCGAGCCATTGGGCGCGAGTATAAGCCCGCGGACCGCCAAGGGTTTTGCAGGCGGGCATTTCTTTGCAAAGACCAGGTGCCTTGAGTACACTTGCGCCCCTTTTTCCAGGGGTCCCCGCGCCAGTTCTTGCCCGGTTTTCCGGGACGGGGTGCTGCGGCGACGGATGTATGGGGCCCTTCCGGTGGTTGGAGTTTGAGATGAGTACTGTTTTTGCGAAGAACGAGACCGTGCGTGGCGACTGGTATGTCGTCGACGCCTCGAACAAGGTCCTGGGCCGTCTCGCGACGCAGATCGCGATGCGCCTGAAGGGCAAGCACAAGGCTTCGTTCACGCCGCACGTCGACACCGGCGATCACATCGTCGTGCTGAACGCCGAGAAGATCAAAGTCACGGGCAACAAGCTCGACGACAAGATCTACTGGCATCACACCGGCGCCATCGGCGGCATCAAGCACATTCATCTCGGCAAGCTGCTCAAGGAACATCCTGAGCGCGCCATCGAATTCGCGGTGAAGGGCATGCTCCCCAAGGGCCCGCTCGGCCGCAAGATGTACAAGAAGCTGCATGTGTTCGCGGGCGACAAGCATCCGCACGCCGCCCAGCAGCCCAAGCAGCTCGAAATCTAAGGAATCGATCTACATGCCCGCAGCAGCCAAACCGAACTATGGCACCGGCCGTCGCAAGACCTCGGCCGCACGCGTCTATCTCAAGCCGGGTTCCGGCAAGATCACCGTCAACGATCGTCCGCTCGACGAATTCTTCGGTCGCGAGACCGGCCGCATGATCGTGCGCCAGCCGCTCGAGCTGGTTCAGCTCGCCAACAAGTTCGACATCACGGTGTCGGTTGCCGGCGGCGGCATCACCGGCCAGGCCGGCGCGATCCGCCACGGCATCACGCGCGCGCTGATCGAGTACGACGAGGAGCTGCGCAAGCCGTTGCGCGTCGCCGGCTTCGTCACGCGCGATGCGCGCGAGGTGGAGCGCAAGAAGGTCGGCCGCCGCAAGGCACGTCGCGGAACCCAGTACTCGAAGCGCTAGTCGTCGATCAGAACAGGCGTTTCGATACACTGGCGCCGGACGGCCAGGGAATTTGGGGGATCGTCTAGCGGTAGGACAACGGACTCTGACTCCGTTTACCTAGGTTCGAATCCTAGTCCCCCAGCCAGACACGAAGCCCGCCGCAAGGCGGGCTTCTTCTTTCTGCGCGCAGCGGCGCGCGAGGTCAGGTAGTTAGTCCCGGCCGCGGGGGAGTAGCATCGCGCCATGATCGTTCCGACGGCTTCCAGCGCGCTGCTCCTGCTGCTGATCGCGGGCGTGTTCATCCACTTCATGCAGGCGGGCGCCCGCACTTTCCAGTTCGACAGCGGGGATGCGGGACCTGGCGCCGCCATCGCGCAGTTCTCGTTCCTGGTTACCGGCGTCATGGCCACCTGGGGACTCGGGCTGCGCCTGCCCATGCGCGTGCCGAACCAGGCCGTCGCACTGGTGGTGCTGGTCTTCGCCGTGTCGCTGTACGAGTGGGCGCGCCACACGATCTGGGGCCGGCGCTTCGGCCTCGCGTTGAGCGACCGGGTCCCCGATGCGCTCTGCGACTCGGGACCGTACCGCCACGTCCGCCATCCTATCTACCTGAGCTACCTGCTCGCGTTCCTGGCGGTGCTGATCGCGCTGCCCCACTGGATCACGGCGCTCGGCTTCCTGTTCAACCTGGTCGTGTGCGTGGTCTTCGCGCGCAGCGACGAGCGCGTGCTCGCCGGCAGCGCGCTGGCGGCCGACTACGCCGCGTACCGCCAGCGCACCGGCATGTTCTTCCCCAGGCTCAGTCGAGCAGCGCCTGGTAGACAGACGCCTTGAACTTGTCCGTGAAGTCGGTGCTGTTGGGAAGCTGCTGGATCATCATCACGGTCACCAGCCGCTCGGCCGGGTCGACGCGGTAGTAGGTGCCGTACGCGCCGCCCCAGCCGAATGAACCGACGGATTCCATGCCGGGCACGCCGTAGCGGTCGGTGGTCTCGAAGCCGTAGCCGAAGCCGAGTCCGCGCGGCGTCTTCAAGCCTTCGGCGATCTGGCTCGTGGTCATGAGCTTGACGGCGTGCGGCGAGAGGATGCGCGCCTTGCCGAGCGTGCCGCCGTTGCGCAGCGCCTCGAGCAGCGTGGCGTAGTCGCGCGCCGTGGAAATGAGGCCCGCCCCGCCGCTGAAGCTGCGGCGCGGCCCGTCCACGTAGTGGCCCTGGCCCCTGGGGCCATCGGCCGCGCGCGCGGCCTTGCCGTTGGGGTCGCTGCCGTACACCGCGGCGAGTCGATCGCGCTGTTCCCTGGGCACGAAGAAGTACGTGTCCTTCATGCCGAGCGGCACCGTGATGTGCGTGCGGATGAACTCATCGAGCGGCATGCCCGAGGCCTTCTCCACGATGCAGCCGAGGATGTCGGTGTTGTAGCCGTACACGAACGCTTCGCCAGGCTGCGCCACGAAAGGCAGCGTGCCCAGGCGCTCCATGAGCGGGCAGATCGGCTCGTCCTTGTCCGCGAAATACCAGCCATAGCCGGCCGCGGGACCCAGGCCCTTGGCCTCGTACAAGGAGGCGAGCTCGGGACTGGTGCCGTAGTCGATGCCGGCGGTGTGCGTGAGCAGGTCCTTGATCAGGATGGGCCGCTTGGCCGGCACGATCGTGTAGCCGCTGCCGTTCTCGTTCTTCACGGCCACCGTGGTGCTCGCGAACGTCGGGATCCACTTGCCGGCCTTGTCGTTCACGGTGAGCTTGCCTTCCTCCATGAGCTGCAGGACGGCCACGCTGGTGAGCGCCTTCGACTGCGAGGCGATGCGGAACTCGGTATCCATGGTCATCTTGCGGCCGGCTTCCTTGTCCGCCCAACCGACCGCGCGCTCGTAGACGGGCTTCCCGTCGCGCAACACCAGCGCGACGACGCCGGCGAGCTGGCCGTCGCTCACGTAGCTGTCGAGCAGTGCATCGACGCGCGCCAGCCGCTCCACGGAAAACCCGTTGCGCATCGTGTCGGCCTGCGCGGGCAGCACGGCGGCGATCCCGAGCATCGCGGCGCACAGCATCGGTGCGAATTTCTGTCTGGCATTCATGGACTTGTTTCTCCCGTTCAGTGCAGCGTGGCCACGACCACGGATTTTGCCGGCAGCTCGAACACCCAGGAATCCCCGCGCCGCTTGCCGCCCGTGAATGCCGCGGGCTTGATGGCCTCGGGCGCATCGAAAGTGTTGTGGGTGTTCATCTGCGGCGCGGTGAGCACGCGGGCGCTGATCTGCCTCGCGGCGGCGCCGGCAATCTTCGCGGTGACGCGCGCCGGTGTATCGGGATCGGTGTTCACCAGCGCGAGCACCAGCGTGCCATCGGCGCGTCGCGCGGCCGAGACGCTCACGGCCGGGATGGACACATCGCCGTTCGTGTACTGCGGAGCCGAGAGCTCGGCGGGCAACAGCGCCGCTCCCTTGAAAGGCCGGTACATCTCGAACACGTGATAGGTGGGTGTCACCAGCATCTTCTCCTTGTCGGTGAGCACCATGGCCTGCAGCACATTGATCATCTGCGCGATGTTGGTCATGCGCACGCGATCGGCGTGCTTCTGGAACACGTTCAGGTTGAGCCCGGCGAGCACCGCGTCGCGCAGCGTGTTCTGCTGGAACAGGAACCCGGGATTGGTGCCCGGTTCCACGTCGTACCAGGCGCCCCACTCATCGACATAGAAACCGACACGCTTCTGTGGATCGTACTTGTCCATGATGGCCGAGTGCTTCTGGATCATCTCGTCCACGTCGAGCGTGTGCTTGAGCGTGATGATCCAGTCCGCCTCGTTGAAATTGAGCGCGGGCCCCTTGCTCGGCTTGTCGAAGCTGCCCGACGGAAGCGTGTAGTAGTGCAGCGAATACCCGCCCATCTGCTTCACGGCGTTCTTCATCAGCACTTCGGTCCAGTCGTAACCGTCCCCGTATGGGCCACTCGCGACTTCGATGGGACGATTGTCCGGGGGTGTCTTGATGTTCAGCGCGAACTTCTTGTACTCGTCCGAGTAGTACTCGGCGCGCATGTCGCCGCCGCAACCCCAGGGTTCGTTGCCCACTCCGATGTAGTCGAGCTTCCACGGCTTGTCGCGGCCGTTCTTGCGCCGCTCGTTGGCGAGTGTCGACTGCGAGGGGGAGGTGATGTACTCCACCCATTGCGACATTTCCTCGACCGTGCCGGAGCCGACGTTGACGGCGAGATAGGTCTTGGCGCCGAGCATCTCCGCCAGCTCGAAGAACTCATGGGTGCCGAACTCATTGGTTTCGATCACCCCGCCCCAGAAGGTGTTCACGCGGTGCGGTCGTTTGGAACGCTCACCGATGCCGTCGCGCCAGTGGTACTCGTCGGCGAAGCAGCCGCCTGGCCAGCGCAGCACCGGCACCTCGAGCTTCTTCAGTGCCGCGAGCACATCGTTGCGGTAGCCGCGCGTGTTCGGGATGCTGGAGTTCTCCCCCACCCAGATGCCTTCGTAGACGTTGCGGCCCAGGTGCTCCATGAACTGGCCGTACATTTCCGGTGCGATGGTCGCGCCGGGCTGGTCGGCCCGGATGGTCAGTGTGGCTTCGACCGGCTTGTCGGCCGCCATCGCCGCGGCGCCAAGACAAGACGCGGCCACGGCCGCCACGCATATCTTCTTCAGCATCGGATTCCCCTCGCGCCGGCGAAAGGCCGGCCCCGGAAGCCTAGCGGATTTACGCAATCACATCAGCCCGCTTCAAACGCGCAAATGGAATACGACCATCACGATTCGGGCATGGGTCGCGGCGCTAACTATGCGCGCGCAGATCCTCGCGCCACCTGCCCACGGCGCGGATTTCATCCTCGTGCTCGGCGTCGCGCCAGGTCTCCGCGAGCGCCGCGTGGTACCAGGTCTGCATCGAGGGCAGCGCCAGCAGTCGCGCGGTGTAGCGACGCGCCGGCTCGCCGAGCGGCAGGTCGTAGGTCTGGAAGCGGAAGGCCACCGGCGCGAAGAATGCGTCGGCGGCGGTGAATGCGGTGCCGGCCAGGAACGGGCCACCGAATTTCGCGAAGCCATCGGCCCACAACGCCTGGATGCGCGCGAGGTCCCGTTCGAGTGCCGCGTCCACGGAGTGCAGCGTCACGCGCAGGCCGCAGCTCATGCCGCAGGTGTTGCGCAGCGCCTGGAATCCCGAATGCATTTCCGCCGCGGCGCTGCGCGCCCACGCGCGGGCCGCGACGTCGCCCGGCCACACGCCCGCATGGCGCTCACCGAGATATTCGGTGATCGACAGGGAATCCCACACCGTGATCGTGCCATCGACCAGGCAGGGAACCTTGCCGGTGGGCGAGAAGCTCTTGAACGCACCCGGATTGCGGGCGCCGCCGAAGGGCACGAGGATCTCGCGGAACGGGATGGCCAGCTCACGCATCAGTACCCAGGGGCGCAGCGACCAGGATGAGTAGTTCTTGTTGGCGATATAAAGGTCGTACATCTTCAAGTCCCGTCGTGCCATTCACAGCGTCTTGTCGACCAGCTCGAATCCGGCACGATCACCATAGCCGTGCCGGCGGTAGAAAGCGCGCGCCGCGGTGTTGTCGCGGCCGATCTGCAGCGCCACCTTCGTGCAACCGTCGGCGCGGAACGCTCGTTCCGCGGTCTTCAGCAACTGTCCGCCCAGTCCCAACCGACGATAACCCGGCATCACGAAAAACTCATCGATTTCCGCCGTCATCCCCTGGTGCTCGAGGCTGAACACGTACACGGCCAACAAGTAGGCCGCCGCGGAATCGTCGACGCGCGCGAGCCAGACGCGCCCGAGCGCGGGCTGCGAGATCACCTTCGCAAGCAATACGGCGACTCGCGCGGCATCGAATGCCTCGATCGATTCGAAACGCCAGTATTGCTCCACCATCGGGACCAGGTCGCACAGGTCGGCGGTACTGGCCGGGAAAATCTCCACGCGCGGTTTCATGAGGTGCGCGCTCGCAGCGTGCGCCGTCGTGCCGCGTGCGCCCGCTTCAGGTTTCGCCCGAGGAGCATCAGCGGCAGGACGTCGCCGAACACATGGGCGACCATGGCCGCGGGAAGCCCCCATGGCGAATACAGCAGCAGCACGGCGACGGCAAAGAACTGCGCGTGCCACAGTTGCATGCGCCAGCCCTGGTACCAGTGCAAGGCGGCGTTCAGGAAGAAGCCGACGCCGATCGGGATGGCCGGCGAACCCAGCATCGCGCCCCATTGATGAATGAGCACGCCGCGCATCACCAGCTCTTCGACGAATGGATTGAATCCCATGATGAAGACCGCGGCGACGATCTTGGCGGCGCGGCCGCGCGGCCAAACGCGCAGATTGCCGCGCGCGGCCACCAGCCGCATGGCGGGCAATGCCCTGGCGAGCCACAGCACGAGAAGGTTGGCGAGGATCACGGCCAGAAAACCGATCTCGCCGGCGAGGATGGTTTCCAGCCAGCGAATCGATCGCGGAATGCCGACCGATTCGAGGGACCATTCGCCTCGCGACCACGCGAATGCCAGCACGGCCACGAACAGCACTTGCCGTCCCGCGAACCGGGCCAGGTGCCGGTGCGTCAGCCGCCGCGGCAGCCGCGGCACCGAAGGATCGCGCGCCCGCTTCCAGTGCGCCAGTGCCTGCGTGACGGCCAGCATGCCGACGTAGGCGAGGAAGAACACGACCGCGAACATGCCCCAGTGTAAACCCGGCTAACTACCATCCGGCAGCCAGAGCGTGACCACGGCGCCGCCATCCGGCCGATTCGCGATGCGCAGGCGGCCTCCGTGGGCCTCGACTATCTCCCGGCACAGCGTGAGCCCGAGCCCGGTGCCGCTTTCCTTGGTCGAATAGAAGGGCACCAGCGCGTTCTCGAGCGCCGCCGTCGTGAATCCGGGCCCGCGATCGCGCACTTCGATGGCGAATCCCTGTGCCGCGGCGTTGACCGCGAGCTCGATGGATCCGGCGTCGGAGCCGGACTCGCGCGCATTCTTCAGCAGGTTGATCAGCGCCTGTTCGATCTGCGCGGTATCGAGGCTGGCGGTGCGGTCGGGCAGCGAGCCCACGAGCTGAAAGCTCGCCACCACGCGCAGCCGCTCCATCAGTACCTCCCAGGCGACCGGTGCCAGTCGTGGCTGCGGCAGCTTGGCGAACTGCGCATAGCCCTCGATGAAGCCCGCCAGATGGCGCGCCCGATCCTCGATGGTCGAGAACACGCGAGCGAGCTGCGCGGGATCCGGCGGAGCGCTCGCCAGGATCTGGCCGGAATGCGCCAGGGAGGAGATCGGCGCCAGTGAATTGTTCAGTTCATGCGCGATCACACGGATCACCTTCTTCCAGGTGGCCACCTCCTGGGAGTTGATCTCGCGCGTCAGTTGCTTCAGCAACAGCAGCCGGTGCGGCACGGCGTTCAGCATGAAGCGGCGCTGCGAGACGTGGTAGACCTCGGGTTCCCCGGCCTCGAAGGTGAACAGCGTGTCGCCGCCGCGCTCCACCGCCTCGCGCAGCGGCGCGGGCGCGCGCTCGAGAAAGCGCGTGAACCGCTCGCCCTCGAGCTTGCGGCCGGCGGCGAAGAGCTGGCGGGCCGCCGCGTTGCTGTAGAGCACCACATCGGCGCTGTTGGTGAGCACCATGGCCAAAGGCGTCGCCTGGATCACGGTGTCGAGCAGCAGCTCGCGCTGGTAGAGGTTCTGGCGCTCCACGCGCAGGCGTTCACCGAGGCTGTTGTAGTTGTCGACCAGCTCGCCGAGCTCATCGGGGGTCGCGCGGGTCACGCTGACGCTGAAATCGCGATCCTTGAGACTGAGGATGCCATCGTTGAGCGCGCGCGCCGTGCGGCTCCAGCGCGCGGTCAGTCGTGCGCCGACCCATGCCACCAGCGGCGCCAGCACCAGCGCCGCGGCGACGCCGGCCAGCCAGGGAATCCCGATGAACGATTGCGCGAGCAGCGTGAGCGCCACGCCGAGCGCTGCAACGCCGCCGAGCCACATGGACACCCAGCCGGCCATGGAAAAACGCAAGTTCATCTGCCGCGGCGCGATCCTGGCGGTCCTAACGTCCCGGGGTCTCCTTGATACCGAGTTTCTCCATGCGGCGATAGAGGGCCTGGCGGCTGATGCCGAGCTGGCGCGCGGCCTGCGCCACGACGTGACTGTGTTCGGCCAGCACGCGCTCGACCGTGGCGCGATCGAGCACCGGGTCGTCGGATCGTGCCGGCAGCACGGCCGGCAGGTTGAGGGTGGCGGCAGTGATCGGCTGGTCGCCGGCCAGCAGCGCCGCCCGCTGCAACACGTTGCGCAACTCGCGCACATTGCCGGGCCAGGTGTAGTTGAGCAACGCGCGCTCGGCGTCGGCCGTGAGGCGCGCGCCGCCGGCCAGGAACGCGCGCGCGATGGGCATGACGTCTTCGCGGCGCTCGGCGAGCGGCGGTAGCGACAGTTCGATCACGCTCAGGCGGTAGTAGAGATCCTCGCGGAACCGGCCGGCGCGCATGGCATCGCGCAGCGGCGTGTTGGTCGCAGCGACGATGCGCACGCTGGCGCGCCGGGTCGTGTTGCTGCCGAGGCGCTCGTACTCGCCGGTCTGCAGCACGCGTAGTAGTTTGGCCTGCCCGGCGAGCGGCAGGTTGCCGATCTCATCGAGGAACAGCGTGCCGCCGTCGGCCGCCTCGAAGCGGCCGGGGCGCGCTTTGGCGCCGGTGAACGCGCCGGCCTCGGTGCCGAACAGCTCGGCCTCGATGAGCTGGTCGGGCAGCGCGCCGGCGTTCACCTTGATGTATGGCTGGTCGCGGCGCGCGGAATTGGCGTGCACGATGTCGGCCAGCACTTCCTTGCCGGCGCCGTTCGGGCCGGTGATCAGCACGGGCACGTCGGCGTGTGCCACCTGCGCGGCCATCGACGCCACGGTGTGCAGTGAGTCGCTCTCGTAGACCAGCCCGCGAAGGTCGTAGCGCTCGGCGAGCTCGGCGCGCGCCTCGGCGCGCCGCGCGCGCACGGTGATGTTTTCCTCGACCGCGTCGCGCAGCTCGAGCAGGTTGCGGACGGTCGTCAACAGCCGCGCGTCGTCCCAGGGCTTGGCGATGTAGTCGGCCGCGCCGGCCTTGACCAGGTCGACCGCGGTTTCGAGGTGCGTCCAGGCGGTCAGCAGGATCACCGGCACGTCGGGGTGCAATGCGCGCAGCTCCCGGAACAAGGCGATGCCTTCCTCGCCGGAGGTGGCCTCGCGGCGGAAATTCATGTCCTGGATGACGAGGTCCACTTCCTGCGACCGCACGGTCGCGAGTGCTTCGGCGGGAGATGAAGCGCCGAGCACCCGCGCACCGTGCAGTGACAACAGGACCTGGAAGGCCGTGCGCACGGCCTCGCTGTCGTCCGCCACCAGTACCGTGCGGTTTGCCAGGCGATCCTCTACGTTTGAAGTGACTCCCGTCATTCGTAAGACGCCTGGAATCGCCTTGCGGTTGCAAGCGACCGACATCGCCGTCAGATATTTCGCGTGGCCATGGCCGGCGACACCTTGGCGGCGCGCAGGGCCGGCTGCCAGGCGGCGAGCTGGCCCAGCGCCCACAGGCCGAGCACACCCCCGACCAGGTAGTACAGGTCCAGGCGCGGCAGCTGGTACTGGGTAGATAGCCAGTAGCCGGAGGCGAGTGCCAGGCAGCAGCCGACGACGACCCCGGCGGAGGTGATCAGCCAGTTCTCGGCGAGGAAGTACTGCACGATGTCGAACCTGCGGGCGCCGACCGCGCGGCGCGTGCCGATCTGCCGCGTGCGGCTGTTCACGTTGAAGGTGGCGAGCCCGAAGATGCCGAGCGAGCTGAACACCAGCACGAGTCCCGTGACCGTGGTCAGGGTGACCGCCATCAGCGAGTCGCCCGCATAACTGCGGCGCTTCATGTCCGACATCTTGCGCATCGGCGTCTCGATGACCCGGTTCGGATCGCGCTTGCGCATCGCGACTTCCACGGCCGCGATGACACGATCGATCGAGCCCGGCTTCACGCGGATCACGTACTGCGTGGATGGCGGCGCGACCTGGGTGTACAGCATGGTGCGGTCCACCTTGTCCCAGCCGACCCACGAGCCCTGCATGTGCGAGATGACGCCGATCACGCGGATCGGGTGGCTCTGGTCGTCGTAGAAGTCCTTGCCGAGAGCGGGCTGGTCCTTGAACAACGCCTTGGCGAGGCCGCTGCTGATGATCGCGGAAGCCGGGAAGAACGGCTGGCGCTGCTCGTCCTGCATGTAGACGACGTCATTGGGCTCGAAATCGCGGCCTTCGGACAGCGTGACGCCCAGCGCGCGCGCGCCGTGGTCGTCGGTGGCATAGGTGTTGGCCGGCGAGGTCTCGCCCTTCTTGTCCGGCAGCGAGTAGTAGCCGCTCGAGTTGCCGCTGCCGGACAGCGGCACCTGGTTCATCGGCGCCGCGTCAATGACGTCCGGCATCTGGCGGATCATCGCCATGTCGTCGCGCAACATGCCCTGGAAGTCGTAGTCCTTCTCGTAGGTCGTGACCCAGAACGCGAAGATGTTCTGGTCGTCGACGCCGGAGGGACGGCCGATCTTGGTGACGCGCTGCGTCGTGAGAAACACCGCGTTCACGATGATGGCCAGCGTGATGGCGATCTGCAGCGCCACGAGGATCGCGCCCGCACGGTTGCGCAGCAGCGCGGAGAGAATCGGTCGGATGCCCATGGCTATTGCACCTTGAGGTAGGAGGCCGGCGCCGCTCGCCCGATCCGCCACGCGGGATAGAGGCCCGCGAGCATGCCGGCGCCGACGGCGATGGCGACGATGATCAGAAAGTTGCTGGCGTCGAAGGGCAGGGCGCGCAACGCCTCGTCGACGAATCGCCCGTACCAGGCACGCAGCGCCCACACCCCGGCGAGCCCCAGCAGCCCGCCCACCAGGCCACCCGCGAGCGCCACCACGCCCGATTCGGTGAGGTGCTGTAAGAAGATGTCGCGGCGGCTCGCGCCGAGCGCACGCCGCACGCCGGCCGTGGGCGCGGCATTGAGGAACTTGGCGAGCAGCAAGCCGACGGTGTTCACCAGGCACACCGCGAGGAATGCAAAAGCCAGTACCAGCATGGCCTTGTTGTCGTCATCGACGACCCGATTGCGCTTCAGCCAGCCATCGACGTCATACAGGTAGTTGTTGAGTGGACGCGGAAAGCGGCCGTGCTTCTTCTGCTCGATGACATAGTTGTCGAGGAACTCGCGGAACGCGCGCTGCTTGGCCGCGGTCCGCAGCTCGAACCAGCCATGGAACCAGATGCACTCGGAATTGAGGAAGGCCTGGAAGCTGTCGATGACCTCGGTCTTCCAGCAATTGGTGTTGCCGTGGCTGCCGAGCTCGAGGATCGGGCCCCAGGCGAAGGGGATATACGCCCCTTCCATGTCCTCGAACGAGCCGTTGCTGACGTCGAAATACTTCGGCATCGGCTCCCAGTCGTCGAGCACGCCGATGACACGGAAATCGCGCTTCTCCCAGTGGATGACCTTGCCGACGCTGTTGATGCCGCCGAACGCCTTCTCGTTGGCTTCCTTGCTGAGTACGATCACCGGGTCGGGGCCCTCGTCGGCCTTGGCGTCCCACGGCCCGCCGTAAAGGAAAGGCACCTCGAACATCGGGAAGAAGTCGGCCGTGGTCATGCGCGTCCTGAAGTACTGCGGCTCCATGCCCTTGTCGGCACGCGTGTAGATGCCGCCCGAGCGGTACATGATCAGCTTGCGGTCGGGAATGTCGGAGGCGAACAGCGCCCGCGCGTCACGATAGGTCAGCATGGTCGGTGCCAGCGACTTGTCGTAGTCCTCGTAGGAATTCTCGGGATCCCAGTTGTCGATGGAGGCGGCGAACAGGATGCCGCTGCGGTCGCCGGCGGGATTTTTCGCGGCGGCCCGGTAGGTGGTGAGCGTGATCATGCACACGGAGATCCCGAGCGCGATGGCGAGCACCATGAGCGTCGTGAGCCCCGGATTGCGCCGGAAGCTGGCGAGCGCCAGTCGGAGGTAGTACGCGAACATCTCAGGCTCCCGCGCCGGTGCTTTCGACCGGTTCGAGATGCGCGCGGCCGGCCGGCGTGCCGTGCGAGTCGTACGGCTTGAAATCGGAGATCTGGCCGTCGACCACTTGCACGTTGCGATGCGCGCGGCGCGCCAGCTCCGGATCGTGCGTGACCATGATGATCGTGGTGCCCATCTCGTTGATCTTCTCGAGCAGGTCCATGACCTGGCGGGCCATCAGCGAATCGAGGTTGCCCGTCGGTTCATCCGCCAGCACCAGCTTCGGGTCGCCGGCGATCGCGCGCGCGATGGCCACGCGCTGCTGCTGGCCGCCCGAAAGCTGCGCCGGGATGTGCTTCATGCGGGCCGCGAGGCCGACGATCTCGAGCGCGTTGGTGATGCGCTGGTGCCGCTCCGCCGACTTCATGCGCCGGTAGCGCAAGGGCACGTCGACGTTGTCGTAGACGTTCAGGTCGGGCATCAGGTTGAAGCTCTGGAAGATGAAGCCGATCTTCTGGTTGCGCAGCTGGGAGCGCGCATCGTCCGAGAGCCGCGTGACGTCGACCCCGTCGAGCTCGTACGTGCCGGTGTCATACGGCTCGAGCAGCCCGGCGATGTTGAGGAACGTGGTCTTGCCCGAGCCGGAAGGGCCGGTCACGGCGAGGAATTCCCCCGCCTTCACCCGCAGCGAGAAGTCCCGCAGTGCATGTGTCTCGATCAGGTCGGTGCGAAACACTTTGCTGATGTTGGTCATCGAAAGCATGTTCTTTCCTTCTTGAAGATGGCCTCAGTTGCCGATGAGCACCGTGGGTGCGTCCTTGAAGTCGCGCATGTCCGA
>DASTRL010000291.1:0-2034 GCA_035761265.1 Steroidobacteraceae bacterium
GCGGGCGCCTTCTCCTTCGGGAAGGAAGCCAGCATCGCTTCCATGCGATCGCGCACGGCCTGCTCGAACTCCGCGTGCGTGAAGATGTAGAGGTCATTGCGCCGGATGCCTTCGAGCACCTTTTCGCCGGCCGTGAGCGGATCCATGGCCACCGCCATGAACTTGCGCGTCATGGCTTGCTCCTCGGCGGAAGGCGCGTTGGTGCTGGGCTTCGCGACGTCGTTGACCAGTTCGGGCGGACGCATCTTTTCGGATTCGATGAGATTCGACTTCACGAAGCCGGGACAGAAGACCGACACTCCCACGTTGCTCCCGGTCAGCTCGTCGCGCAGCGACTCCATGAGTCCCATGACCGCGAACTTCGCGGTGATGTACACGCCGATGCCGCCGCCGGCCACCAGGCCCGACGACGAGCAGGTGGCCACGACGTGCGCGCCCTCCCCGTGCGCACGCAATCGCGGCAACATCACGGTGATGCCGTTGATCACGCCGCCGAGATTGACGCCGAGTCCCCAGTCCCAGTCGTGGAACGTGGCTTCGGCCGCGCCGGCGCGAATGCCCACACCGGCGTTGCACGCCAGCAGGTGCACCCTGCCGAACACGCGCTCGGCTTCATCCGCGGCGGCCTGCCAGGCGGCACGATCCGTCACATCGAGCCGGATGGCATGCACGTCCGCGTCGCGACCTAACATCTCCAGCGCCTGGTCGCGGTGGTCCTCGCGCCGCCAGGTGAAGACCACCTTCATTCCGGCGGCGCGCAACGCACGCGCAAGACCGAGACCGATGCCGCTGGAACCACCGGTCACGAAAGCCACCTTGCCGCGCACCTGCGCGAGCGGCGCCTGCGGAATGGAGGCGCTCACTGCTGCGGCGGTTTCCCGGTGGACTCGAGCGAGCCCGGCGGCTTCTTTTCGGGCACGGGCTCCTCGTCCCTGGCCTGCTCGGGCGCGGCCTCCGGCGGGGGCGGCGCAACGCCGTTCGGCCGCGTGGCCAGCCGCGCGCGATAGCGGATGTAGTGCCGCAACGCGTCGAGCTCATGATCGCTCAGCTCGGCGAACTTCGGCATACCGCGGGCCTCGTTGCCGGTGCGCACGAACTGGAAGAACTGCGCCGCGTTCAATGGAATCTGCGAGGCGCGCAGGTCCGGCGCCGTGCCGCCGGCCACGGCGCCCGGGCCGTGGCAGAGCTGGCAGCGCGACCACTCCTGGATGCCATCCTTCACCAGCCCCTCATCCACCGTCATTTCCGGGCCGTCGAGTGGTTTGGCAAAAGTCGGTGGCGGCGTCGGCGGTAGTTGGGCGCGGCCGTCCAGCATGAAGGCGAGCAGCCGGCGCGGATGGATGCGCGAGTCCCAGCCGAAGCGCGCCGCCGCGGAGCCGAATCCGCCGGGCGCGCCATTCATCGGGCCCGTGAGAATGGACAGGTATTGCGTCTTGCCGACCGAGAAGGTGATCGGCGTGCCCAGCGCCGCGGTCGCCGCGTAGAACGACCACACCTTGCGCCCGTCGGAAGCGCCGTACGCATTGATGTAGCCGTCGGCCTGGCCCTGGAAAACGAGGTCACCCGCCGTGGCGAGCGTGCCGCCGTTGTGCGGCCCGGGCGTGGGCTGCTGCCAGACGGCGCGCTGCTTCACCGGATCCCATGCGACCAGGAAACTCTTGCCGCCATCGGCCGGCACGTCGCCATCGGCCGTGGGAAAGCCGGTGTACTGGATCGACAACGGCAACGGATGCCAGTTCTGGTAGTCCACATCCCCGCCGAATTGCGCCGGCATCTCGATGGTGGGCACATACACCAGGTTGGTCAGCGGGCTGAAGGATTGCGCGTAGAGGTTGTGCACGCCCTGGAAGCTCGGCCACAGGGTGACCGGCCCGTGCTCGTAGCGCGCGTTGGGGGCGAGCACCGGGCGGCCGGTGGCCATGTCGACCTTGGTGGCCCAGGTGACCTTGCCTAACTTCTCGGCCGAGATCAGCTTGCCGTTCTCGCGGTCGATGACGTAGAAAAAGCCGTTCTTGGGCGCGTGCAGGATCACCT
>DASTRL010000292.1:0-2895 GCA_035761265.1 Steroidobacteraceae bacterium
CGCAAGCGCGAAGGATATTTCTAGATGGCCGCCGTTCCGCTCGCCCCCGCGACCCGCACCGCGCCCGCGCACCTGACGCTCGAGCAGTTCCTCGCGCAGCAGCGCGACATCGACCTGCTTCGCTTCATCACCTGCGGCTCGGTCGACGACGGCAAGAGCACGCTGATCGGCCGGTTGCTGCACGACACGCGCCAGGTGTTCGACGACCAGCTATCCGCCGTCGCCAACGACAGCCGCCGCTGGGGCACCACGGGCGAAGTGCCCGATCTTGCGCTGCTGGTCGACGGCCTGCAGGCCGAGCGCGAGCAGGGCATCACCATCGACGTGGCGTACCGCTACTTCTCGACCCCGAAGCGCAAGTTCATCGTCGCCGACTGCCCCGGGCACGAGCAGTACACGCGCAACATGGCGACCGGCGCCTCCACCGCCGAAGCGGCCGTGGTGCTGGTGGATGCGGAAAAGGGCGTGCGCGTACAGACGCGCCGCCACACGCACATCGTCGCGCTGCTCGGCGTGCAGAACGTCGTGGTTGCGGTGAACAAGATGGATCGCATCGCCTACGACAAGGCGCGGTTCGAGAGCATCGCGGCTGAGATCGTGACCTACGCGCGCAAGCTCGGCGTGCAGAACATCGAGGTGATCCCGGTGGCGGCGCTGCATGGCGTGAACGTCGTGCACCGCGGCGCGAAGGAGACGCCCTGGTATTCGGGCCGCACGCTGCTCGAGGCGCTCGAAGGCGTCGAAATCGCCGGCAACGGCTTCAAGGAACTGCGTTTCCCGATCCAGTACGTGAGCCGTCCCGATGCGAATTTCCGCGGCTACGCCGGCACCATCGCGAGCGGCGAGATCGCCGTCGGCGATGCGGTGCTGGCGCTCCCGTCCCGCAAGGCCAGCAAGGTGCGCGAGATCACCACGGCCGACGGTCCGCTCGACAGGGCCGGCGCGGCGCAGGCCGTCACCCTCGTGCTCGAGGACGAGATCGACCTGTCGCGCGGCGACGTGCTCGTGCACCCGGATCATCGCCCGACGCTGGCGCGCACCTTCGATGCGCACCTCATCTGGATGGGAGAGGCGCCGCTGCTGCCCGGCAAACGCTACGAATTCAAGATCGGCAGCCGCTACGTGAAGGGGCTGGTCGATTCGATCCAGCACCGCGTCGACGTGAACGATCTATCCACCCGCGAGGCCGAGGCGCTCGATCTCAACGGGCTGGCGCGCGTGCGCATCGCGCTCGAAGAGCCGGTCGCCATCGACGACTACAAGCTGAGCCGCGCCACGGGCTCGTTCATCATCGTCGACCTGCTGCATTTCGGCACGGTGGGCGCAGGCATGGTCATCGCGCCGCAGGCGCACGCCCAGAAGGCGAGCTCCGATGTGGTGTGGCAGCCGACCAAGGTCACGGCCACCATCCGCGCCAACCAGAAGAACCAGAAGCCCTGCGTCATCTGGTTCACCGGCCTTTCGGGTGCCGGCAAGTCGACCGTCGCAAATGCCGTCGAACAGGCGCTGGTGCAGCGCGGCCACCACTCCTATCTGCTGGACGGCGACAACGTGCGCCACGGCCTGAACCGTGACCTGAATTTTTCCGAGGCCGACCGCAACGAGAACATCCGCCGCATCGGCGAGGTGTCCGCGCTGTTCGTCGACTCGGGCCTCATCGTGCTGACAGCGTTCATTTCGCCGTTCCGCGCCGAGCGCGACCGCATCCGCGAACGCATCGGCGCGGAGAAATTCATCGAGGTGTACATCTCGACGTCGCTCGAGGAATGCGAGAAGCGCGATCCGAAGGGCTTGTATGGCAAGGCGCGTGCCGGCCAGATCCGCGAAGTCACCGGCATCGACTCGCCGTACGAGCCGCCGGTATCGCCGCAGCTCGCCATCGACACCTCCAAGGTGTCGATCGAAGCCGCGGTGGCGCAAATCCTGCGTTATCTCGACACCAAGGGCTTTCTCCACCAGCAGGATCCCGGGCTATGAGCGGCGCCGTCATCCTGCAGGGCAAGTTTCCGATCCCGGACGAGCGCCGGGGACTGCTCACGCAGCTCGCGACCGGTCTCGATCGCGAGCAGCTGCTGTGGCTGTCCGGCTATTTCGCGGGTGTCGCCGCCGCCACGCCGAGCGGCGCGCCGTCGATCGCGGGCCACGTGCTCGGCGCCCCGGCCGCCGGATTGCCCGCGCCCGCGCTGGCACCCGCCGCGCAGGCCGCGCCTTCGTTGACCATCCTCTCGGCCTCGCACACGGGCAATGGCCGCAAGATCTCCGAGAAGCTGCTGGCCGCCGTGCAGTCTGTGGGCGTGCAGGCGCGCCTGGTGAAGGCGAGCGACTACCAGCCCCGCGAGATCGCCAAGGAGAAGCTGCTGTACGTCGTCATCAGCACGCACGGTGACGGCGATCCGCCGGATGAGGCGCGCGCGCTGTACGAATTCCTCGGCACCAAGCGCGCACCGCAGCTTCCCGAGCTGCAGTACTCGGTGCTGGCATTGGGTGACTCGAGCTATCCCAAGTTCTGCGAAGCCGGCCGCATCGTCGATGAGCGCCTGGCCAAGCTCGGCGCGAAGCGGCTGCTGCCGCGCGTCGACTGCGACGTGGACTTCGAGAAGCTTGCGCAGACCTGGGCCGACGACGCGCTCGCGCGCGTGCGCGAGCACGCGGAGAAGCTCAAGCCCGCCACAGGTCTGGCACCAACGGCCGCGCAACCCGTCGCCGCGCAGCCCGCGATCGCGGAGCTCACGCGTGCGCAGCCGGCCACCGCCGAGGTGCTGGCCAACCAGCGCATCGTGGGACGCGGCGCGCTGCGCGAGGTGCGGCACCTGGAGCTTTCCTTCCCCGGCTTAGGCGCGCTCTACAAGCCCGGCGACGCGCTGGGCATCGTGCATCGCAATCCGGAGTCCGCCA
>DASTRL010000293.1:0-11833 GCA_035761265.1 Steroidobacteraceae bacterium
CCGCTTTTTCGCGCCCGCAGTCGGCCAGGGCGTACCAGGTCTGGCGGTGCAGGTTGGAGGGCTCGAGCCGGTCGCCATCGACGATGCCGATGCGGCCGACGCCGGCACCGGCCAGGTACTGCAGCACGGGTACGCCGAGGCCACCGGCGCCGACGACCAGCACCGAGGCTGCCTGCAGGCGCGCCTGCCCGGCCGCGCCGACTTCGCGCAAGGCGATCTGCCGCGAGTAGTCGGGCGACGAGTGCGCGGGCTCGCCGCGTGCCGCGGGTTCATGGGCATGATCGTGGGCATCATCGTGGGCATCATCGTGGGCATGATGGTGCGCCTGCGTCGGAGCCGCGGCGCAGCGTTCGCAATTGACCCAGCCGGAGTTGCCGTCGACGTAGTGCTCCTTCTTCCAGATCGGCAGGCGATGTTTCACCTCGTCGATGATGAACCGGCAGGCGCGAAAGGCCTCGTCACGGTGCGCCGCGCTCACGCCCACCCACACGGCAACATCGCCGATGGCAAGCGACCCGATGCGATGCACGCAAGCCGCGCGCCGCACGCCAAACTTCCCGACGGCGGCCTGCACGATGCGCGCGCCTTCCTTCTCGGCCAATTCGACGAATGCCTCGTATTCGAGGCGCGTGACCCGCAGGCCTTCGTTGTGATCGCGCACCCAGCCTTCGAAGGCCGCGAAACCGCCGCAGGCGTCATCGCGCAGCTCGCGCTGCAGCGACGAGGTGTCGAGCGGCTGTTCGCTGAACGAGAACGCCGGCAGGGAAGCGGCGCCGATCATCCGCCGGCCACCGGGGGAATGAACACCACGGCATCGCCGGCCTCGAGCGGCTGCGACCATTCGCCGAATTCGCCGTTGATCGCCACGCGCAGCATCTCGGCAGGCAGGGTGAACGGGTGGCGGCCGCGGAGCTCGGCGTACAGCTCGCCCGCCGTGCGCGCACGCGTCGTCAATGTCTCGGAGCTGCGGCCCGCCTGCTCGCGCAGCAGCGCGTAGTACTGCACGCGGATCTCGCGCGCGTCCGTTTCGCGGCAGAGCGGTTCGTTCGGATGGAGCGCCGACATGGCCGCACCATACTCCGCCACGGTGTTCACGTTGTCGAGCGCGCGCGGATTCGGCTGCTCGAGCAGCCGCGTGCGCGCATTGATCAGGAACTTGCGCGGGCAATTGCGGCCGCCGGCGATGTGCGCGGCGATGGCGGCGCGCGCGCGCGGCTCGTAGATCGCGCACAGCGGCTCGGGCAGGCCGTCGTGGCTGGAACGGAACGCCGTCGCGTCGCTGGCGATGTCGCGGGCGGCGATCAGGACGTCGAGCGTTGCGGCATCGAGGAAGGGCAGATCGCAGGCCAGCACCAGCCAGGCGGCGTCGGGCGCTGCGGCGAGCGCCGCGCTGATGCCGGCGATGGGGCCATCCACGTCGCCGCGGTCGACGATCTGCGGCCAGCCCGCGCGCACCGGGTCGGCGCGCTGCTCGGCGCGCACCGAGACGAAGGCGCGCGCCACGCGCGGCGCCAGCAGCTTCATCGCCGCGGCGAGCTGGGTCTCGCCCTGGTAGGCGATCGCGGCCTTGTCGCGCTGCATGCGCGAGCTGCGTCCGCCGGCGAGCACCAGGCCGTGCAGCGGAGGCGCGGCGACGCTCATTTGCGGCGCACCGCCCGCGTGCGTGCGGCACGCAGGAATTCGCGCTTGCCGCCGCGCTTGCGCAGCAGCCGCACGGGACCGATCTCGATGTCGTGCGACAGCGCCTTGCACATGTCGTAGATGGTGAGCGCCGCCGCGGCGGCGCCCACCAGCGCTTCCATCTCGACGCCGGTCTTGTGATGCACGGCGACCGTGCAGACGATGCGCAGCGTGCCACGCGGGCCGTCGGCGATGTCCAGGACGCAGCTCTCGATGGGCAGCGGATGGCAGAAGGGCACGATCTCGTGCGTCTTCTTCGCCGCCATGACGCCGGCGACGATGGCCGTGTCGAACACCGGCCCCTTCTTCGTGCGATGACCGCTGCGCTTCAGCTCGCGCGCCACCGCCGCGGGTAGTTTGACCACCGCTTCGGCCGAGGCTTCGCGGAAACTCGCGGACTTGGCGCCCACGTCCACCATGGTGGGTCGATTCGCGGCATCGAGGTGCGTGAGTCTGGACTTCGCCATCATCCGCCTATGTAGTTCATTTCGACCTTGTGCAGCCCGGCGGCGTCGCGCAGCGAGGCGCGCAGCTCGCTGTAGCGGTCGCGCCGCCCGCTCCATATGCCGCGGACGATCTCGAGAAGCTCCTCGTCGCTGGCGCCGGCGCGCAGCGGCGCCCGCAGATCCGTGCCCTGCGTCGCGAAAAGGCAGGTATAGAAGGAGCCGTCCGAGGAGATGCGCGCGCGCGAGCAGTCGCCGCAGAACGGCTGCGACACCGAGGAGATGAAGCCGATCTCGCCGGCGCCGTCC
Organism: Steroidobacteraceae bacterium; assembly: GCA_035761265.1. GTDB lineage: Bacteria > Pseudomonadota > Gammaproteobacteria > Steroidobacterales > Steroidobacteraceae > CADEED01. Next base: position 2,433 of record DASTRL010000293.1, read on the forward strand.
ACGAACACGTAGCGCTCGGCCACCTCGCCGCGGTAGTTGCGTTCACGCGGCGCGATCGGCCAGCGCGCGTGGATGCGTTCGGCGAGCTCGCGCGAGGGCACCACCAGCGACGGGCTCCAGTGATTGCGCGTACCCACGTCCATGTATTCGATGAAACGCACGATGATGCCGGTGCCCCGGAAATGCTCCACCAGGTCGAGCAGCGTGTGATCGTTGACGCCGCGCTGCACGACGGTGTTGATCTTGATCGGCGCCAGGCCGGCGCGGCGCGCATGCTCGATGCCGTCGAGCACCTCGGCGACGCCGCCGAATCCGCCGCTCATCTTCGCGAACACCTGCGGATCCAGCGTGTCCAGGCTCACGGTGATGCGCTGCAGGCCGGCGGCCTTGAGCTCGGTGGCGTACTTGGCGAGCAGCATGCCGTTGGTGGTGAGCGCGATGTCCTCGATGTCGGGGAGCTGCGTGAGGTCGCCGATGAGGTCCGGCAGGTTGGGGCGCAGCAGCGGTTCGCCGCCGGTGATGCGCAGCTTGCGCACGCCGCAGCGCACGAACACGCGCGTCAGGCGCAGGATCTCGTCGAACGCCAGTCGCTCGCTGCTGCGCAGGAAGCGGTACGACTCGTGGAAGGTCTCGCGCGGCATGCAGTAGGGGCAGCGGAAATTGCAGCGATCCATGACCGAGATCCGCAGGTCGTGGATGGGGCGGCGCAGTGCATCGAGCGGCGCGCGCCCCTGGCCGAGCGGAATCACTTTCCCAGCGGAAGTGGCGGTCACGGCCGTCACCAGCGATAGAAGCGGGCGACGAACCCTTTCGGAAAGGTGTTCGGGCCGGGCGGTAGTTCGACGAAGCCGTCGGTGCCGGCGAGCGAGGTGAAGTCGCCCGAGCCGTTGGTGGGCCGCGGCTCCGCCGAGGTGCGACCCCAGTCGTCGTGCCTGAGCTTCACCGGAATGTAGAACGCCAGCGGCGTCTTGACTTCGACGGGTTCGGTGAGCGCGATGCGCGGCGGTTCGCGCGGCGTCTGCCCCATGGCAGCGCGCAGCGCCGGCAGCACGTAGCGTGACAGGCACACCAGCGTCGAGACCGGGTTGCCGGGCAATGCGAACACCGCCGGGCCGGATTCCGCGACGCCGAACCACATCGGCTTGCCGGGGCGTTGCGCGACGTGGTGGAAAACCAGGCTCACGCCGAGTTTCTCCAGCACCTTCGGCACGAGGTCCATGCGTCCCATCGACACGCCGCCGGAGAGGATCAGCACGTCATGGGTGCGCAGGTGGAAGCCGAGCCGCTCGGTGAGCTCGGCCTCGTCGTCGCGCAGGTGATCGTCGGCGACGCGCGTGTAACCGTGCTGGCGCAGCGAGGCGGTGATGCCGTACGCGTTCGAGCGCCGCACCTGGTGCGGCTCGATGACTTCGCCCGGCTCGACCAGTTCATTGCCGGTCGAGATCACGACGATCATGGGCTGGGCGCTGACCCGCAGGCGCGCCATGCCCGCGCCCGCCGCGATGGCCACTTCCGGCGGCGAGAGGCGCGTGCCTGCCGCCAGCAACAGCGCGCCCTGGCGGCAATCGGATCCGCGGCGATGGATGTTCTGCCACGGCTGCACGGGCTTGCGCGCGATCTCGGCGACGTCACCCTGGCGCTGTACCTGCTCGACGGGGATCACGGCATCGCAGCCGCGCGGCAGCATGGCCCCGGTCATGATCTCGATGCAGCTCGCCGGATCGGAAAGCGTCTGCGGCGGATCGCCCGCCGCCTGGTAGCCGGCGACGCGCAGCCGCGGGTGGCTGGCCGCGGCCGCGCTGGTGACGGCGATCCCGTCCATCGCCACTCGATCGAAAGGTGGCTGGTCGCGCTCGGAGTAGATGTTCTCGCGCAGCACCGCCCCGGCCACCTGCGTCAGCGGCAACGACTCGATCGGCAGGCACGCGAGGTGCTGCTCGATGAGTGTTTCGGCCTGGGCGGGGGTCAGCAGCGACATGGCATCCGCCGTCCCGCCGCGCGTGGCGCGGTCAGGAGGGCTTCTTGTCCTTCTCGGCAGCGTTCTTGGCTTTCCACACGCGCAGCTGTTCGTTGAAGCGGTCGGCGACCGACTGCAATTCCTGCACGGCGGCGTTGTGCTTCTGGTCCTGCATGCGCGCCATCTCCGCCTTCTGATCTTCCGTGGCCGTGGCGTCCGCGGCGACCTTGGCGTCGTACTCACCCTGGATGCAGGTCAGGTAGGCTTCCATGTCGGTGTTGTATTGCACGACCTGTTTCTTCGCGGCCAGCATCTCTTCCTTGGTGGCCTGGTTGCCGTCCGGAAACTTGCCCGGGGCAACCGGGTAGTTGCAGGCAGCCTGGGCCTGCGCGGCGGCGAGCCCGCCCACCAGGATGAGGGCGGTGATGTAATGCTTCATGACGATCGAATCCCCGTGTATGTGTTTTGGGTGGGCGGCTATCTTAGAGGCGCGTTCGCCGGCGGGCTATAAGATGTCGCTGAATGGCGCATTCCAGTGCGCTCTAGAGCCCGCTGTAGTACTTCGGATAGTCGGGTGTCAAACCCTTGAATCGCCGGTGAATCCACAGGTACTGGGCCGGAATGCGCCGCACTTGCGCCTCGACGATGTGATTGAACCGTTCGGTATCGGCGACAGGGTCGTCGGTGGGGAAATCCTCGAGCGGCGCATGGATGGTGCCGCGGTAGCCGCCGCCGGGCAGCCGCTCGAAGAAGTAGGGCAGTACCAGCGCATTCGTCATCTTCACGATGCGCGAGGTGGCCGTGTTCGAGGCCGCCGGGATGCCGAATAGCTTCACCATCTCGGCGCCCTTCTTGCGGAAGCTCTGATCGGGCGCATACCACACCACGTCGCCTTCCTTGAGCGCCTTGATCAGCGTGCGCACGTCGTCGCGCGGTATCGCGCGCCGTGTCTGCACCGCGCGGCGTGAATGCACGAACTCGCCGATCAGCAGGTTCTTGGTCGGGCGATACATGATGTTGAGCGGCAAACGTGCGGCGAGCGCGCGGCAGCCGATCTCGATGGAGTTGAAATGCGCCGACAGCAGCAGCACGCCGCGGCCGGTGGCCTGCGCGGCCTGCAGCTGATCGAGGCCGCGCATCTCGGTGATGCGCCGGATGCGCTCGTTCGACGACCACCAGCTGATCGCGGTCTCGAACAGCGCGCAGCCGAGACCGGCGAAATGCTCGCGCAGGATGTCGCGGCGCGCGGCCGCATCGAGCTCGGGCAGCGCCAGCTCGATGTTGCGGCGGGCGATGCGCTTGAACGGCGTGGGGAACAGGTGGATGAACAGGCCCAGCGCGCGGCCGAGTAGGTAGAGCAGCCGCACCGGCAGCGGTTCGAGCACGCGCAGCACCGCCAGGCCGAGCCAGGTGGGCCAGTACTTGGGATGCAGATAGGCGGCTTTCACGCGGCGCCGATGATAGCGGGCCGTCCCCTCAGGCGCTGAACCTGAAGCTCATGAACGAGCGGTGGGTTTCGCCCGGACGCAGGATGCTGCTCGGGAAATTCGCATGATTGGGCGCGTCCGGGAAATTCTCGGGCTCGAGGCAGATGGCATGCCAGCCCGGGTACACCTGCGCCAGGTGGTACGCGCCGTACACCTGCAGTCCCGGAAGATTGGTTTTCACCACCATGCGCACGCCGCTCGAGGGCGAATACACCTCGCCCGCGACGGCCGCGCCCGGGTCGAGCACCCAGCAGTGATCGAAGCCGCGCGTCAATGCGATCTGCGGGTGCGAGGCGGCCGGCGGCACCTTGACGCTCTTCGGCCTGCGGAAATCGAAGGGCGTGTCCGCGACCGGCGCGATCTCGCCCGTGGGCACGCGCGCCTGGTTGACGGGCAGGTAATGGCTGGCGTTGAGCTGCATGCGCAGCTCGTCGATGGATCGGCCCGCATCGCCCGAAGGCGTGAAGTAGGGATGCCAGGTGAGATTGATGGGCGTGGGCGCGTCGGTGGTCGCCTCGTACGCGAGCGTCAGCGTGTCATCGTAGACGCTGAGCATCGCGGTGACGTCGAGATTGCCGGGAAAGCCATTGATGCCGGCGGGCGAGCGATGGCCGAGCTTCAGGTAACGGTCGCCGCTGCCCAGCACTTTCCAGACGAACTTGCCGAAGCCCACGCTGCCGCCGTGCAGCGTGTTCGGCCCGTTGTTGGCGGTGAGCGGGTAGGTGCTGCCGTCGAGCTCGAATTTCGCGCCGCCGATGCGGTTGCCGTAGCGGCCGACGAGCTGTCCCAGATAAGAAGTGTCCTTGAGGTACGCCGGCAGGTCGGGCAGCGACAGCACCAGCGGAATGCGCCGGCCTTTCACCGGCAGCGTGAGGCTGCGCAGCGTGCCGCCGAGCGTGAGGATCTCGGCCTGCAGGCCGTGCTCGCTGCCGAGCGTATATGCCTCGACTGCCGCGCCGTCCGGCATGCGGCCGAAGGTGCGGCTCATGCCGCCTTGCGCGTACGAGCCTCGAACAGCCGCTGCAAGAGGCAGAAGAGCAACAGCAAAACTCCGACGACGATCTTGGTCCACCATGAGCTCAGCGTCCCGTCAAAGGCGATCAGGGTCTGGATGATGCCGAGAATGAGCACGCCGAACAACGTCCCGGCGACATATCCGACGCCACCGGAGAGCAGCGTGCCGCCGATGACCACCGCGGCGATGGCGTCGAGCTCGAGGCCGACGGCATGCAGGCTGTAGCCCGAGAGCATGTAGAACGTCATGACCACGCCGCCCAGCGCCGCGCACAAACCGCTGAGTAGATAGACACCGATCTTGGTTGAGGCCACCGAAAGCCCCATGAGCCGCGCCGAGGATTCGCCGCCGCCGATGGCGTACACGGTGCGGCCGAACTCGGTGGAATGCGCCACGCGCATGGCGATCAGCACCGTCGCGAGCGCGATCACGGCGCCGATGGTGAGCGAGGCGCCGAAGCCCACCGGGATGCGGGTCTGCGCGATGGCCGCGTAGGTGGCGTCGTTGATCGGAATGGATTCCGTGCTGATCAGGTAGCAGCAGCCGCGCGCCAGGAACATGCCGGCGAGCGTCACGATGAACGGCGCGAGATCGAAGCGCTGGATCAGGAATCCCTGCAGCGCGCCGAACGCGGCGCCCAGCAGCAGCACCAGCGCCATGGCCGCGTACGGATTCCAGCCCGCATCGAGCAGCGTGGCCGAGACCATCGTGGTCAGCGCGATCACCGAGCCCACCGACAGATCGATGCCGCCCGTCAGGATCACGAACGTCATGCCCACCGCCACCACGCACAGGAACGCGTTGTCGATCAGCAGGTTCAGGAACACCTGCGGCGAGAGGAAGCCGTCGTAGCGGATGGCGCCGAACGCGGCCATGCCGGCGAACAGCAGGATGGTGATGCTGAGCGGCAGCAGGCGGCGGTTCATGCGGGCTTGTGTCCGGTGCGCACCGCGCGCAGCACCAGCGAGCGGAATTCGGCCGATTGCAGCAGCATCACCGCGAACACCAGCGCGGCCTTGACCACGAGGTTCACCTCGGGCGGCACGCCGAGCGAGTAGATCATCGAGGTCAGGGTCTGGATGATCAGCGCGCCTATTGCTGTCCCCGCGAGCGTGAACCGGCCGCCGGTGAGCGCCGTGCCGCCGAGCGTCACGGCCAGGATGGCGTCGAGCTCGAGCAGCTGGCCGGCGTTGTTCGCGTCGGCGCTCTTCACGTTGGAGCTGATGATGAGCCCGGCGATGCCGGCCGCGAGGCTGCAGAACGTGTACACGCACAGCGTGATCGAGGCCGCGCGGATGCCGGCGACGCGCGCGGCCTCCGGATTGCCGCCGATGGCGCGGATGAAGAGGCCGAGCGCGGTGCGCGACAGCAGCAGGTGCAGGGCGCCCCACAGCGCCGCCGCGAGCCACAACGCCACGGGCACGCCCAGCAGGAAGCCATTGCCGAGCGCGAAGAACGGTGCGTAGTAGACCGTGATTATCTGGCCGCCGGTCAGCAGCTGCGCGATGCCGCGCCCGGCCACCATGAGGATGAGCGTGGCGACGATGGGTTGCATCCCGGCCTTGACCACCAGCAACCCGTTCCACAAGCCGCAGGCGGCGGCCACGAGCAGCGCCGTGCCCAGCGCCAGCCACAGGGGATGTTCGCTCGCGACGTCGCCGCTGGCGCTGAAACTGCCGCCGATCATGAGCGCCGCCACGGTCGCGGCGATCGCCACCACGGCGCCCACCGAGATGTCGAGGCCGCGCACCGCGATGACCAGCGTCATGCCCAGCGACACGATCATCAGCGGCGCGGCGCGATTCAGGATGTCGACCAGGTTTCCGTAGAAGTGGCCGTCGCGCCAGGCGATGGAGAGGAACGAGGGATTGAAGATCGCGCTGACCGCGATCAGCAGCAGCAGCGTGGCCGTCGGCCAGAACAGCGTGTGCTGCGCCAGGCGCTTCATGCATTCCCCGCGATCATCGAGAACACGGCGTCTTCATCGGCGCCGCGCGCCAGTTCACCCGCCTTGGCGCGGTCGCGCAGCACCATGATGCGGTCGGCGACGCGCACCACCTCCTCGATCTCAGCGGAGATGAACAGCACCGCGGTGCCGCGCTGCGCGAGCTGCAGGATCTCGTTCATGAGTTCCTGCTTGGCCGCGACGTCGATGCCGCGCGTCGGCTCGTCGAGGATCAGCACGCGCGGGTGCGTGGCCAGCCAGCGCGCGATGATGGCCTTCTGCTGGTTGCCGCCCGAGAGCTGTCCGATGGGCGTCTCGATGCTCGCCGTCTTCACGCCGAGCGCCGCGACCATCTGCTCGGCGAGCGCGCGCTGCTCGGCGGGCTTGAGGAATTTCTTCAGCCCCATGCGTGCCTGCAGCGCGAGCACGATGTTCTCGCGCACCGACAGCTCGGCGACGATGCCGCTGTGCTTGCGATCTTCCGGGCAGAAGCCGAGCCCCAGGGCGAGCGCATCCGACGGCTTCTCGAGCTTCGCGGGCTGGCCGTCCATGCGGATTTCGCCGGAGTCGCGTTCGTCGAGCGCGAACAACAGCCGCGCGAGCTCGGTGCGGCCGGAGCCGAGCAACCCGGCGAGGCCGAGCACCTCGCCGGCGCGCAGCTCGATGTCCATGGACTTGAGCTGGCCGCGCCGCGAGATGCCGTGCGCCGCGAGCACCGTGGGCGCGCCACCCGCCTCCGCGCCGGCGGGCGCCGGCGGCTTTTCCGCATTCACCAGTTCGCGGCCCACCATGGCGGCCACGAGGCCGCGCGCGTCGAGCCTGGCGCAGGCGTATTCGCCGACGAAGCGGCCGTTGCGCAGCACGGTGATGCGATCGCAGATCTCGTAGACCTGGTCGAGGAAGTGCGTGACGAAGAGGATGGCCACGCCCTTGTCGCGCAGCCGCCGGATGAGCCCGAATAGCGCCTGCACTTCCCCGGCATCGAGGCTGGAGGTGGGCTCATCGAGGATCAGCACGCGCGCGTCGGTGGACACGGCGCGGGCCACGGTCGCGAGTTGCTGCAGGGCCGCGGGCAATCCGCCCGCGAGCTGCGTCACGTCGAGATCGATGCCGAGGCCGGAGAGAAGCTCGCGCGCGCGCCGCTGGGTCTCGCGCCAGTCGATGCCGCCGCCGCGCAGCCAGGGGCGGCGCGGATATCTTCCGGCGCAGATGTTCTCCGCCACCGACAGGTTCGGCAGCAGGTGGCTTTCCTGGTGCACGGCGCTGATGCCCAGCTCCTGCGCGTGCAGGGGCGATTCGGGCGACACCTCCCGCCCAAGTAGTTTGATCACGCCCGCGTCCGGCGCGTGCACGCCGGTCAGCACCTTGATCAGCGTGGATTTGCCGGCGCCGTTCTGGCCCATGAGCGCGTGCACTTCGCCGGCGCGCAGCGTGAGCTCGACGCCCGCCAGCGCCTGTACGCCGGGAAAGGCGCGGGTGATGCCCCGTGCCTCGAGCACGATCGCGGCTTCGTTCATCTGGGGTCCCGGTGTCAGTACTTGCGCGTCTGGATGTACTGCTTCGCCGTTTCCATGGTGAAGACCTGCTCGTCGACCACGATGCGCTTGGGGATGGAGCGGCCCGCGACCACCTCCGTGACCGAGGTCATCAACTGCGGTCCGAGCAGCGGATTGCACTCGATGGTCGCGTTGAGCTTGCCGGCGATCATGGCTTCGAATGCGCCCTTCACCGCGTCGATGGACACGATGAGGATTTCGCGCCCGGGCTTGATGCCGGCCTCCTCGATGGCCTGGATGGCGCCGATCGCCATGTCGTCGTTGTGCGCGAACAGCACGTGGATCTTGCGCGTCTCGGCCTTGAGGAAGGCCTCCATGACTTCCTTGCCCTTGGTGCGCGTGAAGTCGCCGGACTGCGAGCGGATGATCCTGAGATGCGGGTTGGTCGCGATGATCTCCTCGAAACCCTTCTTGCGGTCGATGGCGGGGCCCGCGCCGACCGTGCCCTGCAGCTCGACGATGTTCACGTCGGCGGTCGCGTCCTTGAATTTCTCCGCCACCCAGCGGCCCGCCTTGCGGCCCTCTTCGACGAAGTCGGAGCCGATGAATCCGACAAACAGAGAAGGATCGGCGCTGACCGAGCGGTCCGTGAGGATGACGGGAATCTTCGCGGCCTTCGCTTCCTGCAGCACCGTGTCCCAGCCGGTTTCCACCACCGGTGAGAACGCGATGACGTCCACCTTCTGCGCGATGAAGGAACGTATTGCCTTGATCTGGTTCTCCTGCTTCTGCTGCGCGTCGGCGAAGCGCAGCTCGATGCCGCTGGTGGCGGCCGCGGACTTGATGGATTCAGTGTTCGCCGTGCGCCACTCGCTTTCCGCGCCGATCTGGCTGAAGCCGAGCACGATGCGATCGTGTTCTTCCTGCTTCGAGCAGCCGGCCAGCGCCGCGAGGCCGAGGCTCGCCACCAGAATGCCGAATGCGCGCCGTGGATGATTCATCGTGAGCCCTCTACAACGCGGCGGTGCCGCCCGGCGAATGTCCGCCCGGCTCGATGGCGAGTGTATTGGTCAGCGGCGCCCCGAGCGCCGGCAGGTCGATCTCGAACTCGTCGCCGGCCTGGACCTTGATGCCGTCCACGAAGCTCAGGGTCGCGGTACCGAAGAAATGCAGGTGCACGTCGCCGGGCACGCGATGCTGCCGGTACTTGAAGTGGTGGTACTCGAGGTTCGCGAACGTGTGACTCATGTTGGCCTCTCCGGTGAGGAAGGGCTTCTGCCACAGCACCTGGCCATCGCGGCGGATGCGGCTGGTGCCTTCCAGGTGCGCGGGGATGGCGCCGGTGTTCAGCATCGGTCCGACGCCGCACTGCCGCAGCTTCGAGTGCGCCAGCAGTAGATAGTTGCGCCGTTCGGTGACGTGGTCCGAGAACTCGTTGCCGATCGCGAAACCGAGCCGGTGCGGGCGCCCCTCGCCGTCGATGATGTAGCAGCCGACGAGC
>DASTRL010000294.1:0-56724 GCA_035761265.1 Steroidobacteraceae bacterium
CGTCAAGCGCTTTTACCTGGGCGTCACGCACACCTTCGACGATGTGTGGTCGGCGAACGTCACCAGCGATTTCAACTACGTGAGCAACGACGGCGAGACCCAGATCTACGTCAAGAAGGCCTACGTACAGGCCAGGCTGTCGGACGCCTTCGTGGTGCGCGCCGGCTCCGCCGACCTGCCCTGGGTGCCCTTCGTCGAGGACCTGTATGGGTTCCGCTACGTCGAGAACGTCATCGTCGACCGCCTGAAGTTCGGCACCTCGGCCGACTGGGGCGTGCACGCCGGCGGCAAGGCGGCGGAAGGCAGGTTCAACTATGCGGCGTCGCTGATCAATGGCGCGGGCTACAAGAACCCGACGCGTTCCAAGAGCGTCGATTTCGAGGGCCGCGTCGCCTTCGTGCCCGTCAAGGGACTCACGCTCGCGATCGGCGGCTACAGCGGCAAGCTCGGCAAGGACGTCGAGAACAGCCCGACGCCGACGCAGCACACCGCGCAGCGCATCGACGCGCTGGTCGCCTGGGTGAACGGGCCGCTGCGCGTGGGCGGCGAATACTTCCAGGCCACGGACTGGAACCAGGTGCTCACCGTCGCCAGCGACAAGGCCGACGGCTTCTCGGTGTGGGGCTCGTATGACTTCTCGCCCAAGTGGGGCGCGTTCGCGCGCTACGACAACGCCGATCCCAGCAAGGACCTGAATCCCGATCTGCAGGACGAGTACTTCAACGCCGGCGTCGTGGCGCACGCCCGCAAGGGTGTCGACGTGGCGTTCGTCTACAAGCACGAGAAGGTGGACGGCGGCGGCACGTGGAGCACCAGCAACGGCACGCTCGGCGGCCTCGACCAGGGAAAGTACGACGAAGTCGGCCTCTGGGCGCAGGTCGCGTTCTAACTACCAAATCGAACCAGGAAAATTACCGGAGGTCGAATATGCGTTTCATCAGAATGAAGGTCATCGCCGCGGTGGCGGCCCTGACCGCCACGGCCGCGATGGCCGCGGACATCTCGGGCGCGGGCGCCACCTTCCCGTACCCGGTCTACGCGAAGTGGGCCGATGCGTACAAGAAGCAGACCGGCGTGGGGCTCAACTACCAGTCGATCGGCTCGGGCGGCGGCATCAAGCAGATCAAGGCGAAGACCGTGACCTTCGGCGCGTCGGACATGCCGCTCAAACCCGAGGAGCTCGACCAGGCTGGCCTCGTGCAGTTCCCGATGGTCATCGGCGGCGTGGTGCCCGTGGTGCACGTTCCGGGCGTCGCCGCCGGCCAGCTCACGCTCGACGGGCCGACCACGGCCGCCATCTACATGGGCGAGATCACGCAGTGGAACGACGCGAAGATCGCGAAGCTCAATCCGAAGCTCAAGCTGCCGGCCACCGCCATTGCGCCTATCTACCGATCGGACGGTTCGGGCACGAACTTCCTGTTCACGGACTATCTGTCCAAGTCGAGCGCCAGGTTCAAGGACTCCATCGGCGCGGCGACCTCGGTGCAATGGCCGGTGGGCATCGGCGCCAAGGGCAATGAAGGCGTGGCCAACATGACCGCGCAGACCGAGGGCGCGATCGGCTACGTGGAATACGCCTATGCGAAGCAGAACAAGATGGCCAACGTGCTGATGATCAACAAGTCCGGCAAGACGGTCGCGCCGAAGGCCGAGGCCTTCCAGGCCGCGGCCGGCAGCGCCGACTGGGAGCACGCCTCGGGCTACTACCTGATCCTCACCGACCAGCCGGGACCGACCAGCTGGCCGATCACCGGCGCCAGCTTCATCCTCATGTACAAGGATCCCAGCGACCCGGCCGCGGCCGCCGAAGCGCTGAAGTTCTTCGACTGGGCGTACAAGAACGGCGCCTCGATGGCCGCCGAGCTCGACTACGTGCCGCTGCCCGCGTCGCTGATCAGGCAGATCCGCGTGACGTGGAAGGCTTCCATCAAGGGCGCGCCCGCCATGGTGATGAACTGAGGCGAACCCGGTCGATGCGTCATTACCGGCAGCCTCCGGTGTGATGACGCGGGGACGGCCGCCCTCGATCGCCGAGGGCGGCCCGTTCCTTGACGGGACCGACACATGCTGGAAGCCATCCAACGCAGCTCACTGAGCGCGGCGCGCATTGCCCGCGAGCGCTCGATCGAGCGCGTATTCCGTTCGGCCACCTTCCTGGCGGCCGTGCTCGTGCTGCTGCTGCTAGGAGGCGTGACCGTTTCGCTGATCCACGGCGGCTGGCCGGCGCTGGCGCATTTCAAACTGCAGTTCCTGACCACCGAGATCTGGAATCCGGTCACGGAGAAATTCGGTGCGCTGGCGCCTGTCTACGGCACGGTGGTGACCTCCGTGATCGCAATGGCCATCGCGGTGCCCTTGAGCTTCGGCGTGGCCGTGTTCCTCACCGAGCTGGCGCCCGCCTGGATGCGCCGGCCGGTGGGCGTGGCGATCGAGCTGCTCGCCGGCGTGCCCAGCATCATCTACGGCATCTGGGGCCTGTTCGTGCTGGCGCCGGTGCTGCAGCGGCACGTGCAGCCCTGGCTGATCCACCATCTCGGCGAGGCGCCGCTGATCGGCGTGCTGTTCAAGGGGCCGCCGTTCGGCATCGGCATCCTCACGGCGGCTCTGGTGCTCTCCATCATGGTGCTGCCATTCATCGCCTCGGTGATGCGCGATGTGTTCGAAACCGTTCCCGACGTGCTGAAGGAATCGGCGTACGGACTCGGCGCCACGCGCTGGGAAGTCATCTGGAAGGTCGTGGTGCCGTACACTCGCGCCGGCACCATCGGCGGAATCATGCTCGGCCTGGGACGCGCGCTCGGCGAGACCATGGCGGTGACGTTCGTGATCGGCAACGCGCACCGCATCGGCACTTCGCTGCTGGCACCGGGCACCACCATCTCGGCCGCCATCGCCAATGAATTCACCGAGGCGGTCGGAGATCTCTACACCTCCTCGCTGGTGGCGCTCGGCGTGTTGCTGTTCGTGATCACGTTCATCGTCATCGCGATCGCGAGGCTCATGCTGATGCGGCTGAATCGCAAGGCGTTGTCCTCGCTATGAGCCGGCTGCAACGGCGCAGAATGGTCAGTGCGGTGCTGCTCGGCTTCGCGGGCGTGGCGACGCTGATCGGCCTGTTCTTCCTCGGCGCCATCCTTTGGACGCTGGTGAGCCGCGGGCTCGGCGGCATTTCCGCGGCGACCTTCACGCAGATGACGCCGCCGCCCGGCAACGCCGGCGGCCTGCTCAACGCCATCTACGGCAGCCTGGTCATGACGGGCATCGGGCTTGCGATCGGCGCGCCGGTCGGCATCCTCGCGGGCACCTATCTCGCCGAGTACGGCCGCGGCACCCGGCTGAGCACCGTGGTGCGATTCGTGAATGACGTGCTGCTGAGCGCGCCGTCCATCATCGTGGGTCTGTTCGTCTACGAGATCCTGGTGGTGCGCATGGGCCACTTCTCCGCGACGGCCGGCGCGGTGGCGCTGGCGGTCATTGCGATCCCGGTGACCGTGCGCACGACCGAGGACATGCTGAACCTCGTGCCGCAGGGCATGAAGGACGCATCGACCGCGCTCGGGGTGCATCACTGGCGAACCGTGACCCGCGTGGTCTACCCGGCGGCGCGCAGCGGCATCGTGACCGGCCTGCTGCTGGCCGTGGCGCGCATCAGCGGCGAAACCGCGCCGCTGCTGTTCACCGCACTCAACAACCAGTTCTGGAGCACCAACCTCGATGCGCCCATGGCCAATCTGCCGGTGGTCATCTTCCAGTTCGCGCTGAGCCCCTACGATGACTGGCAGCAGCTGGCGTGGACGGGAGCCCTGCTGATCACCGTGACCATCCTGCTGCTCAGCATCGCGGCGCGCACCATCGTCTCGGCCGCGCAGGGCAGGCGGCGATGAACCAAGGCGTGAGCGAGATGTCCCGCATGGCCATCGCCGTGCGCGCGCGCGACTCCGCGGAGAGCGCCGAGACCAAGGTGGACATCCGCGGCCTCGACTTCTACTACGGCACGCAGCACGCGGTGAAGAACGTCAGCCTGCAGCTGCAGGACCGCCGCATCACCGCGTTCATCGGCCCGTCGGGCTGCGGCAAGTCCACGCTGCTGCGCACGCTGAACCGCATGTACTCGCTGTATCCGGGCCAGCGCGCCACGGGCGAGATCCTGCTCGACGGCGAGGACATCCTGGCGCGCAACGTCGACGTGACACAGCTGCGGTACCGCATCGGCATGGTGTTCCAGAAGCCCACGCCGTTCCCGATGTCCGTGTACGAGAACGTGGCCTTCGGCCTGCGCCTCGCGAACCGCATGCGCCGGGCGGATCTCGACGCGCGCGTCGAAGGCGCGCTGCGCGACGCGGCGCTGTGGGACGAAGTGAAGGACAAGCTGCACGAAGACGGCCGCGGCCTCTCCGGCGGGCAGCAGCAGCGGCTGTGCATTGCGCGCACGGTAGCGCTGGCGCCCGAGGTCATCCTGCTCGACGAGCCCACCGCCGCACTCGATCCCATCTCGACGCTGCGCGTCGAGGAAACCCTGCAGACCCTGCGCGACAAGTTCTGCATCGCCATCGTGACGCACAATCTGCAGCAGGCCGCGCGCATCTCCGACGTGACGGCCTTCATGTACCTGGGCGAACTCGTGGAGGTGGGATCCACGCCGGACATCTTCACCAGGGCCCGCGAGCGTCGCACCGACGACTACATCACCGGGCGCTTCGGGTGAAACCGCTCGAAGGCCACATCAGCCGGGCCTTCGACGGTGCGCTGGGTGCTCTGCATCTGCACGTGATCACGATGGGGAGCCTCGCCGTGGACCAGGTGCGCACGGCGGTGCGCGCCTATGCGAACTGGGATGCGGCCGGCGCGCGCACCGTCATGGAACGCGAACGCGCCATCAATGCCTATGACCACGCGCTCGACGAGGAACAGCTCGCGCTGCTCGCGCGCCGCCAGCCCGTCGCGTCCGATCTGCGCTTCGTCATCGCCTTCTCGCGCGCGGTGGCGGAGCTCGAGCGCGTGGGCGACGAGGCGAAGAAGATCGCGCGCGTCGTGCTGCTCGACGAAGGCCCGCCGACGCCGCCCGTGATCCGCGACATCAGCGATCTCGGCCAGCGCGCCGAGGCGCTGCTGCGCCGCTCGCTCGAGGCGCTGGACGTGCTCGACGGCGCCGATGCGGCGGCCATCGTGGCGGCCGACAAGGAGGTCGATCGGCAGTACGAGGAGGCGATGGAGCGCCTGTTCACGCGCGCCGCGCCCGAACCGGCCCAGTTCCGCCGCGTGGTGCACGCGGCCTTCGTGCTCAAGTCGCTGGAACGCATCGGCGACCACGCGCGCAATCTCGCCCGCCTCCTGCGGGACTGATGCGAGAATCGGGTCATGAAGACCCGACATCTGTCCACGGCGGCCCTGGTGGCCATTTCTTTCGGTGCCGGCGTGCTCTGGGCGCAGAAATCCTCACGGGCGCCGCTCGAGTCGCGCATCTATGCGGCCGCCGATGCGCGCACCTCCCGGGGCGACTGGGGCGAGATACATATATATACGGAGGACGCCACGCCGACGACCGGTACCGAGAGCCTGTTGACGGCATCGCTGACCTTCCTGCCCGGCAGGCAATTGCAGCCGCCGCACCAGCATCCAGACGAGGAATTCCAGTACGTCCTCGAGGGCGAGGGCACCTGGTTCCTGAACGGCAAGGAACAGCCGCTGCACGCCGGGGATCTCATGTACACCAAGCCCTGGGATTGGCACGGCATCCGCAATTCGGGCGATCGGCCGCTCAGGTTCTTCGTGTTCAAGTTCCGCGCGCGCGGCGCGGCCGAGGTGCCGAGGCCCTCGGCTCCCTGAAGGGTCCCGTGTTCAAAAACTTCCGCGCACGCCGAGACTGAAGTACCGGCCGATCAGCGGCGCCCACGCATCGACCACCGGATTTGCGCCCAGGCCCGGCGCCTGCGCGGGACGCAGCAGCGGCGCATGATCCTGCTGGTGCTCGCCGGTGAGGTTCATCGCGTTCACGAATACGGAGACGCTCCGGACTCTCCATTCCGCGAGCGCATTGATCTCGAAGAACGATGGTGTGGTCGCGAGGTAGGGATCGTCGTGAATGGTCTGCGGGCCGGTATAGGAAATTTCGAAACCGGCGCGGCCGCGGCCTTCGAGCTCGAAGATGACGGCCACTTCGGCTGCCAGCTTCGGCATCAGCTCGGCGGCACGTCGTCCGCCGGCAGGCGCTTCTTCCGTGGCGTTCATGTAGGTCGAGCTGACCAGCAGGTGCATGTCGTCGATGACGCACCCGACCAGCAGCTCCGCGCCGCGGATCTCGAGCGGCTCGCGGTCGTTCACGATGGTGACGCGCTGCGGCTGCGGCGCGCGCCCGGCGTCGAGCAGGTGCCGGACCTCGGACGCAAATGCGCTCAAGTTGATTTCCAACGGGTGGATGGCCCACTTGAGATCGAGCGAGCCGCTCGAGGCGCGCTCGGCCCGCAAGCCCGTCAATGGATCGAGCGCGCCGAATCCGATGTCTTCGATTTCATCGACCAGCGGCGTCACCGGCGCGTAACCCGTGCCGAGCGATGCGCGCAGCGAGAGGTCGGGATCCAGCCTGAAAAGTGCCGAGAGCCGGGGACTCACGAAGGTGCCGTCCTCGTGGAAATCCACGCGCGCGCTGGCGGATACCGCCAACCAGCTCACGGGTGAGAATTCGTCCTGCGCGAACAGCCCCGGCACCGTGTACGAGTAACCGATGCCGGCGACTTCCGGCACCGACAACTCGTCGTGCAGTACCGCCGCGCCCAGTGTCCAGTCGTGGCTGCCTCTCTTCGACTGCCAGGTCGCCTCGGCCGCGAGGTTGGTGCTGGTATCGGCGATGTCGGCAGCGCCGAACTGCCGCTCGTGCCGCGTGCGCACGGCGGACCACTTCGCGCCGAGCGTGCTGCCATCGTCGCGCGAGAAGCTGGCGACCATGCCGGCATCGATGTGGCGGGTGTCGAGCGCCACGGGAAATGGCTCAGCGGACGGCAGCGCGTGGCCGGGCATCGTGCCACCTTCCCGGTGCTCGCCGATGAGGCCGATCGTGGCGAATACCTGCCGGCCGCCATCGTCGAAGAACCAGCGCGGCCGCGCCGTCAGGCGCTCGTATCCCGGGATCTCTGCCCAGCCATCGTGGTCCGCATCGCGACGCGGCTGGTAGTGCGCGCTGCCCGCGAGAGTAAAACCTGCTGGCGCGACCTTGGGTCCGGAGACGAACAGGTCCGCGTCGCTGCCGCCGAGCGAACTGTGGCTGACCAGCCATTGCGATCTGCCGTCGGGCGGGCGGGAAACGAGATTGAGCACACCGGCAAGTGCCGAGCCGCCATACAGCGCCGAGGCGACGCCCTTGACGACCTCGACGCGCGCCAGATCCATGGGCGGCACCTGCAGCAACGAAAACGAGTCCGTCTGCGCACCCGACAGCGCGAGTCCATCCGAGAGCACCTGCGCATGCCGTCCGGGCATGCCACGAAGCCGCAACGAGGTGCCGCCGAGCCCGGCCGAGGGAGAATCCATGCGGGCGCCAGCGAGTTCATTGAGCAGGTTGGTGAGATTGCCCGGTGCAACGGTCTGGCTTTCCTCGAGCTCCTCCTGCGGGACGACCTCGACGCGCACCGGCTGGTCGCGCACCAGCTGTCGCGACCGGGTCGCGACGACCGTGATCTCCTCGATGTTTCCCTCGTCCTCCGGCTCGGCGGCGTGGACGGTCATGGCGGCGACGGCCAGCGCCGCCAGGTAGCGGTGATTCATGCGTTCGTCAGTCTACTCCCCACCCATCCCACCTCACCGTCAGCAGCAGGTTGCGGTCGATGCCTTCGTGGATGTGCGGTTCGATCAGGTATTGCGAGAAGGCGCTGCCGAGATCGAAGCTGAGATGCCAGGGTAGATAGGTCACGTCGAGCCCGAGCGTGACCGACGGATCGCCGAAATGCTTGCCGGTGCCGACGTCCTCCTGGTTGCCGCGCAGGTCGAAACCCGGCCCGGTGATGTGGCCCGGCATGCCGCGGCGCGGCAGCGGCATCCCCAGTTGCAGGTGCGGCGTCCAGGCCCAGTGTTCCGCGTGCCTGGGCCACGCCAGTCCCGCGAATGGCACGACGTGCCGGTAGTCGGCGCTGTAGTCGAGCTGCCCGGCACTCCCCGCGTCGGGTCCCTCCAGGATCAGGTAGTCGTAGCGGAAATCGCGCAATGACATTTCCTGCCACAGCACTCCGGCGGTCCACGACACATTTCCGAGCCAGGGCAGTGTGACATCGCGGGCCAGGGAGACCCCGGCGCCGAAATCGCGAGCCGTGCCGTCGAGATGGGTGAACTCGGCCGCGACCGGCAGCGTGTAGGGCACCCCCGCCACGAAATCCACGTCGAGCGGGCGATGTTCGATGCCGCCGCCCAGGCTCAGCGGGTCGAAGAACAGCAGCCCCGAGAGTCTCCACGCGCCGATGTCGTGCGTCAGCGCGGCGGCGAACATCGGCCCGTCGATGCCGAGCGTCTGGCTGCGCGTGGACGCGTAACCCAGGTCGAAACTGCCACAGTATTCGCCCGCGCGTTCGCAGGCATTCCAGACCGGGAGCTGCGCATAACGGTTGTCCATGGCGACCTCCGGCAGATGCTCGGAGACGAAGCCAATGTCTTCCTGTGCCGACGCGCTCGCGGCGATGAGCAGCAGCGCGAGGGCGGTCGCCCGCCGGGCGTCGGACCGGTTCATGGTGACTTAGACGGAAGCGCGCGCTGCGCTCCGTCGCGCCCCCCAAAAAAGAGACCGCCCTGGCGGGCGGTCTCCCCGATCACCTCGATGTGCCTGAAGCGCTCAGAACTTGAAGGTCGCACCCAGCGTGTAGGTGGTGCCGATCTCGGTCTGGAACAGCGTGTCCTCGCGATCGTTGTCGATGTACAGCGTGTTGCGCTCACCCGTGAGGTTCTGCGCCTCGAGGATGATGGTCAGGTTGTCGGTCACGAACCAGGACGCCGACGCATCGACGAAGGTGCTCGACAGATCGCCGCGCACGTCACTGCCGGGAGAAGCCGGCAGCGCCCGGAAGAACCGATCGCGATACGAGGCCGTGGCGCGTGCGCTGAACCGGTCGTTCTCGAAGAACAGCGTGCCGCTCGCCGAATGCGGCGAGAGGCCCACCAGGTCTTCGGTGGTGGTCGCCGTGGGAACGCCGTTCGTGCTCGACAGGATGTACTCGATTTCCGCCTGCGCACGCGTGTAGTTGGCCAGCACGCCGAAGTGGCTCCAGACGCCCGGCAGGAAATTGAACTGCACCTGCGCATTGACCTCGTAGCCTTTGAGCGGGCCGCCCGGGGTGTTCTCGAGCCGGCCGACCGTGAAGATGTCGGTGGGCGACGAGGGCGTTCCGTCCAGCAGCGAGTCCGGTAACCCGAGGTCGCGATACGGCACCTGGCTGGTGATGCGCTGAATGAAGCTTTCGATGTCCTTGTAGAAGTAGGCCACCGACAGCAGCGAGCCTTCGGAGAAGTACCACTCGAGCGCCAGGTCCGCGGTCTTGGCGCGAATCGGCTTGAGGAACGGATTGTTCACGTTGCCGGTGCGCGTGGTCGCCGTGACGCCGGCGGTCGGCGTCAGGTTGCCGAGCTCGGCGCGCGACATCACCTTCGAACCCGAAAGCCGGGCCAGCAGGTTGTCGGTGAGCTCGAACACCACGTTGAACGACGGCAAGGTGTCCGAGTAGTCCGTGGTCACCTGGTTGTACTTGCCGAAGGCCGTGTAGATAGACGTGCTCGGCGCCGACACCGGGATGATGCCCGCCGCGAACTGGTCGGTCTTGACGTAGCGCACGCCGAAGTCGCCGCGGATCGGGATCCGCCAGTCGTCCCCGGAATCGAAGGTGAACATCGCAAAGCCGGCCTTCACGTCTTCGAACAGCTTGGATTGCGGCGCGCCGCACGCCGCGTTGCACACCGGGATGCTGTCGATGTCGAAGATCTCGTCCCATTTGTGGATGTCGACGGCCGCCCAGCTCGCCGGGGCGCCCGAGCCGAACAGGTCGTCCAGGCCCTTGATCTGCGTGGTGATGTCCGCGATCGTGACACCGGCGGGCAGAGCCCGGGTCACGGTCGCGTTGCGCAGCGGGTTCGAGCCGTGGCTGCTGAAGTGGCTCTCGCGATACTGCGCGCCGAGCTTGAGCTTCCACGCATCGCTGACCCGCCAGGTGCCGGACAGCTCGAAATTGTTGTTGGCGGTGATGTTCTGCGAAGGCTTGCCCTGCAGCGAGAAGCCGCCCAGCACGGTCTGGTTGCCGTCCGGTGTCGGGGCGTAACGGAAGTTGTTCGGGTCGGAGACGTCGAAGCCGAAGCTGATGATCGGCGTCTGGCGCCCGCCGCGAAAATCCACAGAGAAGTTGTCGGTGTCGATGGCGTCGATGAAGGTCTGGAAGCGCAGCGGTCCGTCCCAGACGTTGATCGAACGACCGACGTAGAAGTTCACGCTGAAGTCTTCGTTGAAGTGGTGATCGACGTTGAGACTCAGCTGCTTGAACGTGGAGACGAACTGGTCGACGAGTCCCTCGGAGCGCACGTCCATACCGTCGAACAGGCCGTAGACCAGCGAGCCCTGCTCGTCGAACTCGGCGGCGCGGATCGACGTCATCGGTTGGCCATTGTTGCTGATGTTGCGGCCCAGCGAGAGGCCGAGGATGTAGTTGTCGCGGCGTTCCTGCTGGTAGCGCGAGTACAGACCGTCGATCGACACAGTCGTGTCTTCGCCCGGCCGCCACTGCAGCGACAGGCTGCCACCGGCGCGTTCCGTGTCCTGCTCGGAGTTCACGTAGCGTGGCAGGCGCGGCGTGAAGGCGCCGCCGCCGGGAACGAGATTGCCCGCCGCATCGCGAATCTGCGGATTCGTGCGGTTGTAGACGGCGAGGAACGCGGCCATGTCGCTGGTGCGCGGATTGCCCGTGCTGCAATCGGTTGCCGTGGCGCCGCGCTGGCCGATCGCGGGGCTCGGACCGGTGAGCGTCCAGCCGATCGGCGTGCAGAACGGCAGGTTGACCGGCGCCGCCGCGGTGCCGATGTTGTTGCCGTTGGTGCCCATGTGCAGGATGTCCACCGCGGAGTAGCCCACCTCGCGCAGGTTGCGTTCCTGGTAGGAGAAGGTGGCGAGCACGCCGAACGTCTCGTCGAAGAATTTCTTCGACGCCAGCAGCGAGATGCGCGGATCCACGTCTTTCGCGACCTCGTTGTAGATGCCGCGACCGGTGATCGAGAACACCTGGTCCTGGCTGTAGTCGAAGGCGCTCGGCGCCTTCAGATCGACCGTCGCGCCGAGCGAGCCTTCCTCGACATCCGCGGATGGAGTCTTGCGCACCGCGAGCTGCGAGAAGATCTCGGTGGGAAAGACGTTGAAGTCGAAGCTGCGGCCGTTGTTGCCCGCGCCGTAGATGTCGCTGGAGCCGGTCTGCGCGGCGCCTTCCATGCCATTGATGCGCACCTTGGTGAAGCCGGGCCCGAGGCCTCGGACCGAGATGTTGCGACCTTCGCCGCCGTCGCCGCGCGTCAGCGCGACACCCGGGATGCGCTGCATCGACTCGGCGAGATTGCTGTCGGGGAACTTGCCGATGTCTTCCGCGGCGATCACGTCGATCGCGGCGGTCTCATTGCGCTTCTCGGCGAGCGCGGTGTTCAGCGAACCGCGAAAGCCAGTGACGATGACTTCCTCGATTTCCTGGCCGGTATCGGCGGCCATCGCGGAGTACGCCGGCAACAGCAGGCCGGTCCCCAGCAAGGCGCATCGCACGGCCGCGCGCACGCTGGCGAATGGACGATCGATCGATTGCATTGAAATCCCCCTTGAGCCTGTGATTGGCAGAATCTGATCGTATTTGCCTTGTTTTTACCGCAAATGATGATTATTGAACATCCCTCATTCCTGACGGTGTCTTTTTCTAATGAAAATCAATGCGTTCGGCGCCTGTTCCACCGGTAGCAATGCGGGAAAAACCGGCGCCGGCGCATTTATGCCACAACGCGGCGTTTCTGTCGGTAGTTAGTCGACTGGGATCGCTGACATTGGCGCGCTTGGCGCTCCGGGCGTCCGCCGTCCTATGCTTCGGCCCCAGATGCTCCCGCTCCGGACCCTGGCGATCGCCACCGCGCTGCTTTCCGGCGCCATGGCAGCGGCTTTCGGCCGCGACGCCGTGCCGCCGGCCGCCGACGGGTGGATCACACACGCCGCCGCGCAGGCGCGCGCGCCGGTGGTGCTGCACTTCCGGCGCGAGTTCGAGCTTGCAGCCCGGCCATCGGCGCTGCCGGCCGAGGTGACGGCGGACAATCGCTTCATCCTGTTCGTCAATGGCGTACGAGTGGCGAGCGGCCCTTCGACAGGCACCACCACGCATTGGCGATTCTCGCGGGTCGACCTGGCGCCACACCTGCGCGCCGGCCGCAACGTCATTGCCGCCGTGGTCTGGAATTTCGGCGAGGCCGCGCCGCTCGCGCAGCAGAGCGTCTCGACGGGGTTCCGGCTGGTGTGCGATCCGGTCTCGACCGCCGCCGGTGGATGGCGCGTGAAGATCGACGCCGGACATCGCGCCACACCCGGGCGCGAACAGATTCCCTGGCAGTACTACGCGGCGGGCGCCGCCGAAACCATCGACGCGAAGCTCGCGGACTGGGACTGGGCCGCGGAAAGTGAGCGCGGCGCGGGCTGGGAAGACGCGGTGCCGGCGCCTGCCGCGGCGGCGCGCACGCTGGTCGAGGACCGCCTGCCGCCGCAGCGCTACCGGCTCGCGGCGCCAGGCGCGGTGGTGCGCGGCGGGCTGCCCCGCGCCAGCAGCTTTCCGCGGCAGCCGCTGACCATTCCGCCGAACACCAGCATCAAACTACTCGTGCGGCGCGCGGCCATGATCTCGGCCTATCCCGAGCTCGAGGTGGCGGGTGGCAGGGATTCGACCATCCGCATGACGTGGTCGGAGGCGCTGTACGACGCGCAACGTCGCAAGGCCGATCGCGATCTCGTCGGCGACCGCCGCATCCTCGGCCTCACCGACACCTTCCTGCCCGACGGACCC
Organism: Steroidobacteraceae bacterium; assembly: GCA_035761265.1. Lineage (GTDB taxonomy): Bacteria > Pseudomonadota > Gammaproteobacteria > Steroidobacterales > Steroidobacteraceae > CADEED01. Next base: position 13,038 of record DASTRL010000294.1, read on the forward strand.
GTGCGCCGCTTTGCGACGTTGTGGTGGCGCACCTTCCGTTACCTCGAGATCGAGGTCACGACCGCCGAGGAGCCGCTGACGCTGCGCGGTTTCAGGATCCACGAGACCGGATATCCGTTCGAGACGGTGGCGCGCTTCCACAGCAGCGACGCCGCGCTCGACGCCATCTGGTCCATCGGCTGGCGCACGCTCGAGGTCGACGCGCACGAGACCTTCATGGACAGCTCCTTCTGGGAGCAGCTGCAATACACCGGCGACACGCGGCTCGAAATGCTGATCAGCTACGCCGTCTCCGGCGACCCGAGGCTCGCCGAGCAGGCCATCGACGCCTTTGGAGCATCGCGGGCCGATGGTGGCCTCGTGCAGGGCCGCTGGCCCGCGCGCGATCCCAATGTCATTGCGACCTTCTCCTTCGCCTGGGTGGGCATGCTGTCCGACTGGCGGATGGAGCAGCCGGACACGCGCGTCATCACGCGACACCTGCCGCGCCTGCGTGAAGTGCTGCGCTGGTTCGAGCCGTGGCGCAACTCCATGGGCCTGCTGCGCAAGAACCCGCAATGGAATTTCATCGACTGGGCCGGCCAGCGCTGGGACGATCGCGATACGTTTCCTTCCTGGGGACACGACGACGGCAGCTGCCTCATGACGGCGATGTGGGTGGGCGCATTGCGCCAGGGCGCCGCGCTCGAGTCCGCCCTCGGCGATGCCGCGCAGGCCGCGTGGGATTCGGCGCGCGCCGACGAGGCGCGCGCTGCGATCCGCGAGCACTGCTGGAACCCGGAGCGCGGACTGTTCGCCGACGACGCCGACTCCCGGGTGTTCAGCCAGCACATGAACGTGTTCGCAGTGCTGTACGACATCGCCACGGCCGAGGAGTCGCGTGCCATCCTCGATCGCATCACCGTGCCCGGGCAGGGAATCGACGCACCCGCGGGCATGTATTCCTCGACTTACTACTTCGCGTGGTACCTGGCGCGCGCCTTCGAGCACGCGGGACTCGCGAGCCGCTACCTCGCGCTGCTCGACTCCTGGCGCGCGCTGCTGGCCCTCCACTACACGACCTGGCCCGAATCGCGTGGCGACACGCGCTCCGACACGCACGCGTGGAGCGCGCATCCGACCGCGGACCTGCTCGGCATCGTCGCCGGCATCCGGCCGGCCGCGCCGGGCTACTCGCGGCTGCGCATCGCGCCGTGGCTGGGGAATCTCGAGTCGCTCGATGCCACCGCCGCGACACCACACGGTCCGGTGTCGGTGCGCTACCACGTCGAGGGCGAGACACTGATCGCGGACATCGAGTGTCCGGTGTCCCTGCCGGGCGAGTTCATCTGGCAGGGAAAGAGCCATCCACTGACGCGCACGCACACGCGCCTGCGACTGCCGCGTTGAAAAAAAACCGCCCCGGAGGGCGGTCAAGGGAGAGCTCCTGTGCCCCGGGATCGACGCGGCGATGCCCGGGGCGCGGGAACGGTGGGGCGGCGCGAGGCCTATCTACCCCAGAGCCTGTTCAGCAGGTTCGTCTTGCGCTGGTCGAAGGGGCGCCACTCGCCCCAACCGGCGGTATTGGTGACCGGGTCGTAGGCGTGGCCGTACCAGCCGGCGGTGTCGCCGGACTCGGGGTTGATCGACCAGTAGCAGCCTTCGATACCCTTGGAAACCAGGTAGTCGACGAAGGCGTTCTGCCAGGTCGCATCGGTTCCCGGCGCCAGATAGCTGTAGCGGTTGCGGTCGCGGATGCTCGCCTGGCCGGCGGGCCAGTCGAGATTGCCGCCGAATTCGCCCACCACCATGCCGTAGCCCATCTGCTTGAGGTAGCCGAAGTGCTCCTCCCAGCCGCTGCGCTCGAGCGCGGCGTCGATGACGATGTTGCACTTCGCATCGCCGGCGGCGTCACCTTCGAGGCCGGCGCATTGCGGCTGCGCCGGGTCCATGAAGCTCTTCTGCACGAACACCGAAGGCCCGTAGACGTGCGGCGAGAACACCAGCCGCTCCTTCGGAATATTCGGAGGATTCGCGCCGGCCTCGAACAGGTTGCCGCCCCAGTTCGGAACCGTGAGCTCGTTGCCGTGCGGTCGCTGCGAAACGGTGTCGGGCGTGCCGTCCTGGTTGCCCGCCGACGCCGAATTGCCCTCGACGAAGATCAGCGTGTTCGGGTTCACCGCGTTGATCGCCGCGTACGCCTGCTCGGACAGCGACTTCCACTCCGCCCAGGTGTAGTCCCAGGGCTCGTTGAAGATGTCGATGCCGATGATGTTGTCGACCCCGAGCTGCGTGCCGAGTCCGGCCAGCGTGCGCAGATTGTCGAGCCACAGCGTGGTGTTGTACGCCTGGATGCGCGTGACGCCGGCCGGATTGCCCGACGCCGCGCACGAGGAGTCTTCGCGCGTGAAGTCGTAGTTGTCGCGGTCGCGGTCCACGTAGGGCGGACGCGCGTCGAGGCGGCCCTTGCGCCATCCCACGTAGTTGGAGCAGGAGTGGATGTCGAGCAGCACCGCGATGTTGTTGGCCGCCGCCGCCGTGATCATCGTTTCGAGCGCGAGGCGCGAATTCGCGATGCGCACCGAAGGATGATTCTTGAGCACGCTGCCCGTGCCCTGCGGGTCGTTGGCGTTCAGCGTCTGCGGCACCAGCGGCAGGCGGATCATGTTGATGCCCATGCCGCTGATTTCCTGCATGGTCTGCTGGATGGTGCGACCCGTGCCCGCGCCGCCATTCGCCCAGAACGTGTTGCCGATGTACTGCTCCATCGGCGCGCCGCTCGGATTCGTGGCGTCGTTCGACGGCTCGTGCCGTCCTTCGAGGCCAAACCAGTTGCCGCAACGCACCGGGAACACGGTGCCGTTCCTGGTGATGCGACCCTGCGGGTTCACGCGCCACACCGTGCCGGAGGTGCCTACGGTGAAGCTGACGGCGGTGCTGGTCGTGCTGAGCGCCGGATTGCCGTTGTCGACCGCCGTGGCGGTTGCCGTGTGGCTGCCGGCCGCGACGCCCGTGGCGCTGAAGGTGTAGGGCGAGCTCGTGTCGGTGCCCACGAGGTTGCCGTCGATGCGGAATTCCACGCGCACCACGCCGCTGTTGTCGCTGGCCGTGGCGGCGAGCGGAACTGCCGCGCCGGCGCTGAACGCCTGGCCCGCGGTGGGCGAGGTCAGCGACACCGTCGGAGGGGTATTGCCGCCGCCGCCGACGCTGAAGGACACCGCCGTGCTCGTGGTGCTGAGCGCCGGATTGCCGTTGTCCACCGCGGTCGCCGTCACGCTGTGCGTGCCGTTCGCGAGCCCGGTGGCGCTGAAGCTGTAGGGTGCGCTGGTGTCGGTATTGACCAGGTTGCCATCGACGCGGAACTCGACGCGCACCACGCCGCCGTTGTCGGTGGCGTTGGCCGCGAGCGGCACTGCCGTGCCGGAGGCGAAGTTCTGTCCGGCCGTCGGGCTGCTGACGCTGACGGTGGGCGGCGTGTTCGTGCTGTTGCCGATCGAGCAAGCCGAGCCGTTCAGCGTGAACGCGCCCGGCGGGTTGTTGGCTCCGCTGAACGTTGCGTTGAATGCCACGTTGAACGTGCCGTTGGCGGGAATCGCCTTGTTCCAGTCCGCATTGCTGGCGGCCGTGACCGTCGCGCCGGACTGCGTGATGCTCACCGGCCAGCCGTTCTGCAGCTGCTGGCCATTCGGGAAGTTGAACACCAGGGTCCAGCCGTTGGTGATGGCCGCGCCGGTGTTGTGGATGTCGATGCTGGCGCCGAACCCATTGCCGCCCACCCACGTGGGCCAGGTATACGTGATGTTGCAACTGGCGGCTTGCGCCATCGCGTTCGAGGCCCCGAGCGCCACGACCGCGGCCAACAACCATCGGAATGAACGGGACATAGAAGTTTCTCCTGGTAGCACCATGACCAATGGCTCGCCCGGATCCAGGAAAGTGCAGTGCGCGGAACGCGCGCGAAGCAGGCGAAGTCGTGCGTTCCGTGCACTGAAGAGCCACTCCTCAGGATCGCGATCGCCGCGCGTCGCCGCGCCGATCGCCGTCAAACGAGATTCCCTGTGAGACGCGCGACAACTTACCGCCGCAGGCAATGCTGTCCATACGTAAACACCGCTGTCCCGCACATTGACTGGTTTGTCCGCGCTCCTGGCCGCGATGTCTCGCGCCGTGGCCGCCTAACAACCTGGCGCAGGCCGCGGCCCGACCCCGGCGCGCGGGCGCGCGCGCCGCGATGCGTATCGCCCGCTGACGCGAACCGGGCCGCGGGGCCGACAGGCGCCGCGGCGATTCGGACGCAATGTTGCGACGCGAAGGAGGAATCATGAACCGGCTGGCGACATACGCATGGGCGCTCGGGATCCTGGTGCTCGCGGCCTGCGCCTCCGCGCCGCGCGGCGCCGATCGGGGCGTGCAGGCTGCCCGGCTCGAAGGGACCTCCTGGCGGCTGGTGCAGATCAGCATGGGAGACGGCGCGACGCGCGTGCCCGTGGAACGCTCGCACTACACCATCGGCTTCGGCGCCGGTGGCGTGCTCAACGTGCGATTCGACTGCAACCGCGGGCGCGGTAGCTGGAAGTCGACCGGTCCTAACAACCTCGAATTCGGACCGCTGTCGCTGACGCGCGCCCTGTGCCCGGTGGGCTCGCTGCACGACGAGCTGGTGCGCCAGTGGCCGCAGGTGCGCGCGTATGTCGTTCGGGATGGCAGGCTGTTCCTCTCGCTCATGGCCGATGGCGGAGTCGTGGAGTTCGAGCCCGCGCCTTGAGCTATGCTCCCCCGGGGAGGACGGGGGGAGCATGAATATCAGACTCGCATCGATGGTCTTGCTGGCGTGCGTCGGGCCCGCGGCGCTCGCACAGGTCACGTCGAATCAGGGCGATGTCGCGACCGGGGACGGCTGGCAGTCGCTTTTCAACGGGCGCGATCTTTCGGGCTGGACGCCGAAGATCGCCAGGCATCCGGTGGGCGAGAACTACGCCGACACTTTTCGGGTCGAGGACGGCGTCATCAAGGTTTCATACGACAAGTACGCGAGGTTCGATGGGCAATTCGGCCATCTGTATTCGAACCAGCCCTATTCGAACTACATCCTGCGCCTGGAATACAAGTTCGTCGGTCGCGCCATCGAGGACTCGCCGCCCTGGGCCAAGCTCAACAGCGGTGTGATGATCCACTCGCAATCGCCGCTCAGCATGCGCCTGGACCAGGCCTTCCCCGTCAGCATGGAATTCCAGTTCCTCGCCACCGGATCGAGCGCCGGCAAGCAGACCGGCAACGTCTGCACGCCGGGCACGAATCTCGAGATGCACGGCAAGCTGCTCGAGGACCACATCATCGATTCGACGTCGAAATTCTTCCCGCTCGATGAGTGGGTCAGCGCGGAGATCGAGGTGCATGGCAACGAGGAGGTCATACACCGCATCAACGGCGTCGAGGTGATGCGCTATCAGCGCCCGCAGCTCGATCCGCGCGATCCCGATGCCAGGGCGCTGCTCGATGCCGGCGCTCCGCTGCAGCTTTCCTTCGGGCACATCGCGCTGCAGGCCGAAAGCCAGCCCATCTGGTTCCGCAATATCCGCATCCGGCAGCTCGCCCGGTGAGCTGAGACGGCCGGAGCACCAGACCCGGCCCGCCACTGCAGTCGTTCCAAGGATCTGATGAGTGGCCGCGTCCAACTCATGAGAGCACGACGACCCGGATGGAAGAACAAGACTTAATACGCCGCGCGCAGGCCGGGGAATCCGCCGCCTTCGGCGAGCTATTGGACTTGTACTACGACAGCATTTTCCGGTTCGCGTGGCGATGGTGCCGCGATCGCGCCAACGCCGAGGACATCGCGCAGCTCGCCTGCCTCAAGCTGGCCGGCAGTCTCGCGCAGTACCGGTTCCAGGCGGCGTTCGCGACCTGGTTGTACCGGCTGGTGGTGAGTTGCGCGCAGGACTGGAAACGCGGCCAGGCCCGTCATGACCACGACGAGCTGCTGGACGACGCGGCGCCGATCGATGGCTCACGGACCGAGGACCAGATCTACCTCGCGCAGGTGCTCGAGGAACTCGCAGAGCTGGGCGAGGGCATGAAGGAAACGGCGTTGCTGGTGCACGCCGAGGGCATGAGTCACGCGGAGGCGGGTGCGGTCCTCGGTGTCTCCGAATCCACGATCTCCTGGCGGATTCACACCATTCGCAAGCACATGGGCAAACGCGAGGCCAGGGTCAGTCAAAGCGTATGAAATCTCCGATCGAAAAACTGCTGGAACAGGATGTTCCTCCCGCGCCGGATCCGAAGGCGCGCTTGGCCGCGCGCCGCGCCGCGCTCGAGGAGTTTGCGCGCGTGCACGCGGCGTCCCCCAACGTCGACGCGGCGCCCCGGCGTTCGAGGTTCCAAGGTTTGTTAGAGGCACTGCGTCTCTCCTCGCAATCACAGAGGAGAGACGTCATGCCCTGGTATTCACGTCCCATGCTGATCGGCGGCGCGGCGAGCGTTTGTCTGGCCATCGTCGGTGGCACGCTGGTGTGGAACATGCTGCGGGTCCAGCCGCAAGTGGCGAGGCTCGAAGTCGCGGCCGCCCCGCAGTGGGAACCGGCAAGGCCCGAAACAGCCAACCCACCGGATGGCGTCGCGGAATCGGCGCCCGCCACGCACACCGATGCAGGGTCGGCGGCCGAGTCACCTGCGCCTGCCCGCGAGGATGCCGGCAGTCAACTGGCGAAGACCGATCGGGCCGGATCGAAGGTTCGCGAGCCGAAGCCGGTGGAAATTCCGGAGGCCGAAGTGCCCGAGCCCATCGTCCAACCGGCCGACTCCGCTCCCGGCACGGTGGTCGCCGGCGCCGCCGCGCCCGCGGCGGCCGCGAAGGAAGAAGAAATGCAGAACGTCATCGTCACCGGCGAGCGCCGGACGGCGCAGGCTTCGATGACGATGACCTCGCCGCAGGCGCCGGTGTCGGTGGACACCGGCCGCGCGCGTCGCGTGGGTGGGCCGCCGGGCAAGAGCATGGCGGATTCGCGTGTGCGCACCTTCTCGAACGGCGGGGCCCAGGGCGTGATACTGACCCAGCCCGCGGCGGCACCGCCGCCGCCGGTCGAAGGCCGCGACCGCTTCGAGCATTTCGAGCTGAACTCGATCAAGCAGCCGGCCATCGAGAGCGAGCGCGTGTCCACGTTCTCGGCGGACGTCGACACTTCCTCGTACAGCTTCGTGCGCAGGCAGCTCGAACAGGGCGTGCTGCCGCAGAAGGATGCGGTGCGCGTCGAGGAGATGGTGAACTACTTCGACTACTCGTGGCCCGCGGCCGAGTCGCGCGAACAGCCGTTCCGTCCCACGGTGGTGGTCAGCGACTCTCCCTGGGGCAAGGGTCGCAAGCTGATCCACATCGGCATCAAGGGATACGAGCTGCCGGCGCGTGAGCGGCCGGATGCGAACCTCGTGATGCTGCTCGACGTCAGCGGTTCCATGGACTCGCCGGACAAGCTGCCGCTGGTCAAAGAATCGATGAAGTTGTTGTTAGGGAGCCTGAAACCTTCCGACAGCGTCGGCATCGTGGTCTACGCCGGCGCCGCGGGCATGGTGTTGCCACCGACGCCGGTGGGCGAGAAGGAAAAGATCGTCGCGGCGCTCGATCGCCTCGAGGCCGGCGGCTCGACGGCGGGCGCGGCGGGCATCGAGCTTGCGTACCAGCTCGCCGAGAAGTCCTTCCGCAAGGAGGGAGTGAACCGCATCCTGCTGTGCACCGACGGCGACTTCAACGTGGGCATCGATGGCACCAACGAGCTCAAGGGCTTCGTCGAGCGCAAGCGCGAGAAGGGAATCTTCCTCTCGGTGCTGGGCTTCGGCCAGGGCAATTATCGTGACGAGCTCGCGCAGGCCCTCGCGCAGAACGGCAACGGCGTCGCGGCCTACATCGACACGTTGAACGAAGCGCGCAAGGTGCTGGTGCAGGAGGCGGGCGCTTCGTTGTTCACCATCGCCAAGGACGTGAAGTTCCAGGTGGAATTCAATCCCGCGACGGTGGCCGAGTATCGACTGGTGGGTTACGAGACGCGCGCGCTCAAGCGCGAGGATTTCAACAACGACGCGGTGGATGCCGGCGACGTCGGCGCGGGCCACACGGTGACGGCGATCTACGAGATCACGCCGGTGGGTTCGGCGGCACGCATGGTCGATGCCGGCCGCTATGCGAAGCAGGCGGAAGCGGCGGGCGGACCCGCCAACGAGTACGGCTATCTCAAGATCCGCTACAAGCTGCCGTCGCAGAGCACCTCGAGGCTGATCGAGACGCCGATCGGCATCGAGTCGGGCCGGGTCGGCGAATCGATCCGGCGCGACGTCGCGTTCTCGACCGCGGTCGCCGGCTTTGCGCAGTTGCTGCGCGGTGGCCAGTTCACCGGATCGCTGTCGTACGCGGACGTGATCGAGCAGGCGCAGGCGTCGCGCGGCGAAGACCCATACGGCTATCGCAGCGAGTTCGTGCAGCTCGTGCGCAAGGCGCAGAACGCGCGCGGCATGTAGTGGCTACTTCTGCGTCTTGACCTTGTAACCGACCGGGATGTCGAACTTGTCCGCCGGTACCTCGCCTGCCTCGACCTTCGTGACCGTGGTGGCGATGTCGCTCGCGGCCAGCTTCGCCATCATGCCGGCCATCGGATTGTCACCCGTGGCGCCGATGGTCACGTGGCTCTCCAGCGCCATGCCGGCTTCGGCCATCTTCTTCGTGAGCGCGGCGTAGGCTTTGGCCTGCGCCGCGCCGGTGGGCGACCTGGTGGCGGAGGGATTGCCGAAGATGAAGCCTGAATCGGCGGCGGCCTTGTAGAAGGCCTGGTAGTCGGCCAGACCGGGCACGGCGGTGGACAGGCACACGGTTCCGGACAGCACCATGGTCATGTCCATGCCCTGGCCGGGCTCACCCACCGGGGCGAACGGCAGCGACACTCGCACGTCGTGCACGGTGCATGGAAAGCCGGAGACCGTTTTCTTCTGTGCAGTGGGAGTCAGCGTCGCCTGCATGGCGCCGACGCCCACCTTGGCGAGCTCATCGGCGATGGCGGCGAGCGGCGTGACGGTGGCCGTCTTCTTGCGCTCGTCGAGCTCGACGAACCGCATGTTGTCGATGTCGATGATCATAGAAACGGAGCGGCCGCCGACCATCGAATCGGTGCGCTGGCGCCTGCCCTTGATGAGGCTCGCGCCGTCGCCGCCGACGTTGATGATCGAGGCCTTGCCGGACGTGCTCGTGTTCACGGTGACGTCGGCGTGGGCCGTCGCGGCGCAGGCGAGCAGTCCACCCAGCACGAAATGCTTCGAGTTCATTGTTCGTCCCTTGGGAAGTTAGTCCGCGCCTGTATACCGGATGCCCGCCGAGCGCGCCCCTGTCTCGAAGTCGCGACGTTCTTCAGCAGCCCTCGTTGTCGAGCATGACGGGGCGCTCGACGTTCAGCCGCATGCGGCCGCGCCCGGCCTTCTCGAGCTGGATGGCCGCGCGCTGTTCGGCCAGGCGGCGCTGCAGCAACAGCAGGCGCACTTCGAGATTGTCCTGCACGTCCGGCAGGCGCAGCTCCGGCGCCAGTCGCAGCTCGCGGTTGGTGAACTCGCGCCGGCCGCTGCGCAGGTATTCGGCCACGAGCTTCCAGAGGATCGCGCCGGCCACGCCGCGGATCAGGTATACGTCGTCGAGAAACACGCTGTTGTCGCGACCGAAGCGCTTGAGGCGCAGCGGCGGCCCGGCGGCCGGCGCCACCGCCCCCGTGGATGGCGGCGACACCTCCGGCGGTTCCGGCGGTTGCATCAGGCTCATCGCAACGGCGAATTGCCCGCCGAGCAGCATCAGCGCGTCCTCGTCGTCGTAGCCGAAGTACTGGTCGTGCAGGCTCTCGACGAACAAGGCGCCCAGCACGCGGCCGCGGGCGCGCAACGGCACCGCGAGCTGACTGCGCGGTTCCTTGAGGCCCGGAAGCGGAATTTCGTTCTTGAGCATCGCGGTGAGCCCGGATTCACCGGCGCTGTCGCGTACCGCGCGCGCGTAAGTCGCCATGTTCATCATGTGCCCGACGCGGATCGGCACGCCTTCGCGTACCGCGGTGCCCACCAGTCCTTCGCCCACGGAAATCTCGGCGCCGGCACCGCCGATGTCGTAGCCGCGGCTCGCGAGCAGCGTCAGCGCCTGCTGCGCAGGATCGGCGATCCACACCATCGCATGGTCGATGCGCAGCAGCTCGGATAGCCCGACCAGCAACGTGTCGAGCAGATCGGCGAGGTCCTCGCAATGCGCCATGCGCTCGGACAGCAGCCGCGAATTGGCGGCGAGATCCACGCGCGGCGCCGCCGCCGGAAATTCCTTGCGCCCCGGCACGCGGCGCATCTCGAGCACGCGGTAGATGTCCGCGCCGCGCAGGTGGAACACCTTGTCCATGCCGACGTGGCTGGCGACGCCCATGAGCTTGGCGCGCAGCCGCTCGAACACCGGCCCCTCGGTCTCGGTGCGCAGGTATTCGAGCTGCAGCACCACGCCGGCGCCGGTGTAGGGATCATCGAGCGTGAGCGCGGCGCGCCGGGTCGCGAGCACGTTCTCGCGGCTGCGATTGAAGAACTGATAGGAAAGGGCGATGTGCAGCGGATCGACGTACTCGCACAGCGACAGGTAGCTCACGTTGGGCACGCGCTCCGCCGAAACGGTGCACAGCACTGGCGGCACCACGCCTTCCATCATGCGGCGCACGCCGAACAGCGACAGGCCGTGTTCGAAGACCGCGCTCATTTCTCGAACTCGATGGGCTTGAGCGTCACCGGGTTGCCGGCGCCGGGACCGGGCGTCTGGTTGCGCGCCAGCATCGGCGTGAAACGGATGGCGACCAGGTCTTCGTCGCGCGCGTGGTACCAGGCGTCAGTGTATTCGGGCGGGAAGCCGAACCGATTCAGCTGCAGGCGGAATGCCTCGTGGCGCTCGGTCACCAGCGGCCGCCAGGCGGCGCCGCTGCCGCGCACGATGGCATCGTTGCCGACGAAGCTCATCGAGCGGTAATTCTCGGGAAGCGTGATGTTCAGCGCGATGTTGCCGTTCTGGCGGATCGCATCGAGCACCTCGTCGCCCGACTCCGAGGAAATGATGACCAGCAGCCGCCCGGCTTCGTGTTGGGCGGCCAGGCCCCGGCACACCACCGGACGGCCCGCATTCGTGCAGCCGCCCACCTGGTGGGCGACTCCCGCCGAGAGCAGGGCGATCATTTCGTCGGTCAGCGCCATGTTCTTTATTCTTCTGAGGGCCGTTAATCAGATTTTAATAATTCGCTAAGCGCGAGTTACGAAATCGTTTCCGCCCGACTCCCTAGATTGCGCCTCCCTCGCCGGTAGTGGCGAATCCGCGGAGCGCGTTACATGCCCAAGCCCATTATCACCGTCTTCGGCGCCACCGGCGCACAGGGAGGCGGCCTGGTGCGGGCCTTGCTCGCGGACCCGGAGCGCCACTTCGCCGTACGCGCCGTGACGCGCCGGCCGGATGGCGCGGCCGCGCGCGCGCTGGCCCAGGCGGGCGCACAGGTGGTGCTGGCCGATCTCGACGATGGCGCCAGTGTCCTGCGCGCGCTCGAAGGCGCCTATGGCGCCTACCTCGTGACCAATTTCTGGGAGCACCTCTCCGCCGAAAAGGAGCTCAACCAGGCGCACACGCTGGCGGCCGCCGCCGCCCAGGCGGGGATTCGCCATGCCGTCTGGTCGACGCTCGAGGACACGCGCAATTTCTTTCCGGCGTTGGGTTCGCGCATGCCCGTGCTCGAGCGGCGCTTCAACGTGCCGCATTTCGATGCCAAGGGCGAGGCGCACCGCTTCTTCGCCCAGCAGCGCGTGCCGGTGACTTACCTGTACACCTCCTGCTATTGGGAAAACCTGATCCATTTCGGCATGGGCCCGCAGCGCCAGGCCGACGGATCTCTGGCTGTCACGTTTCCCACGGGCGCCGCCCGCATCCCGTGGATCGGCGCCGAGGACATCGGCATCGCGGCGAAGGAGATCTTCCTGCGCGGCGACGCGCTGCTGTACGACGCAATCGGCATCGCGGGCGACCATCTCACGGGCGCGCAGCTCGCCACGCATCTCAGCGCGGCCCTGGGCGAACCCGTGGCGTTCAACGCCGTCACCCCTGACGCATTTCGCGCCCTGGGCTTTCCCGGCGCCGACGAGATGGGAAACATGTGGCAGTTCAAGCGCGACTTCGAGGCCGCGTACTGCGCGCGCCGCGATCTGAGTCGCGCCCGCGCACTGCATCCCGGCATGGCGGATTTCGCCACCTGGCTCGAAGCCAACAAGTCCCGCATCCCGGTGGCGCAAGCCGCCTGAACCATGCCGCGCCTTCTTTTCAAATGCTTGCTGACGGGACTCGCCGCCGTGTGCCTCTCCCCCGGCCTGCGCGCGCAAGATGCGCGCGGACTGCCGCGGCACCTCGGCGACACTGGGCTGTACGTCGCGGGTGGATCCGTCCACCCCGACGTACTGCCATTTTCTCCGCAGTACCCGCTCTGGTCCGATGGCGCGGTCAAGCGGCGCTGGATCTGGCTGCCGCCGGGCAGCAGCATCGATGCCTCGCAGCCGGATGCCTGGGAATTTCCGCGCGGCACGAAATTGTGGAAGGAGTTCGCGCACGGGCGCGCGCTCGAAACGCGCTACCTGGAGCGCGGCGCCGATGGCGAATGGCGCTTCGGCAGCTACGTGTGGAACGCTGACGGCAGCGATGCGGTGCTCGCACCGGCGGCCGGCATCCGCGACCTGCCGGCGCCCAGCGCGCCCGGCGCGCACTACGCGATTCCCTCGGAGGGCGACTGCCGCGCCTGTCACGAGGGCGCGCCGGTACCCGTGCTCGGGTTCAGCGCATTGCAGCTCTCGCCGGATCGCGACCCGCTGGCGCCGCACGCAGATCAGGCCGCCGGCCTGGACCTCCGCGCGCTGGTGGCCCGCGGGCTGCTGCGCAATCTCGCGCCGCAGTTCCTGGCCCATCCGCCGCGCATCGCGGCCGCGAGCCCCGCCGAGCGCGCCGCGCTCGGCTACCTGCACGGCAACTGCGGCAATTGCCACAACGAGGAAGGTCCGCTCGCAGTGCTGGACATGACGCTGGCGCAGCGCGTCGCGCGGCCGAGCCCCGTCCTGCACAGCATCGTCGGGGTGCAGAGTCAGTTCGTGCCGGCCGGCGTACCGGCGGACGCCGCGCGCATTTCTCCGGGACATGCCGCGGCGAGTGTCATCGCCGCACGCATGCGCTCACGCGATCCCATCGAACAGATGCCGCCGCTGGGCACGACCGCGGTCGATGCGGACGCTCTCGCGCTGCTCGCGCGATGGATAGACGGACTTGGATCAACGACGAATTAATCAGAGGAGGTTTCGATGTATTCCCTGAAGATGCTGGTGAGAATTGCCGCCGTGGTGTTGTTCGCCTCGTTCGCGCGGGCCGGTGAGCCGGCGAGTGCCGACGAGGTGGCGCGCGGCAAGTACCTGGTGACGACGTCCGGCTGCCACGACTGCCATACGCCGCTCAAGATGACTGCGCAGGGCCCGGTGCCCGACATGGATCGCATGCTGTCGGGCCATCCGCAGCAGCTCGAGATGCCCGCGGCGCCGCAGCTTCCGGCCGGGCCCTGGCTGGTGTCGGTTGGCGCGACCAACACCGCCTGGTCCGGCCCCTGGGGCGTGAGCTTCACGGCCAATCTGACCCCCGACAAGGAGACGGGTCTCGGCAAGTGGACGGTGCGCACCTTCACGGACACCATCCGTACCGGGCGTCATCTGGGCCGCGGCCGCGAAATCCTGCCGCCCATGCCGATCCCGGCGTACCGCAACTTCAACGACCAGGACCTGGCGGCGATCTTTGCCTACCTGCAGAGCATCCCGGCCGTGAAGAACAAGGTGCCGGCGCCGCGCCCGCCCGTGCCCGCCACCGCTGCGCGGTAGCTAGACACCGGGACGGCTTCATTTCGTTACACTGACGACATGAAGCCACTGCTCTGGATGGCCTGTGCCTGGAGTTGCGTCGGCGCGGTGAACGCCGACGACTCCAGGCTCAGGCTCGAACCCACCTCGCTCGAAATACCGCGCCAGTTCGGTCCGCTGAGCTATCGCGGCACGCCCGACAGCTTCGGTGACCCCGCGCTCGGAACGGGATATCGCTTCAATGCGCCGGGCATGGCGCTCACGTTCTATGCCTACGATTCCGGCATCAGCGACATCCCGGATGGCGCCGAGAGCGTCGTGGTGTGCGAGGAGTTCGAGCACGCGAAATCCGACGTCTCGAAGGCGGGCTATGGACACACCGTGCACAAGGGCGATCAGCTCGTGCGGCTGAGTCCGCCGGAGGACCATCCGCTGGCGCGCGAAGCGGCCTTCGAATTCGAAATCGAGACTCATCCGGTGCTGTCCTTCCTGTGGTTCACCGGGTTCGACAAGCACTTCATCAAGGTGCGCTTCACGGCCGATGCGCAATTGCGCGACGACGTGCCGGAACTGCGCCGCGCCGTGCTCGACGCCCTGGGCGATGCCATCGGGCCAGGGTCCACGCCCGCGAAGGTCCAGGAGGACAAGAACTCGATCGACATCGCCTTTGGTGATGCCGGCCAGGACGAGATGACCGCCGGATTCCTCTACGCCGGCATGCTCGGCGCGATCGCCGAGAAAGCACCGGAGTCGGGGCCCGTCTGTGGCGGGGAGTTCGTGCCGGATTTCCCCACCGAGATGTCCGTCTACCGGGGACTCATTTCGATGCGGGATCCCAAGGACAAGAGCCGGCTTCTCGACCGGCTGGCGTCCATCGATGCGGCGGGCTTCCTCGATGAATTCCTGTGGATGGACCTGCATCGCGACGAGTGGGGCACTACGCCGCCCGAAGGCCTCGAGGTCGGCGCGTACCAGGCGTGGCGCAAGAAAAATCTCAGGAAATTCAAGCGCCCCAGCTTTGCCAGGCTCGTCATCCATCACCCGCGTCCGCTGCCCGTGGAACCGCTCGACCGCTGAAGGCGCAGGCGGTGTCAGGCAGGGAAAACGGACTCCCGATCGGCGAGATTCTGCTGCGATGGCCTGGGTCCGTTATCCCTGCCTGACACCACCTGCCAAAAAAAAATGTTTCTCGTGTAGCTTTCGAGGCGGTGAATTCACGTCGAAGAATGCAGCTCTACCGGACGATGCACTCCTGGCACTGGATCAGTGCCGCCATCTGCCTCGCGGCGCTACTGCTTTTCTGTATCACGGGCATCACGCTGAATCATGCGAGCGCCATCACCACGACACCGCGGGTGATCAGGAAGGAAGCGCAGCTGCCACCCTCCCTTCAGCTGCTGCTCGCCGGCGAACACCCGCAGGCGACTCTGCCGGATCCGCTGGCCGACTGGATCGAAGACCAGTTCGACATCGATACGGATACGGCGAGCGTCGAATGGTCGCCGGAGGAGTTGTACGTGTCGGCTCCGGGACCCGGACGCGACGCCTGGGTGATGATCGATCGCGCCAGCCACATGGCCACCTCCGAGAGCACCGATCGCGGCTGGCTGGCCTATTTCAACGATTTGCACAAGGGGCGCAACACCGGCCTGGTCTGGACGATCTTCATCGACGTGGTCGCGGCTGCCTGCGTGTTCTTCTCGCTGACCGGGCTGGTGCTGCTGTGGATCCAGGCGCGACAGCGCACCACGACCTGGCCGCTGGTGTCGCTGGGCGTCGGCGTACTGGTCGCCCTGATGATCCTCTTCGCGCATTGAGTAGTTAGTTCGCCGGGAGCACGAATGATTCGCAAGACCCTTGCCACGATGAGCCTGATGGCGGCATTCGCCGGCACGGCCGCCGCCGCCGACCTCACCGTGAAGGTCGAGGTCCCGAACCTGCCGGTGGCCGAGTATCACCGACCCTATGTCGCCATCTGGATCGAAGGCGCGGACCAGCGCATCGCCGCGAATCTGGCGCTCTGGTACCAGGTGCGCGGCGATCACACCAAGTGGCTGCCGGACCTGCGCCAGTGGTGGCGGCGCGGCGGCCGCGACGTGAAGGTGCCGGTCGACGGTCTGACGGGCGCCACGCGGCCCGTGGGCCAGCACATCCTGAAGTTCGATGCCACGGCCACGCCGTTGTCGCAGCTCGCGCCCGGCCGATACGAGCTCGTCGTCGAGGCCGTGCGCGAAGTCGGCGGGCGCGAGGCGCTGCGCATCCCGTTCGAATGGCCCATCAGGTCCGCGCAGCGCGGCCAGGCGCAGGGCAGGACCGAGCTGGGTGAAGTGACACTGACGCTGAATCCTTGAGGGGGAGGGCGCATGAGAAGCGCAAACGGGAAACTGTGGTTCGCCGCGTTGCTGCTGCTGCCGGTTGCGGGCTTCGCCGCGCGCGCCTGGCTGCTGCCTTCGCAGACCATCGTGGCGCGCAATGGGGGTTGGGTGACCCTCGATGCCGCGAATGCCGATGACCTGTTCTCGTTCAACCAGGGCGCCATGCCGCTCGATGCGCTGCGCGTCACCGCCCCGGACGGCTCGGCCGTGGCGCCGCAAAACCTCGCGAACGGCCGGACGCGTTCGAGTTTCGACCTGGAATTGCGCTCGCCCGGTACGTATCGGGTGGCCGTGGCCGGCGACCTGGTGATGGCGCGCTGGCAGGAAGACGGCAAACCCAGGCGCTGGCGTGGCGCGCCTGCCGACATGCCCGCCAACATCCCCGCGAACGCCGCCGGGCTCGAGCTCGAGCAGATCCAGCGGCGCGTGGAAACCTTCGTCACCGTGGGTGCGCCCACGGACCTCAAACCCGTGGGCGTGGGACTGGAGCTCGTGCCCGCGACGCATCCCAACGACCTCTACGCCGGGGAGCCGGCGAAGTTCCGCTTCCTGCTCGACGGCAGTCCGGCGAAGAACCTGCCGGTGGAAATCATCGCCGGCGGTACCCGCTATCGCGATGCGCCCATGCCGCTGAGGTTGAAGACCGATGCGGAGGGCGTCATCACGGTGACCTGGCCGGCGGCCGGCCTGTACTGGGTGGATGCCGGGATCACCGATGAGCGTGCCACGGTGCCGGGCGTCAAGCAGCGCACCGCGGGCTACAACGCCACGCTTGAAGTCCTGCCGCAATAGTTTGATCCGGTGGCTGCCGGTCCTGGGCGTGCTCGCGCTCGGCGGTTGTGCGGCCGTGCCGCGCGAGACGTTGCTGCAGGGCGTGACCATGGGCAGCGCCTGGACGGTGAAGATCGCCGGCCCGCTGCCCGTGTCCGGGCAGGCACTGCGCGTGGGAGTGCAGGCGGGATTCGATACGGTGGACCGGGCGCTCAGCACCTACCGCCGCGATTCGGCGCTGCACCGCTTCAACGAGGAGGACGGCGGGGCGTGGGTGGACATCGACCCGGAGCTCGCCGAGGTGATGGCCTACGGACTGGGCCTCGCCGAGGCCAGCGGCGGCGCCTATGACCTCACGGTCGCGCCGCTCGTGGATCTGTGGGGCTTCGGCCCGGAGCCGGCGAAGGAGCGCGCGCCCGACGCCACGGCCATCTCGCTGGCGCGCTCGCGCGTGGGCTGGCGCCAGGTGGACGTGGATGTCGCCGGCCATCGCGCGCGCAAGTCGCCGGGTGTGCGCATCGACTTGTCATCGCTCGGCAAGGGACGCGGCGTCGACCGGGTCGCGGCGTACCTGGATTCGATGGGCGTCGACAACTACCTCATCGACCTGTCCGGCAAGCTGCGGGCGCGCGGTCGCAACGCGGGTGGCGCTGTCTGGCGCGTGGCCGTGGAGCAGCCGGGAGCGGACGATCCGACCGGCGCGCTGCGCACCGTGCCCGCGGTGGTCGAGCTGAGCGATGCCAGCATCGCGACCTCGGGGGACTACCGCCGGTTCTTCGAAAGCGGCGGCCATCATTACTCTCACCTCATCGATCCACGCACCGGCTACCCGGTGACGCACGGCACCGTTTCGGCCACCGCGATGGCGGCAGACTGCATGCAGGCCGACGCGCTGGCGACGGTTTTCATGCTCATGGCACCCGACGCGGCGCTGAAATTCGCCAACGATCAGCGCACGCCGGCGCTGCTGATCAGACGTGGGGAGGCGGGCTTTCACCTCGAACGCAGCGCGGCCTGGCCGGCGCAGTAGTTTGACGCCGCGGCGGCCGCGGCCTGTAGGCGTGCGCCTGCGCGTGACCGGCATTCGCGCCGACGCACGCGGCGGCGTGCGCACGCAGCGGCAGGCGCAAAATGACCTCGTGAAGCAGCGGCGCAGCCTGTGGACCATTCTCAAGGGCACCACCGAAAACTGGCTCGAGGATCAGGCATCGAGCATCAGCGCGGCCCTGGCTTTCTACTGCGCGTTTTCGCTGGCGCCGCTGCTCATCATCACGGTGACCATCGCCGGCTGGATCGTCGGCAGCGAGCTGGCGTATTCGTACCTGGATTCGCAGTTGACGCTGCTGTTCGGCGCGCAGAGTGCCGGGCTGATCCTGCAGGCCATGCACGGCGCGCAATCGCAACAGGGCGTGTGGGCGACGCTGCTCAGCGTCGTGATGCTGGTGGTGGGTGCCAGTACGGTGTTCGCGGCGCTCGAGAGCGCCCTGCAGCAGATCTGGGGTGGACGCGATGCGCGGCCGCGGGGTTGGCGCTCGTTCGTGCGCGCGCGCCTGGTTTCCTTCGGCTTCATCCTCGCGGTGGGTTTCCTGCTGCTGGTCTCGCTGACGCTGACCACGGCGCTCGGCGCATTGCGCGGTCATGCGCTGCGCCACTTCGAAGGCATGGTGGGACTGTTCGCCGCGCTCGATTTCCTGCTGTCCATCGTGCTCGGCACGGGACTCGTGGCGTTGATGTATCGCTATCTACCGGCGCGGCGGCTGCCGTGGCGACAGGTGCTGGTCGGCGCCCTGGTCACCGCCTTCCTGTTCCACCTGGGACGATGGGCCATCGGCCTGTACCTGGGGCACGCGACGCAGCCCACCGCCTTCGGCGCGGCCGCTTCGTTCGCGGCGTTGCTGCTGTGGCTGTACTACTCGGCGCAGATCTTCTTGTTCGGCGCCGAGTTCACGGCATTCCTCGGCCAGTCGCGCAGCAAGCCGCCGCTGCTGGCGTCGACTACTTCCGCTTGATCGTGAACTTGCCGAAGGCCACGCCGAGATCCCAACCGTCGCCGGTGCCGGACAACGCCAGCGAGATCTCGCCCTTGGTCACGACCTGGCCCTGCGCCGATTTCACGGCCCCCGCGTGCGCCTCGGCGCTGGCGTAGCTGCCGAGCACGTCGTTGATGTTCTGCACGCCGGAAAATTCGCCGACGCCGCTGCGGATGGTCGACTTGCCCACGGACAGGCCACCGCCCCGAGCCCGCAGCTTCACGTGCATCGACTGGCCGTTGCTGCAGGTGACGGTGCCCGTGCCATCGGCACGCTTGTAGAATGCCGACCAGCCGCTCAGCGTGAATCTCAGCTTGCAGTCGACGGCGCCGGCCTGCGCCGTGCCGCCCACGATGGCGGAGCCGACGAGCACGAGAACGAATAACAGACGGTTGGACTTGTTCATGGCGCGACGCTAACCGCGCCGGCGGGGGATGGCAAGATGACGCAAATTCCCATCAAGAGGGCCGTCGAGCGCGTGCCCGGCGGCATGATGGTGGTGCCGCTGCTGTGCGGCGCGCTGTTGATGACGCTCTTCCCCGCCATGCCGCGGTTCTTCGGCTCGTTCACGGGGGCGCTGTTCACGGGCGCGCTGCCCATCCTCGCGGTGTTCTTCGTGTGCACCGGCGCGAGCATCGATTTCCGCGCCACGCCGTACATCCTGAAGAAGGGCGGCACGCTGTTCGCCGTGAAGGTGGGCATCGGCGTGCTGCTGGGACTCGTCTTCGGGCGGCTGCTCGGCGAAGCGCCGGTCGGCGCCGGCATGTTCGCGGGGATCTCCACGCTTGCCATCGTCGCCGCGATGAACGACACGAATGGCGGGCTGTACATGGCATTGATGGGTCAGTACGGGCAGCCGCGCGACGTGGGCGCCTATACGGTGATGTCGCTGGAGTCCGGCCCGTTCCTGACCATGGTCACCCTCGGCGTCGCGGGACTCGCGGCCTTTCCGTGGCCCACGCTCGTGGGTGGAATCCTGCCGCTCGCGATCGGCATGCTGATCGGCAATCTCGACCGCGACATGCGCGAGTTCCTCGGCCGCGCGATCCCGGTGATGATCCCCTTCTTTGCATTCGCACTCGGCGCCAATCTCGATCTGACCAAGGTATGGCAGGCAGGGCTGCTGGGCGCCGCGCTCGGTCTTGCGGTGGTGGTGGTCACCGGCATCCCGTTGTTCATTGCGGATCGGTTGATCGGCGGCAACGGCGTCGCGGGCGTGGCCGCCTCCTCCACGGCGGGCAACGCCGTGGCGGTGCCCGCCATCATCGCGAGTGCCAATCCGGTGTACGAAGAGGCAGCCGCCCGGGCCACGGTGCTGGTGGCGGCCAGCATCGTGGTCACGGCCATCGCGGTGCCGCTCGTGACCGCCTGGGTCGCGCGTCGCGTCGGTGCCCGGGAAGGGTAGTTTGAGCGACCGCTGGCTGATACTCGCCGACGATCTCAGCGGGGCCGCGGATGCGGGCGTGCCGTTCGCACGCCGCGGTCTCGTGACCGAGGTGCGCTGGAGGCTGGCGGCGGAATTCCCGGCTGCCGTGGATGTCGTCGCCTGCGACACGGACAGCCGCCGCCTCGACTCCGCCGCCGCCGCGGCGCGGCAGCGGGAGGCGATCCGCAAGCTGTGGGATCCGCGCATCGCGTTGTACAAGAAGATCGACTCCACGCTGCGCGGCCAGCCCGCCGCCGAGATCGCGGCGATCCGCGCGGCCCTGGGCGCCGCCTGCCGGCGCGTGGTCTTCGCGCCCGCGAATCCGGCCATGGGCCGCAGCACGCGTGACGGGCGGGTGCTGGTGCGTGGCCATCCGCTCGAGGCGACCGAGACCTGGCGTCGCGAGCACAGCTATCCGAATGCGGACTTGGGTGAAATGCTGGCCGGTGCCGGGATGCGCGCGATCAAACTACCGCTGGACGTGGTGCGCGAGCCGCCGCGTCTCGCCGCGCAGCTCGAGGTCGCCGATGCCGCTGCCTCCTGGATCTGCGATGCCGAGACGGACGCCGATCTCGAAAACATCGCGCGCGCCGGATTGGCCCGCGAGGGCACGCTGTTCGCCGGCACCGCCGGCCTCGCGAACGCGCTCTCCCGGCAGATGGCGCCGCGGCGCTTCACGCCTCTGGACCTGAGACCCGCGCAGGCGGGCACCCTGATCGTCGTGGGTTCGCTGTCCGAGGTCTCGCGCGCGGCGGCCGAGGAGGTGGCGCGCCTCGGGCACGTGCGCGTGCATCAGGTGACCAGCGCGATGCTGCGTGATCCGCAGCGTGCCGGCGAACTCGCGCGGCTCGGCACGCAGGTCGCGCAGGCGCTGGCCGGTGGCGAGGACGTGCTGGTGGCGATCGCGCCGGAGCCGCAGCCGGAGCTGGCGGCGGGCCCGGCGCTGGTGCGTGCGCTCGCGGTGGCTCTCGAACCCGCGCGCCACTCGGCCGGCGGCCTGATCGCCACGGGCGGGGAAACCGCCTCGGCCCTGCTCGATGGATGGTACTTTCACGCCATCCGGCTCATCGATGAAGTGGCACCCGGCATCTCGCTGGGCGTGGCGCTCGGCGAGCGGCGCCTGCCGTTGTTGACCAAGCCGGGCAGCTTCGGTGACGCGCGCAGTCTCGTGGCGTCGCTCGAGGCGATGCGTCGCCTGCGAGCAAGGAACTGATGGAATGAGCCTGCCGATCGTTGCATTGACCCTGGGTGATCCCGCCGGCATCGGGCCGGAAATCATCATGAAGGCTTTGGCTTCGCCGGACGTGCGCGCCACGTGCAGGCCGCTGGTGATCGGCGATGCCGGGCGGCTGCGAAAGGCCGGCGAGATCGTCGGCAGCCGGCTGCACGTGGAGAGCCTCGACGCGGCGCGCGAGGCTTCCTTCGGGCATGGCGACGTCGAGTGCATCGATCTGGATCTGGTGCCCGCCGATCTGCCATTCGGGCAGGTGTCGCGAGTCGCGGGCGAAGCAGCATTCCGTTTCATCGAACGCGCGGTGCGCATCGTCGAAGCCGGCGAGGCGCAGGCCATCTGCACCGCGCCGCTCAGCAAGGATGCGCTGCACGCCGCGGGACACAAATACCCCGGCCACACGGAGCTCCTGGCCGCGCTCACCGGCACGCCCGAGGTGTCGATGATGCTGGTGGCGCCCCGGCTTCGCGTCATCCATGTGACCACCCACATTGGGCTGCTGGATGCCATCGAGCGCATCGATGCGCCGCTGGTGGAGCGCGTCATCGCGCGCGCGCACCAGGTGCTGGTGCGTGCCGGCATTGCCGATCCCCGCATCGGTGTCTGCGGCATCAATCCGCACGCGGGCGAAAACGGCCTGTTCGGCCGCGGTGAGGAAGCCGCGAAGATCGAGCCGGCGGTGCGCAGCGCACAGGCCCGCGGCTGGAATGTGCGCGGGCCTCTGCCGGCGGACACGCTCTTTTTCCTGGCGGCGCGCGGCGACTACGACATCGTCGTCGCCATGTACCACGACCAGGGCCACGGCCCCATCAAGGTCCTCGGCCTCGAAGCCGGGGTCAACATCACCGTGGGTCTGCCCATGGTGCGTACCTCTGTCGATCACGGCACCGCCTTCGACATCGCGGGGCGTGGTATCGCCGACGAGCGCAGCCTCATCGCAGCGCTGCGCCAGGCGGCGGACCTCGCGCCTCGCTAGATCACCGCCGGGATCTACGCACGGCTGATCCTTCGCGAACAACCGCCCGGCGCGCCCGCCTGTCGCAAAAACGCTCACGTTCGCTCTTTATCGCGCTGATTGACTCGTACTTTGCCCGCAAATGTGCTAATTCTTGTTCCCATTGATCGTTGATGAGGATTTTTGACCGGAGAGCGCCTTAGTTCAGAAATAAAGAAGGGGGAACCATGAAGGCCATTTCTCGGCCGGGTCGGGCTCGTGTCACGCGGACAAGCGAGCTCCTCCTGGCCTCGATGTTGTTTGCTGCCTGCGGACTTGCTCGAGCACAAGAGCCGGCCCAGCAACCAGAAGAAGGTGAAGTCATCGTCGTCACCGGATCGCGCATCGCGCGCGATGCCACCGATGCATCGACGCCTCTTGCCGTGATCAGCGCCGAGGAAATCAAGCTGTCGGGCACGCCGACGGTCGACAAACTACTCGGAGATTCGCCGCAATTCGTGCAGGCCACCAACGGCGGCGCGACCGCCAACACCGTGCCGGCAGGTTCGGCGGCGGGTGCGGCCTATGCCAACCTGCGCGGCTTCGGGCCGACGCGCAGCCTCACGCTGGTGAACGGCCGGCGCTTCGCCATCTTCGGGCCCGAACAGGTCACCGACCTCAACACGATTCCGACCGCGCTCATCGAGCGCACGGAAGTGGTGACGGGCGGCTCTTCGGCCGTGTACGGGTCGGATGCGATCACCGGCGTCGTCAACTTCATCATGAAGAAGGACTTCGAAGGAGTGCAGGTCGGCGGGCAGTACGGCTTCGACAGCTCGACGAGCACGCCTACCTACAACGCGGACCTGACGCTCGGCGGCAATTTCGGCGATGGCCGCGGCAATGCGGTGGTCTCGCTGAACTATTACAACCGCGACGGTTTCACGCGCACGGAGCGCGGTGACTGGGCCGCAATGCCGATCGCCGAAGCCTGCGTCACGGAGGAATCCTGGAGCCGGAGCCTGATCGGCACCGCCAACGGCTCGAGCCCCGCGAACTGCGCGACCTCGGGCGGGCGCATGGGCTTCATCTTCTCCGGCAGCGGCGACATCCCGAACGGACGCTTCGTGTTGCAGTCCGGACAGTTGTCGGGGGCCAACATCCAGAACCTGCTCACCGCCGCGGGACTCACCGGCATGGGCTCCAACGGCTTCACGTTCAACGACGCCGGCACGCAGCAGCGTCTCACGCAGCGACCCGCGGACGATTTCAACCTCACGCAGTTCAATTACCTGCAGGTGCCGCAGGAGCGCTGGATGCTCAACGCATTCACGCACTACGACTTCGCGGATGCCGCCACGGGTTACCTGGAGTTCCACTTCAGCAACAACCGCGTGGACCAGCAGCTCACCCAGTCGAATGTCGGCGGTGACTTCCTGTTCAACACCAACAATCCGTACCTCGACGCCAACATGCGCGCGTTGCTCGTGCAGCTCGACCAGAACGAGACGGGGCCGCGGACCTTGCAGCAGGGGCCGATCGCGTACACCACGACACCGGGTGATGGGTTGGCCATCCTCACGGTCGGGCGTCGCCTGGTGGAGCTGCCGTTCCGGCACAACATCGACGATCACAACGTATGGCGTGCGGCGCTCGGCATGCGCGGCGAACTCGGCAGCGTCTCCGACAAGGTGCTGCGCAAATTGAGCTACGACGTGTATTACACCTTCGCGCGCTCCGAGGACAGCAGCCGCCAGGAGGGCGCGGCCTCGCGCAGCCGCTTCCAGGCTTCGCTCCTGTCGGTCGGTGGCGCCGCACCCGTGGCCAACATCTTCGGCCAGAATCTTTCGGACGCGGCGGTGAACGCCATCAACATCAACTCCACCAACGTGACGAATGCCGAGCAGCGGGGGCTGGTCGCGACCCTGGGCGGCGAGGCGTTCGATCTGCCGGCGGGTCCGCTGGATTTCTCGGTGGGCGTCGAATGGCGCTCGTCGGAAGCCGAGTACATCCCGGATCAGTTCCTGCGCTCGGGTGACGTGGTCGGCTTCAATCCTGGCCTGCCGACCTCGGGTGACGTGTCCGTGAAAGAGTTCTTCGGCGAGGTGCGCATCCCGGTGCTCAAGGACCTGCCCGGTGTCCGCAACCTCAGCTTGAACGGCGGTTATCGCAGTTCGGACTATGACCTCGAGGGAGTGGGCCGCGTGGCCACCTACCTCTATGGCCTCGACTGGCGCATCGTCGACTCGTTCAAGATCCGCGGCCAGTTCCAGCGCGCCATCCGCGCGCCGAACATCGGCGACCTGTTCGGCGGGCTGCAGCTGAACTTTCCGACGTTGAGCGATCCGTGCTCGAACCGCGGCACGGTCCAGACCGAGGCGGTGCGACAGCTGTGTATCGCCACCGGCGTGCCCGCCGCGGCGGTGTTCACCTCGGGCGTGCAGCCGGACAACACCGTGCCGACGCGCTCGGGCGGCAACCCGAATCTCGGCGAGGAGAGCTCCGATACGCGCACGGTGGGCATCGTGTTCACGCCAACCTCACTGCCGGACCTGGCGGTGACGGTCGACTACTTCGACATCGAGCTCGACGGCGCGATCGCGCAGCTCGGCGGCGGCGCGCAGAACACGCTGAGCCTGTGCTACATCACGGTGCAGGACATCAACAGCGACTTCTGCCAGGCCGTGCATCGCAATCCGGCCTCGGGCGCGATCGTCGTGCCTTACTCGCTCGATGTCCTGCAGGCGAACATCGGCGGACTGAAGACCTCCGGCATCGACCTGAACGCCAAGTACGGCTTCGACCTCGCCTTCGGCATTGGCGGTGCGAGCCGCCTCGACATCGGCACGATGTGGACCCGCACGGACGAGTTCACGCTCACGCCGATGCAGGCGACGCCGCAGAACCAGAACCGGTGCGTCGGCGCCTACGGGTCGACCTGCGGTGAGCCGATTCCCGAGCTGAAGGGCATCACCCGCTTCACGTGGAGCACGGGTCCGTTGGGCGTGAGCCTGCGGCACCGCTTCATCGACAGCGTGACGACGGATCGATACCTCGTGCCGCTGCGCAACCCTGCCTCGACGGATGCCCAGCGTCAGGCCGCGGTCAACGCGCTGCCCACGTTCACCAATGCCAAGCTGCCGTCGAAGAACTACTTCGACCTCTCGCTCACCTATGACTTCGGCGAGAAGGCCGAGCTGTACGCGGGCGTGAACAACCTGTTCAACACGGATCCACCGATCGTGGCCGGCTTCGGCGGCTACGGAAACACTTACCCGGCGACCTATGACTACGCCGGCATGACGTTCTTCATGGGCTTCAACGTGAAGACGTTCTGAGCCAGTGGGCGGGCGCTGCTTCGGCAGCGCCCGCCATCTGCCGCGCCACGCGCAAGCCTTGGGCCGGTTCCCGGCCGCGGGCACATCACCGGTTTGCCTTCCCGCAAGCGCGGCGTCGCGGCCGCTCGCCTGCGCGTCCGGTAGTTAGACCGCGGCCGTGGACCAGGGCGCGTGGCCTGGTAGCGTTACCATGCCGAAACCGACATGACCCCATGCTTTTTTGCGCCGTTCTGCTCGGAATCGGTCTGAATAGTTCTTTCTCTGAAGAAAGTTGATCATAAATGATCATAAATGCTGATAAATGATCGAATATGCATGGTATTCAAATGTACAATGACACCGGTTTCAGGGGTTTCGCAGCGAAACCCCGACGCAGTCCGAAAAACGCACCTTGTCCGCGCTCCGTGCGCTTTTCGACAACGGAGCGCCGCTGGCACCCCTTCGCCGGCGGCGCTCCACCTTACTAACTACCCAGCAGATTTCGCCCGCACGCGCGCACGGGATGTGCAGTGCGGGGGCCGTTTCAGCGCGCGACCAGGATGTCGCGCGTCACCTGGCGCACGTCATTGGCGCCGGTGAGCGCCAGGCTCACGGCGAGCTCCTTGCGGATGATGTCGAGGGCGAGGGCGACGCCCGCCTCGCCGCGCGCCGCCAGCGCGTACAGGAAGGCCTTGCCGATGAGGCAGCCCCTGGCGCCCAGCGCCAGCGCCTTGAGCACGTCCTGGCCGGTGCGCACGCCGCCATCGAACAGCACATCGCAGCGTCCGGCGACGGCATCCACGATGCCCGGCAGGGCCGAGATGGTCGAGCGCGCACCGTCGAGCTGCCGGCCGCCGTGATTCGAGACCACCATCGCGTCAACGCCGTGCTCCACGGCCAACGCCGCGTCCTCGGGGTCGAGGATGCCCTTGATGATGATCTTGCGCGGCCACTGCTCGCGCAGCCAGGCCAGGTCTTTCCAAGTGACGGTCGGGTCGAACTGCTGCGCGATCCACTCCGACAGCGTGCGCAGACCCCCGGTCCCTTTCATGCGCGCCTCGAGATTGCCGAAGGTGCGCCGCCTGCCGCTGAGCACCTTCAGCGCCCAGGTGGGTCGCATCGCGACTTCGAACATGTTCCTGAGCGTGAGCCGTGGCGGAATCGACAGGCCGTTCTTCGGATCGCGACGCCGCAGACCCTGCACCGGCATGTCCACGGTGAGCATGATAGCCGAGCAATTGGCGGCCTTGGCGCGCTCCAGCAGCTCTACGTTGAAGCCGCGATCGCGCATCAGGTAGACCTGGAACCAGAACGGCTTCTGCACCGCGCCGCGCACGTCTTCGATCGAGCAGATGGACATGGTCGAGAGGCAGAACGGCACGCCGAAAGCCTGCGCGGCGCGCGCGCCGAGCATCTCGCCATTCGCGTGGAACAGGCCGGTCAGGCCCGTCGGGCCTATGCCCACCGGGATGGTCCACTCTTCGCCGAGGACCGTCGTCGCCAGCTGCTGCCTGGAGACGTCCACCATGACGCGCTGGCGTAGCTGCAGGGCGCGCAGGTCGTCGAGGTTGCGGTTGAAGGTGATCTCGTCGTACGAGCCGCGATCGGCGTAGTCGAAGATGGCGCGCGGCACCTGGCGGCGTGCCAGCTGCCGCAGATCCTCGATGCTGTTGATGACCATGGGTATTAAGCGCGAGCGCGAGCGCGCCCCTCCCTCGTTGTTACTCTTTGCCCGACCAGTCGAGGTCCGTCCCCGTTTGCTAGCAAAGAGGGACTGTCCCCATTTATCAGACTATGCCACCACCGAGGCTTTGTTTGCCTGGTCGGGTTTGCGCGCAGCGCGCACGGTAGCTGCTGTCGCGGTAGGTCTGGACGGGGTCGATGGCGGCGCCGCGGGAAGCCCGCGCCTGGGCGAGGATGGGGGACACATCGGTGGTGAAGCCGCGCTTCAGCGTCTGCGCCGCCATCAGTACGTCGTTGCCCATGCGGTACTCGTGCAGCCTGGCGCGCTCGACGATCAGCGCCTGCGCGTAGGCCCGCTGCAGCTCGATGGCGCTGGTCATCAGGCTTTCGATGGGGTCCGTCACGTTGTGCGACTGGTCGAGCATGTGCGCCGGGTTGAAGTTCGGCGCCCTGGCGAGCTCGGCTTCGACCAGCTCGTTGAACACCAGGAACAGCCGGAACGGCTCGATGGAGCCGGCGTCGAGATCGTCGTCGCCGTACTTCGAATCGTTGAAATGAAAGCCGCCGAGCCGCTGTGCATGCACCAGCCGCGCGACGATCATCTCGATGTTCACGTTCGGGGCGTGGTGTCCCAGGTCCACGAGGCAGAACGCCTTGGGGCCGAGCGCCTGCGCCGCCATCAACGACGAACCCCAGTCCTGGATGACGGTGGCGTAGAACGCCGGCTCGTACATCTTGTGCTCGATGAACATGCGCCAGTCCGCCGGCAACGCCTTGTAGATTGACGCGGTGGATTCGAGGTAGCGCTCGAACGCGCGGCCGAGGTGCGACTGGCCGGGGAAGTTGGCGCCGTCGCCGATCCACACGGTCAACGCCCGGGAGCCGAGGATGCGGCCGGCATTGATGCAGTCGATGTTGTGCGCCACGGCCTGCGCGCGCACCGCCGGGTCCGTGTGCGTCAGGCTGCCGTACTTGTAGGACAGCGGCTGGCCCGGCTGATCCTGGAAGGTGTTCGAGTTCATCGCGTCGAAGCCGAGGCCGAGTGCGGCGGCGTGCTCGCGCAGCGCGACGAAATCATCGGTGCGGTCCCATGGAATGTGCAGCGAGACCGTCGGCGTGGCCGCCGTCAGCTTGTGGATGACGCCGCAGTCCTCGAGCTTCTCGAACACGTTGCGCGGCTCGCCGGGCCCGGGAAAGCGCCCGAAGCGCGTGCCGCCCGTGCCCACGCCCCAGGATGGAATCGCGACGCGGAAATTCGCCACCGCGCGCGTGACGCCGTCGATGTCGATGCCGCGCCGTTGCAATTGCGCGCCGAGCGCGGCGTAGTCCGCGGCGAGCGCGGCCGCATGCGGCTTGTTGGCCGACGCGATGTAGCTCGCGTCGCGCGGATCGGCGTAATTCATGGTTCCCCGCTAGCGCGTGAAGGCCTGCGCGTTCCCGGCGTCCACGTTGATGATGTTGCCCGTCGATTTCGCCGAGCGCTCGGTGGCGAAGAATGCCACGGCCTCGGCCACGTCCTCCGGAAACACGCTGCGCTTGAGCAGGCTGCGCTCGCGGTACACGTCTTCGAGCTCGTCGACGCTGGTCTTGTACTGCGCGGCGCGCTGCTGTGCCCACTCGCCCTGCCAGATGCGGGATCCGCGCAGCACGGCATCGGGATTCACGACATTCACGCGGATGCCGAGCGGCGCGCCCTCGAGCGCCAGGCAACGCGCCAGGTGCAATTCGGCGGCCTTGGCGGTGCAGTAGGCCGCGGCACCGGGGGATGCGGCGAGCGCGTTCTTGGAACCGATGAACACGATGGAGCCGCCGATACCCTGGGCCTTGAAGAGCTGGAAAGCCTGGCGGGCCACCAGGAAATAACCCGTGGCGAGGATGTCCATGTTCTTCTGCCAGGTGGCGAGACTGGTCTCGTCCACCGGGGATGCCGAGGCGATGCCGGCGTTCGAAATGCAGATGTCGACACCGCCGAATTTCCAGGCGCTGTCGCGAAAGCCCGAGATCACTGCGTCCTCATGCGTGACGTCGACCCAGGAGCTGGCGATCACGTCGGTGCCGTACTTCCTGCACAGCTCTTCGTGCGCATCCGTGAGGGCCTCGCGATCGATGTCGCACAACACCACGCAGGCGCCTTCGTCCACGAGGCGGCGCGCGGTCGCAAGTCCGATGCCGCCCGCACCGCCGGTGATCAGCGCCACGCGTCCGGCGAGCGCCCGGGGTTTGGGCATGCGCTGCAGCTTGGCCTCCTCGAGCAGCCAGTACTCGATGTCGAAGGCTTCCTGCTCGGGAAGTCCGCGATAGGTGGAGACGCTGGCGGCACCGCGCATCACATTGATGGCGTTGACGTAGAACTCGCCGGCGATGCGCGCCGTGGCCTTGTCGGCGGCAAAGGTGATCATGCCGATGCCCGGCACCAGGTAGACCACCGGATTGGCATCGCGCATCTTCGGCGAGTCCGGCCGCTTGCAGCGCTCGTAGTACGCGGCGTACCGCTCGCGGTATGCCTCGATGGCGGGCTGCACGCGCGCGGTGAGATCGGCGATGCTGTCGCGCGCCGGATCGAACGGCAGCACCAATGGCCAGATCTTGGTGCGCAGGAAATGGTCGGGGCAGGAAGTGCCCAGCGCGGCCAGCGCCGCGAGCTTCTCGCCGCCGACGAAATCGAGCACGGCGTCGCTGTCGTCGAAATGGCCCACCTTGAAGGTCGGGGCGGCGCCCGCCGGCGCGCTCGAGACGATGCCGCGGATCGTGGGCATGATGCCGGCGGCCATTTCCCGGCGCTTGTCGGCAGCCAGCGGCGGCGTGGCCACTGCGCCGAACGGCCGCTTGCCGCGCGCGCGCTCCGCCAGCCACTGCGTCGCGCGGTTGATGACGTCGAGCGTGTTGTCGTAGCAGGCCTTCGAGGTATCTGCCCAGGTGAACAGGCCGTGCGCTTCGAGCACCGCGCCTTTCAGCCGCGGATTCTTCCGTGTGAGCTCGCGCAGCGCGAGCCCGAGCTCATATCCAGGCCGGATCCACGGCAGCCAGCCGATCTCGCCGCCGAAGATCTCCTCGGTCAGTTTCTTCGAGTCGGCCGACGCGGCGATGGCGATCAGCGCGTCCGGATGCATGTGATCCACGTGCGCGCGATCGATCAGCCCGTGCAGCGGCGTGTCGATGCTCGCCGCGCGCGGATTCAGGTCGAAGGCACAGTGCGCATAGAGCGGCACCATGGTGGCGTCGTTGTCGGTACCGCGTCGGTAGAACTTCTCGAGCGCCCGGAACTTCTCCATATAAAGAGTCGCGAAGCCGTCGAGCTTCATGGTGCCGAGATCGCCACCCGATCCCTTGACCCAGAGGACTTCCACCGGCTCGCCGGTCAGCGGATCTTTCTCCGTGACCTTGGCCGAGGTGTTGCCACCGCCGAAATTCGTGATGCGTTTGTCGCCGCCCAGCAGGTTGGAGCGGTACAGGAGCAATTCGGCGGGTGAGAGCCCCGCCGCATGGGCGTCGTCCCAGCGATTTTCGACTGCGTGAGACGCCTGGGGCGCCACCTTGACCACACTCATCCAATGTCTCCGGCGCGGACCGGCGCTAAAGTACGCGCCGTGAGCCTCTTTTTAATGGAGAGGCTGTTTAACACACGAAGCCGTCATATACAATCAATCACGTGCAGAATCGATCACGGCGCGGTTCCCGGGGGCCCCAATGTTGGAAAAAGAACGCCACAACCTGATCTTGAAGCTCGTCGAAGAGCGATCCATCGTCAGCGTCGGCGACCTGCTCGACCTTCTTGGCGCATCGGAAGCCACGATCCGGCGCGACATCAACGCGCTCGCCGAGAAGGGCGAGGTGAAACGCATCCGCGGCGGCGCCGAGGCGGTGCGCCCGCGACACCAGCCGCACTTGGTGGGCATGCCGTTCGCGATGAGTCAGGACGTGAGCGTGCCGCAGAAGCGGGCCATCGCGCGCGCCGCGGCCGGGCTCATCTCGCCGGGCGAAAGCATCATCATCAATGGCGGCACCACGACCTATGCGCTGGTCGAGTTCCTCGAGAACTCCGACCTCGACATCCTCACGAACTCCTTTCCGATCGCGGCGAAGTTGTTCGCCACCAGCCGCAATCGCATCACGCTGCCGGGCGGCACCATCTTCCGCGAGCAGAACATCGTGCTCTCGCCGTTCGAGAACGACACCATCGAGAGCTTCTGGGGCAACAAGCTGTTCGTCGGCTGCTACGGCCTGAACCGTTTCGGCATGATGGAGGCAGATCCGCTCATCGTCCAGGCGCAGACCAAACTACTGAAGCGCAGCGAGCACGTGATCGTGATGGCGGACAGCTCCAAGCTGCGGCGCAAGTCGGCGATGATCGTGGCGGGCCTGGACCGCATCAACACCATCATCACGGACGACGGCGCGAGGCCCGAGGAGCTCGAGGACTTCCGCGCCGCGGGCATCAAGGTGATCGTCGCCAAGGTGCTGCCGGAAGACGAGATGAAGAAGATCGCATAACGCGCAGGGGATCCACGGGTGAAGAAAATCGTCGTCGCGGCCGCGTGCGCCGTACTGGCCGCGGGCATGGTGGGCTGTGGAAAAAAGGAAGCTCCGAAGCCGCAGCGCACGCGTATCGGACTCGTCGCCAAGTCCCTCGGCAATGGCTTCTTCGATGCCGTCCACAAGGGCGCGGAGGAAGCCGCGAAAGAGCTCGACGCCGAGGTGATCTTCACCGGCCCCACCACGCCCACGGCCGAAGGCCAGATCGAAGTGCTGAATTCGCTGATCGCGCAGCGCGTGGGCGCAATCGCGGTCTCGGCGAACGATCCGGACGCGCTGGTTCCCACGCTCAGGAAGGCGATGGAACGCGGCATCAAGGTGATCTCGTACGACTCCGCGGTGGCGCCGGCCGGGCGCCTCGCGCACCTGGCACCCTCCTCGGACCAGATGATCGGCGAGACCGTGGTGTCGTTGGTCGCCGAACTGGCGCCAGCCCAGGCCTCGAAAGGGGCCAGGGCGAAATTCGCCGTGGTCTCGGCGACGCCGACGTCGACCAACCAGAATTCCTGGTTGGCCGAAATGCGCAGGGCACTGCCCAAATACCCCGGCCTCGACCTCGTGGGCGTGGCCTACGGCGACGACGTCTCCGACAAGTCCTACCGCGAGGCCATGGCCCTGCTGCAGCAGCATCCGGATCTGGCCGTGCTCGTCAGCATCAGCTCGGTGGGCATCGTCGCCGCGGCGCGTGCCGTCGAAGACAAGGGGCTCACGGGCAAGGTCAAGGTGACCGGCCTCGGTCTGCCGTCCGAGCTCATCGGCTACGTGGAGAAGGGCGTCGTGCCGAAGTTCGCCATCTGGAATCCCGTGGATCTGGGCTACTCGACCACGCAGATCGCGATACGTCTGGCGCGCGGCGACGACCCGCACCAGCCCGTGTACATGGGGCGCATGGGCGAGGTCACCTTCGGGGCCGATGGCGTGGGCGCGATGAGCAAGCCCTTCATCTACGACATCGGCAACGTGGGCCAGTACGCCAAGATGTTCTGACGCCGAACGCGCCGTGCACGCCCCGCTGTTGAGGCTTTCCGACATCCGCAAATCCTTTGGCGGGGTGCGCGCGTTGTCCGGCGTGAATCTGGAGCTGCATCGCGGCAGCATCACGGCGCTGATCGGCGAGAACGGGGCGGGCAAGTCCACGCTGGTGAAGATCCTGACCGGCGTGCACCAGCCCGACGGCGGCACCGTGGAGCTCGAATCCCGCGCCATCCGCATCGACTCGCCGACGGCGGCGCGCGACCTCGGCATCGGCGTGGTGCACCAGGAATGCCTGGTGTTCGACCAGCTCAGCGTCGCGGAGAACCTGTTCGTCAACGCGTACCCGCGTCGTCGCGGGCTCATCGACTGGCATGCCGTTCACGCCCGCGCGCGCGCCGTGCTCGAGGAACTCGGTGCGGACTTCACGGCCGACACGGCGGTGGCCTCGCTCAGCATCGCGCAGAAGCACCTGGTGCAGATCGCGCGCGCGCTGGTCAACGATTCCCGCGTGCTCATCCTCGATGAGCCCACCGCCTCGCTGTCGCAGCGCGAATGCGCCGAGCTGTTCCGCGTCGCGCGACAGTTGCGCGATGCGGGCTGCGCGCTGCTGTTCATCACGCACAAGTTCGAAGAGATCTTCGAGCTCGCGGATCGCTACGCGGTGTTTCGCGACGGGGCGTCGGTGGGCGAGGGCGCGCTCGCGGCCACCGACCGCGACTCGCTGATCCGGCTGATGGTGGGTCGTCCCGTGGAGCAGCTGTTCCCGAAGCAGGTGTCCCACATCGGCGCGGATCTGCTGCGGGTCGAAGATCTCGGACGTGACGGGCAGTTCGAAGGGGTCAGCTTTTCCCTGCGACGCGGCGAGATCCTCGGCATCTACGGCCTGGTCGGCGCCGGGCGCACGGAACTCGCCCAGGTACTGTTCGGCATCGAAACTGCCGACCGCGGCAGCATCCGCGGCACGGCCGACATCGCGCTCGTGCCCGAGGACCGGCAGACACAGGGCAGCATCCTGCCGTTCTCGATCGCGGCAAACCTCGCGCTGCCAAATCTGCAACGGCTCGCGCCGCGCGGCTGGCTCAGTTCGCGCCGCGAACACGCGCTGGCGCGCCACTGGATCGAGACGCTGGCCATCAAGGCGCAGGGTCCCGCGCAGGCCGTGCAGAATCTGTCGGGCGGCAATCAGCAGAAGGTGGTCATCGCCAAGTGGCTGGCGCGCAAACCCGCCGTGCTGATCCTCGACGAGCCCACCAAGGGGATCGACGTGGGCGCCAAGGCCGCGGTGCACGCGGTCACCAGCGAATTCGCCGCCGCGGGCAATGGCGTGATCCTCATTTCCTCCGAGCTGCCGGAGATCATCGCCATGTCGGATCGTGTGCTGGTCATGCGCCGGGGCCGCCTCACCGGGGAATTCCCGCGGACCGATGCCACCAGCGAAAACCTGCTGCGCGCGGCGAGCGACGCATGAAGGCCTGGAGCCGGGTGTCGGACGCCGCGCGCCGCGACGCGAGCCTCGCGCTGCTGACCCTGGCGCTGCTCGTGGGCGTGAGCGCGGCGTTTCCGGGCTTCGCCGCCCCACGCAATCTGGCCGCGGTGCTGGATGACACGGCGATTCTCATCATGCTCGCGCTCGGCCAGATGCTGGTCATCCTGGTGCGTGGCGTGGACCTGTCGGTGGCGGCCAACCTGGCGCTTTGCGGCATGCTGGCGGCGCTGTTCAATCGGCAGTATCCGCAGGCCGGCGTGTGGCCGGTGGTGATGCTGAGCCTCGCGGCCGGCGGCCTGCTGGGAGCGTTCAACGGCCTGCTGGTGTGGAAGCTGCGGCTGCCGGCCATCGTGGTCACGCTCGGCACCATGTCGGTGTATCGCGGCACCATCTATCTGCTGTCGCGCGGCGCGTGGGTCAACGAAAACGAGATGTCGCGCGAATTCGTGGCATTCACGCGCGCGCAGTTCCTCGGCCTGACGACACTCGCGTGGCTGGCCATTGGCTGCGGCGCGCTGGCCATCGTGCTGCTGCGACGCCTGCGCGGCGCGCGCCACCTGTACGCGGCGGGCGCAAATCCGGAGGCCGCCGCGTACTGCGGCATCGACGTGGGCCGGATGCAATTCTTCGCCTATGTGCTGAGCGGGCTCATCGCCGGGTTGTGCGGCTATCTGTGGGTGGCGCGCTTCGCGGTGGCTTACACCGACATCGCGCTCGGCTTCGAGCTGCAGGTGATCGCGGCCTGCCTGATCGGCGGCGTGGCGATCACGGGCGGCGTGGGAACCGCGCTCGGCGTGGTGCTCGGCTGCCTGTTCCTCGGCGTGATCCGCAGTAGTTTGCCGCTGGTGGGCATTGCCGCGTTCTGGCAGATGTTCATCAACGGCGTCGTGATACTGGTGGCCGTGCTGCTCGGCGCGCGCCAGCGCCGCCACGCGCGCAGCATCCTCGAGGCATCGACGTGAGCCTGGCCGGTCTCAGGCGCTGGGAGAGCATGCTGGCGCTCGTGCTGGTGTTCGAGGTGCTGCTGTTCTCGGGTCTCTCGCCGTACTTCCTGGACGTCGACACTCTGTCCGACGCCACCTTCAATTTCACCGAGCGCGCGCTCGTGGCGCTGCCCCTGGCGTTGCTGATCATCGCGGGCGAGATCGACATCTCCGTGGCGGGCATCATCGCGATGGCTTCCGTCGCCATGGGCTTTGCCGCCGAATCCGGTGCGGGCACGCCGGCGCTGGCCGCCATCGGGCTCGGCACCGGCCTGGCCGCCGGCTGCGTGAACGGGATGCTGGTGACGGTGGCGCGAGTGCCGGCGATCGTCGCGACCATCGGCACGATGACGCTGTTTCGCGGCATCGCCTACGCGGCCCTCGGCGATCGGGTGCTCAAGGGCTATCCCGAGTCGTTCGCGACGTTCGGACAGGGATATCTCGCCGGCCCGGTGTCGATCGAGCTCGCGCTGTTCGTCCTGTTCGCCGTGCTGTTCGCGCTCTTCCTGCACGGCACGCGGTACGGGCGCGCCATCTTCGCGATCGGCGCAAATCCCGTCGCCACGCGTTTCGCCGGCATCCGTGTCGATCGCTATCGCTTCGCGCTGTTTGCACTCACCGGCCTCGCCAGTGGGCTGGCCGCCGTGCTGCTCACGTCGCGCCTGGGCTCGACCCGGCCTTCGATCGCGCAGGGCTGGGAGCTGGAGATCATCAGCATCGTCATCCTGGGCGGAATCTCGGTCTGGGGCGGCAAGGGCAGCATCCTCGGCGTGGTGCTCGCCTCGCTGGTGTTCGGCCTCGTGACATTCGGACTCGGACTCATGAACATCCCGGGCATCGTGATGTCGATCTTCACCGGCGCATTGCTGATCCTGGTGGTGGCGGTGCCCGCGTTGATGGGGCGTCGCTGATGGACGCGCCACTGATCGCCGTGCTCGACGTGGGCAAGACCAATGCCAAGATCGCGCTGGTGGATCCCGCGCTCGGCCGCGAGATCTGGAGCGCGCGGCGCGCCAACGCGATG
The DNA here is from genome assembly GCA_035761265.1 of Steroidobacteraceae bacterium. Classification (GTDB taxonomy): domain Bacteria; phylum Pseudomonadota; class Gammaproteobacteria; order Steroidobacterales; family Steroidobacteraceae; genus CADEED01. Next base: position 49,693 of record DASTRL010000294.1, read on the forward strand.
GCGCAGGGCGCCGCCACGCGCGAGCTCGACATCGTGGCCATCGAAGACTGGCTGCTCGAATCGCTGCGCGGCGCGCCGCGCCGTGAACGCATCGCCTGCATCGTGCCCATCGCGCACGGTGCGGCCGCGGTGCTGGTCGATCACGCCGGAGAGGTGCTGGCCGCGCCCGACTACGAGGATGTGCGCTTCGACGAGGTTGCCGCCGAATACGCGCCGCTGCGCGATTCCTTCTCGTTGACGTATTCGCCGCACCTGCCGCAGGGGCTGAACCTCGGACGGCAACTGTTCTATCTGCAGCAGCGACATCCGGATCTCTTCCAGCGCGTCGCGCACATCCTGCCGTATCCGCAGTACTGGTCGTGGCGATTTTCCGGCGTCATGTCGAGCGAGGTGACATCGTTGGGTACGCACACGGACCTGTGGCGGCCGCACGACCGGGCGTATTCGGCGCTGGCGCGCAAGCAGGGGTGGGCGCGCCTGATGCCGCCGATGTACCGGGCCAGCGACCGGCTCGGGCCGGTGCGCGCCGGGATCGCCGCGGCCGCGGGGCTGTCCGCGGGCTGCGAGGTCGCCTGCGGCATCCACGACTCCAACGCCTCGTACCTGAGATTCCTGATGGACCGCGAACGCGAGGCGTTCACGGTGGTGTCCAGCGGCACCTGGACCATAGTCATGGCGAATCGCGGCGACCTGCAGCGGTTGCGGGAAGACCGCGACATGCTCGCCAACGTCAATGTGTTCGGCGCACCGATCGCCACGGCGCGCTACATGGGCGGACGCGAATACGAGGCCATCGCGCAGGGTGCGGGCGAGCCCACCCTGGATGCATTGATCGAAGTGCTGGCGCGCGGCTGCATGGCATTGCCCTCGTTCGCGAGCGCAGGACCGTACTGCGGCCGGCCCGGCAGGCTCGAAGGCGTCGACGGTCTGGGCAACGCACAGCGCGCCGCGCTGGCGACGCTGTATTCGGCGCTGATGACGGCGCAGTTGATCGAATCGCTGGGCACGGCGGGCGAGATATTCATCGACGGTCCGCTGGCACGGAATCCGCTGTTCGCCGGCTTGTTGGGCGCGTGCGTGCCGGCGGGTACGGTGCTCATCTATCCCGAGGGCGGCGGCACGCGCGTCGCGGCGCATCTGGCAGGCCTGCCATCCGCACGCCCCGCCGAGCTGCACCACGTCACGCCGCTGCGGGTTCCGGGCCTGCTCGAGTACCAGGCCAACTGGCGTCACCGACTCGAGGAGCGGGCATGAGCAGATGGCGAAGCATGGTGTGGCTGCTGGCGCTCGCGGGCGTCGCGGCGACGACGCAGGCGGCCGACGAGTACCGCAATCCCATCCTGTTCGCCGACTACTCCGATCCGGACGTCATCCGGGTCGGCGATCGCTATTACATGACGGCGTCGTCGTTCCACTTTTCGCCGGGCCTGCCGGTGCTGGAGTCGCGCGACCTGGTGCACTGGAAAATCATCGCGCATGCGCTGCCCAGGCTGACGTTCGACGCCAAGTACGACCTGCCCGGACCGTTGGGCTTCAGCGATGGCTCGGAGCGCGCGCGCCTTTTTGCCGGGATGGGCCATCGCTACAGCGCGGGCGTGTGGGCGCCCGCGATCCGCCATCACCGGGGACTCTTCTATATCTACTTCCCCACGCCTACCGAAGGCATCTTCATGATCTCGGCGAAACAGGCCGAGGGGCCATGGAGCGCGCCGGTGGCGGTCATCGCGGCGGCGGGGCTGGAGGATCCCTGCCCATTCTGGGATGACGACGGGCAGGCCTATCTCGTGCACTCGCGGCTGGGCGCCGGGCCGCTGATCCTGCATCGCATGAGCGCCGATGGCACGCGGGTGCTCGACGAGGGGAAAGTGATCGTCGAGGACCCGAAGAACCTGCCGGTGCTCGAGGGGCCCAAACTACTCAAGCGCCATGGCTGGTACTACATCTTCGCGCCGTACGGCGGCGTGGAAAAAGGCCCGCAAGCCGTGCTGCGCTCGCGGAACATCTACGGGCCCTATGAGGTGCGCACCGTGCTCGCGCAGGGAACTACCGCCGTGCAGGCGCCGCACCAGGGCGGCTACGTCGAAACGCCGAAGGGCGAAGGATGGTTCCTGCACTTCAACAGCACCGGCGCGTATGGCCGCATCGTGCACCTGCAGCCCGTGCGCTGGAAGGACGACTGGCCGCTGATGGGCGAGCCGATAGACGGTTCCACCACCACCGGACAGCCTGTCATGTCGCATGCCGTGCCGGACGTCGGCCGCCGTTGGCCCCCCGTCGCCATCCAGGCCTCTGACGAATTTTCCGGACGCAAACTCGGACTGCAGTGGGAGTGGAACCACAATCCGCTCGATTCACACTGGAGCCTGACGGCGCGCGAAGGATTCCTGCGGCTCACGGCGACGCGCGCCACGGATTTCGTGGCGGCACGCAATACGCTCACGCAGATACTGCAGGGACCCGCCACGCAGATCACGGTACGGATGGAGATCGGCGGTCTGCGCGACGGTCAGCGCGCGGGCCTCGCGGTGCTGCAGGTGCAGCCCCACTGGATCGGAGTCGTTGAGGCCGCGGGACAGAGGCACATCACCTGGTCGTCCGCCGGCGCGCAGCTCGAAGGCCCGCTCGTCCAAGTGCCTGCCGTGCAGCTGCGGCTGACGGTGAGCACCGATGCCCTGGCTCACTACTCGTACAGCGTCGACGACGGCCGCACGTTCACGAACCTGGGCGAGCCCGTCAAACTGCGCTTCAGCTGGTGGAAGGGCGCACGTCCCGCGCTGTTCTCATTCAACACGGACGGAGAAGCGGGCTACGCCGACTTCGACTGGGTTCACATCGACGGCGGCATGGAATGAGGAGCCGCGCCCGCCATCAGGAACCGCGCCTGGCGACCTCCACCATGTACGTGTGCACGTCGCCGTGCATGTTGGAACGGAACACGATCCATTTGCCGTCGCGCGTGAAGAACACGTTGGGCTCGAGACAGTAGTCGTGCCTGCGCAGGTCGACCAGCCGCTCGGCCTCGAGCGTGCCTGGATGCACCAGGTGTTCGGCGTTGGGGGCCGATATGCCCGCCACGTCCGGGATGGCCCGGGGGCGGAACAGGTACAGCCATTTGCCGTCCCGCGCGTGCGCGACCAGTTCATGCCGCGGCGATGCACGAGCTGCGGCTCGCTCCCCAGGCGCATGGACCAGATGCGATCGACGCGATGCCAGGGGCCCTCGTGGCAGAACATCAGCGCCTGCGGATCGGTCGGCGAGAACTGCAGGTGGTTCAGCCAGTCCGTGGAGCGATGGATGATGGTCTGCTCGCCCGTGGCGGTGTTCACCGTGAACATGGCCATGGGAATGCGCGCCTGCTCGCGCTGCAGCAACCGCACTTCCTTGGCTTGCACGAACTTGAGCGGCTTGCCGTCCGGGCCGCGCGCCGCGTAGTTGGCGTCGAAGCGCGGGTCGCGCGGACCTTGCTCGAGCTGCCACGCCTCCTCGGCGTACACGCCTAACAACAGGGTCTCGTCGGCGTTCACCGAGCCGATGAAGCCGCGCGCGATGCGCGCGATGCGCTTCGGCTTGCCGCCGGTCGCGGGCACCGAAAAGATCTCCGTGGGAGCCTGCCGCGCCGAGTCTCCCGCGCCCTCGCCCCGCGAGAAATACACCAGGCCGCTGCGGCGACCGACGAACAGCGCGTGCACCTTGCCGGGCACGATGAGCTCGTTCCTGCGCGTCGCGAGCTCGATGGTGCCGATGCCCGCCGGCGTCTCGACGATGACCAGCCGGCCGTCCGGCGTGAGGCTGTTCTGGTGGAAATACAGCGAGCGCGTGCCGGGCTCGGTGGACAGCCGCACGACGCGGTGCCCGGTGGCGGTATCGATCCAGTCGACCGGCGGTTGCGCATCCGGCGATGCGGGCGATGCCTCGGAACCGAGGCATCAAGCGACGATCAGCAGCAAGGCAGGCGCGGACGTGAGACGCACGATGACTCCTTTGACCCATATCCGGATCCGTATCGAAGTCCGCGCAGCACGAATATGCACAATCCGCGCGGCGCGTGCAAAATCGCGGCGGCTTCCCGGGGGACCCATGCCACGCAACTTCCTGCTCGCCGCGCTCGCGGCGGCCTGCATCGCAACGGCGCACGCGGCCGGCAGCTTCCCGGTGAAGATCACCGTGGATGCACGTACGCGCGCCGGGACGTTCGTGCCGATCTGGCGCTTCTTCGGGGCCGACGAGCCTAACTACGCGACCATGAAGGACGGCCGGCAGCTGCTCGGCGAGCTCGGCGTGCTGCGACCGGGTGACGTCTACTTCCGCGCGCACAACCTGCTGACCTCGGGCGACGGCACGCCGGCCTTCAAATGGGGCAGCACCGATGTGTATCGCGAGGAGTCGGGCTCGCCGCGCTACGACTGGCGCGTCATCGACGGGATCTTCGACGCATACCTCGCCAGCGGGCTCAAGCCGTACGTGGAGCTGGGCTTCATGCCGCAGGCGCTGAGCACCGCGCCGGAGTCGCTGCCCTACAAGCATTCCTGGCGCCCGACGATCAGCGGCGCGTCGCTCGATGGCGGCTGGGCGTGGCCGCCGCGCGATTACCAGCGCTGGTCGGATCTGTGCTTCGAACTGACCAGGCACTTCGTCCAGCGCTACGGCGAGGAAGAGGTGCGGCGCTGGTGGTTCGAGACCTGGAACGAGGCGAACCTCGCGATGTACTGGCACGGCACGCCCGAGGAGTTCTACAAGCTGCACGACTTCGCGATCGCCGGCGTGCGGCGCGCGCTGCCGACGGCGCGCGTGGGCGGCCCGGACACCGCCGGGCACGGCGGCACCTTCATGGAAGGCTTTCTCGACCACATCACCGCGGGCCGGAACTACGCAACGGGTGAGACGGGCACGCCCGTGGATTTCCTGTCGTTCCACGCCAAGGGCTCGCCGACCTTCGTCGACGGCCACGTGCGCATGGGGATCCGCGAACAACTGCAGACCATCGACCAGGGATTCCGCATGATCGCGGCACGCGCGGCGCTCGCCGGCAAGCCCATCGTGATCGGCGAGTCCGATCCGGAGGGATGCGCGGCATGCCAGGGGCCGCGACTCGGATACCGCAACGGCACGATGTACTCGAGCTACACGGCCGCGAGTTTCGCGCGCAAGTATGCGTTGGCCGCGCGCCACGGTGTGAATCTTCAGGGCGCGCTGACCTGGGCATTCACGTTCGAAGACCAGCCGTATTTCGCCGGCTTCCGCCAGCTCGCGAGCAATGGGCTCGACCTTCCCGTGCTCAATGTGTTCCGCATGCTCGCGCGCATGCGAGGTGAACGCGTGCCGGCCGCGAGCTCGCGGCAGATCGCGCTCGATGACATCCTCGCCAACGGCGTGCGCGGGCAAGCCGACGTGGGAGTGCTGGCGAGCCGCGATGAGCGGCAGCTCGCGGTGCTGGTGTGGCACTACCACGACGACGATGTGCCGGGCGACGACGCTGCCGTCGAACTGGATCTGAGCGGCTTGCCGCGCCAATTCACGAAGCTCACGCACTATCGCATCGACCGCGATCACAGCAATTCGTACGCGGCGTGGCAGCGCATGGGTTCGCCGCTCACGGTCGACGCGGCCGCATATGGCGCGCTGCGCGAAGCCGGTCAGCTGGCCAGACTCGATCCCGCGGACACTCCCTTGCGCCGCACCCGCGCCCGCGACGAAGTGCGGTTCACGCTGCCGCGGCAGGGCGTTTCGCTGCTGGTGTTCTCCGCTGCGCCCTGAACGAACCTGCACGCTTTTTTGTAAAAACTTCCAGAACTGTCGTCAGGCAACGACAGCGGGACGTCGCCTGGCGGAGTCAGGGTGGTGCGGTTATTGCTTGGCTACCGGTGCGGCGCAAAAAAACGCGCCCGGAAGGAAGCACATGCCCGGACCCAGGATTCCCACTGAAGACATCGGCGAGCTCACCGGCCGCTCCCAGAATGCGGCCCTGTGCTGCGCCATCATCGAAGATGCCGAGAGCGCGCGTGAATTCAGCTTCGGCCGGCATTCGCCGCTGGACGCATTCGGACAGACGCCGTTCGGTTCACCCGGCATGGGTGGCGGCTCGCCCCCGCTGATGCGAGAGCTAACAAGCCTGATCGCCTGATCGCCTGATCGCCTGCCGCTTGGCCCGCGTGGCCTGATGCGGCGGCCGCGCCGGCGCCCGCGCCGGCTGGGCTAACATGCGCGCGCCCCATACTCACAGGAGCGCGCCATGGCGGATTCCGAGCTCGATGCAAAGCTGACGAAGAAGATCGTCGATGCCCTCAACCGCATCCTCGAGCTCGAGCTCGCGGGCGTGGTGCGCTACATGCACTACAGCTTCATGATCTTCGGGCACAACCGCATTCCCATCGTCGCATGGCTGCGCGAGCAGGCCAACGAATCCAGCGCGCACGCGGTGCTGGCGGGCGAACACATCACCGCCTTCGGCGGGCATCCCTCCCTGAAGATCGGGCCGCTGCTGGAAACCCACCAGCACGACGTCAATGAGATCCTCAAGGAAGCCCACGAACACGAAAAGGAAGGTCTCGGCGCCTACTACGAGCTGCTGGAGCTCGTGGTGGGCAAGAGCGTGCTGCTCGAGGAGTACGCGCGCGACCAGATCGCGGCGGAAGAGATGCACCTCGCGGACATCCGCAAGATGATGAGGAAGCCCGGGTCGATCAAATAATAGAGGCGTCGATATAGTTGGACGCGTTTGAATCGCATCTTCTTGCGGGCAAAGCTGCCGCGCGTCTCCAATTCGGTTAGCCTTCGGTCCGGGGGATCGGGGGCGTCATAGTGCCGGACAACGGGAGCGGGTCAGCAACAGCTTTCATCGCCAAATGGCGAGGCGTCGCCGCCTCTGAGCTGTCCACGTCGCAGAGCTTCCTGCACGATCTGTGCGAGCTGCTCGACGTCGACAAGCCGCATCCCACACCCGAGCAGGACTACATGTTCGAGCGACCGGTGACCTTTCATCATGGCGATGGCAGCACAAGTCCCGGCCGCATTGATCTGTACCGCCGCGGGGCA
>DASTRL010000295.1:0-2558 GCA_035761265.1 Steroidobacteraceae bacterium
TCCGTGGGAGAACATCGCGCGACGATATCCGCCCAACACCCGCGTGTTCGGCAAGGTCACGAACATCGCCGACTACGGCGCGTTCGTCGAGATCGAGGACGGCGTCGAAGGCCTGGTCCACGTGTCCGAGATGGACTGGACCAACAAGAACGTGAATCCTGCCAAGGTCGTGCACTCGGGCCAGGAAGTCGAAGTCATGGTGCTGGACGTGGACGAAGAGCGTCGCCGCATCTCGCTCGGTTTGAAGCAGTGCAAGCAGAACCCGTGGAAGGAGTTCGCCGAGAACTACAACCGCGGCGACAAGGTGTCGGGCCAGATCAAGTCCATCACCGACTTCGGCGTGTTCATCGGTCTCGCCGGCAACATCGACGGCCTGGTGCACCTCTCCGACCTCTCCTGGGACGTGGCCGGCGAAGAAGCCGTGCGCAACTACCAGAAGGGCCAGCAGGTCGAGGCCATGGTGCTGTCGATCGATCCGGAGCGCGAGCGCATCTCGCTCGGCATCAAGCAGCTCGCGCAGGACCCGTTCAGCGAGTACATCGCCACCAACCCCAAGGGCAGCGTGGTCAAGGGTGTCGTGAAGGAAGTCGACGCGCGCGCCGCGGTCATCGACCTCGGCAACGGCATCGAAGGCCAGCTGCGCGCCAGCGACCTGTCCCGCGACCGCGTCGAGGACGCACGCACCGTGCTCAAGGTGGGCCAGGAAATCGAAGCCCGCTTCACGGGCGTGGATCGCAAGACCCGCACGATTTCGCTGTCGATCAAGGCCAAGGAAATCCACGAGGAGCAGGAGGCGGTGTCCAACTACCGCTCCGAACAGCCCTCCTCGGGCACCAGCCTCGGCGACCTGCTCAAGGAACAGATCGGCGGGGATCGCTGAGAAGTTCCGGCGCGGCGAACTGGCTAACTACAAAAGCAATACAAGGTAGCGGCCCATGACGAAGTCCGAGCTCATCGAGATCATCACGGCGAAACAGAAACACCTGCCCGCCAAGGATGTCGAGCTCGCGCTCAAGCAGATCCTGGAGATCATGAGCGATGCCCTGTCGGCGGGAGATCGCATCGAGATACGCGGCTTCGGCTCGTTCTCGCTGCACTTCCGGCCGCCGCGGCAGGGCCGCAACCCCAAGACCGGAGAGGCGGTAGCCCTCTCCGGCAAATACGTCCCGCACTTCAAGCCCGGCAAGGACCTGCGCGAACGCGTCAACGATGGCGCCGACCGCCCGATCCGCGATTAATGGGGACATTCCTCGATTCCTAGCAAACGGGGACAGACCTCAATTCGATCGTGGTGCTTTCGAGGCAAGTTTCCATTTCAACGCCTGCCTTCCTCGACCTCGAGCCCTGGCCGCAGGGCTCGTTTCGTTTCGAAACCGCGCTTCCCGGCAGCAAGTCGCTGACGCTGCGCGATTGCGCCATCGCCGCACTGGCCGATGGCGTGAGCACCATCCGCTACCCCGGCGAGGCCGACGACTACTGGCGCATGAAGGATTGCCTGCGCCGGCTCGGCATCGCCATCGACGACAGTGCCGATGACATCGTGAAGATCACGGGCGGCGGCGGCCGATTCGCCGCCGGACGCATCGAGCTGGACGTCGGCCAGAGCGCCGTCACCACGCGACTGATGCTGGCCATCGCGGCACTGCGCCCCGATGTCACCGTCATCGACGGCCACGTCTCCATGCAGAAACGACCTAACAAGGACCTGGTCGATGCGCTGGCGGGGCTGGGCGCGCGGCTGCAGTCCACGCGCGACGGGCACCTGCCAGCCACCGTCACGGGCACGCGCGGGCTGCGCGGTCCGGTGCGCGTGCCGGGCACCATGTCCAGCCAGTACCTCACCAGCCTGCTCACCATCGCCCCGTTGATCGAGGGCGGCCTGGCCATCGAGGTCGAGGGCGAGCTCACCAGCAAGCCCTACGTGGACCTGACGCTCGACGAGATGGCCAAGTTCGGCGTGCAGGTGCGCAACGAGGACTATCGTCGCCTCATCGTCGCGCAGCAGCCCTATCGCGCCGGCAGCATCGACGTGGAAGGCGACGCCTCGGCGGCGTCCTATTTCGCGGCGCTGGCCACGCTGCATGGCGCCTCGATCACGCTCACCAATCTCGGTTCCGGGACACGGCAGGGCGACTACGCCTTCTTCACCCTGTGTGAACGGCTGGGCGCGCGCGTCACGCGGACCCCCGGCGCCACCGGCATCGAGGGTCCACGCACGCTCGAGACGGCCTTCGATGCTCCCGTCGACATGTCGAGCATGCCGGACGTGGCGCCGACGCTGATGATGCTCGCGCCGTTCCTCGCGCGGGCCACGCGGATCACCGGTCTCGCCACGCTGCGCGTCAAGGAATGCGACCGCATCGCCGCGCCCACGCGCGAGCTGCGCAAGCTGGGCATCGAGGTCGAGGAGGGCCCCGACTTCATGGTGATCCAGCCGCTGCGCGCGAAGCCGTCACCCAAGGTCGCGGAAATCGAGACCTATCACGACCATCGCATCGCCATGTCGTTCGGCGTGCTCGGATCGCGTCTTCCGGGCCTCAGAATCCTGGATCCGGGCT
>DASTRL010000296.1:0-4950 GCA_035761265.1 Steroidobacteraceae bacterium
CGTCATGGGCGTGGGCGTGAAGCCGCGCGTGGATCTCGCCAAACAGGCGGGGCTCGAGGTCGACAACGGCATCGTGGTCGATTCGCGCCTGCGCGCCAGCGTCCCCGACGTCTGGGCGGCCGGCGACGTGGCGCGGTATCCCGACCCGCGGCTCGGCACGCGCATCCGCGTCGAGCACTGGCAGGCCGCCGAGCGGCAAGGCCAGCACGCGGCAGCGGACATGCTGGGCCTGGGCGGCCCCTTCAACGACGTGCCCTTCTTCTGGAGCCAGCACTACGAGGTCACTCTTTCTTATATAGGCCACGCGGACGGCGAAGCCGAGATCGAAGTGCTCGGCAGCCTCGAGCGGCGCGATGCCACGGTGGTGTATCGCCGCGCCGGCAAGGTGGCCGCGGTGCTCACCGTAGGGCGCGATCATCAGAGCCTGGAGTTCGAGTCCGCGCTCGAGCGCAAGGACGATGCCGCCATCGATGCGCTGCTGCAGAGGGCTCGCGCGATCCGCTGACCCGCAAGCGCGCCGGCCCTGCCCCGGCGCAGGGCCGCTTCCCGCCCGGAGTATCTTCCTTGCGGCCTGCAACCTTTTGATAGGGTGGCCCGTCTCAAAGCGAATGGAGACGGCCAGTGCCTGCTTTCATCTCGACGCGTCCTTGCGCGATCGCGGCCGCTAACCTACAGTTGTAGTAGGGAGCAAACGTGATCGATCTGCAGGGCATACACAAGTACTACCACACCGGCGACCAGGCCGTGCACGTGCTGAAGGGTGTCGACCTGAACATCCGTGACGGCGAGCTGGTATCGATCATGGGCTCCTCGGGCTCCGGCAAGTCCACGCTGCTCAACATTCTCGGCATCCTCGATGGCTTCGATCGCGGCAGCTATCTTCTGGCGGGCGAGCCGGTGAGCAGGATGGGCGAGTCGCAGGCCGCGCAGCTGCGCAATCGCATGCTGGGCTTCGTGTTCCAGTCCTTCAACCTGCTGCCCTTCAAGAATGCCGCCGAGAACGTGGCGCTGCCGCTGTACTACCAGGGCGTGGGGCGCCGCGAGCGCAATCATCGGGCCGAGGAGATCCTCGATCTCGTCGGGCTCGCGGACCGCAAGACCTTCATGCCCAATCAGCTCTCCGGCGGCCAGAAGCAGCGCGTCGCCATCGCTCGAGCACTGGTGTGCCGGCCGAAGGTGATCCTGGCCGACGAGCCCACGGGCGCGCTCGACAGCCACACCACGCAGGAGATCATGGAGCTGCTGAAGGACATCCACCGGCGCGGCAACACGCTGGTCATCGTCACCCACGAGCAGGACATCGCCGATCAATGCGAGCGGCAGATCTTCCTCAAGGATGGCGTGGTCAACTCCATGGCCGACGCCGCCTGATCATGCTCGACGGCCTGCAGGAAATCCTGTTCACGCTGCGCCAGAACAAGCTGCGCACGGTGCTCACCGCGTTCGGCGTGTTCTGGGGCATCTTCATGCTGGTTTTGTTGTTAGGCGCCGGCCGCGGCATGCAGAACGGCATCTACCAGGATTTCGGTTCCGACGTGCTCGACTTCATCATCGTGTGGACCGGCGATACGAGCCTGGCATATCACGGCATGGGGCCGGGACGCAGGATCCAGCTGCAGATCGCGGACATCGAGGCGCTCAAGAGCCAGGTCCCCGGCATCCGGCTGATCTCCGCCGAACGCTACGTCGACAATGGCACGGTCAGCTATGAGGGCAAGAACAGCAACAATCAGATTCTCGGAGTGCCCGACGAGTACTTCAAGGTGAAGGAAGACGTGCCCTTCAATTTCGGGCGGCGCGTCAATCCGCTGGATCTCGGCGAGTTCCGCAAGGTCATCTTCATCGGGACGGCGGTGGCCGATCGGCTGTTCGACAAGGGCGTCGACCCCATCGGCAAGGAGATCCGCGTCAAGGACGTGGTCATGAAGGTCGCCGGCGTCTTCTACGACAAGGGCAACCGCGGCCAGAACTCCGAGCGCGTCGTCATGCCGCTGTCGACCATGGAGAAGATCTACGGTGGCGGCGAGATCACCAGCAACATCTGGGTGCGGCCGCAGCAGGGTGTCGACGGCTTCGAGCTGGAGAAGAAGGTGCTCGCGCTGCTCAAGCGCCGCCACGACGTGTCTCCCGAGGACAACCGCGGCATCGCGTCCTTCAACATGGCCGAGCCGATGAAACGCGTCACCGGCCTGTTCGTCGGCATTGACGTGTTCATCTGGTTCGTGGGCCTGGGCACGCTCACCGCCGGCATCGTCGGCATCAGCAACATCATGATCATCACGGTCAAGGAGCGCACCAAGGAGATCGGCATCCGCAAGGCGCTCGGCGCCACGCCGTTCCACATCGTGAGCACGCTGCTGCTCGAGTCGACGCTGGTGACGGGGATCGCGGGGTACCTCGGGTTGGTGATCGGCGTGGTCCTGCTGGAGCTCGTGGCGTTCGCGTTGCGCAGCACCGGCGCCAAGCTGCCGTACTTCGAGAACCCGGGCGTGGACTTTCAGCTGGCGTTGACGGCTCTCATGTTGCTCGTCGGCGTCGGCGTGCTGGCGGGATTGATGCCCGCGCTGCGTGCCGCGCGCATCACGCCCACCGAAGCCATGAAGGCCGAGTAGCGAGGTCCGCCATGATCGACGTGGAAAAATGGCGCGAAATCCTGAGCACGCTGGGCCGGCACAAGCTGCGCACCGCGCTCACGGCGTTCGGGGTCTTCTGGGGCATCTTCATGCTCACGGTGTTGCTGGGCGCGGGCAAGGGCCTCGAGAACGGCGTCAACGAAGGCTTCCCGCGAGTCACCAACACCGTCTACATCTGGCAGCAGGGACCGACGCAGATTCCGTACCAGGGCATGCCCATCGGCCGGCAAGTCAGGTTGAAGCCCGAGGACGTCGATGCCATCGCCCGCAATGTCGCCAGCGTGGGCTTCGTCACGGGCCAGAACTCGGTCGGTGTCTGGGACGGTGCCAACGCGCCGTACGTCGTGCACGAATCGAAGAGCGGCGGCTTCAGCATCCAGGGCGCATTCGCCGGCATCGAAGATTTCAACTCGCTGCGCATCACGCAGGGTCGTTCGATCAACGGTCTCGACGAGCCGCAGCGTCGCAAGGTGGCGCTGATCGGCAAGAAAGTCCGCGAGCAATTGTTCGCCCCGGACGAGAACCCGGTGGGCGAAGACATCACCATCAACGGCATCACCTTCCAGGTGATCGGCGTGTTCGTCTCGCTGCAGAACGGCAACCAACAGCAGGAAGAGCAGCGCATCTACATCCCGAACTCCACGCTGCGCTACTCGTTCAACCAGACGGGCACGGTGGGCAGCTTCGTGATCGTGCCCAAGCCCGGCGTGCGCTCGGAACAAGCCGAACGCGACACCAAGGCCTACCTCGCGCAAATCAACAAGGTGAGCCCGGAAGACCGCGGCGTATTCGGCAGCTTCAACCTGCAGAACGAACACGACAAGGTCCAGGGGCTGTTCACCGGCATCAAGTTCTTCAGCTGGATGGTGGCCATCGGCACCATCTTCGCGGGCGCCGTGGGCGTGGGGAACATCATGCTGATCGTCGTCAAGGAGCGCACGCGCGAGATCGGGCTGCGCAAGGCGCTCGGTGCAACGCCCGCCTCCATCGTCGCCATGATCATCCAGGAGTCCGTCTTCATCACGGCGGTGGCCGGTTACGCCGGCCTGGTGATGGGCGCGCTGCTGATCGAAGGCATCGCGAAGATGCTCGAGGCCGGCGGCGGCCGCGCCGGATTTTTCGGCCAGCCGGAAGTGGAGTTCACGACCGCGATCATCGCGCTCGGCGTGCTCCTGCTGTCCGGGTTGCTGGCCTCGCTCATGCCGGCGGCCAAGGCGGCGGGCGTGAATCCCATCGTGGCCTTGCAAGACGAATAGCTCTCGACCCGGCAAAGCTCAGGAACAACAACAGTGAAAAGAATCCTCAAGTACCTCATCCTCGCCGTCATCGCGCTGGTGTTCATCGGCACACTGGTATTCCTGTACCGCAAGTCGAACGAGCAGCCGGTGGTTTTCCAGACCGACAGCCCGGCGAAGATGACCATCGTCAAGAAGACGGTGGCCACCGGCAAGGTGATCCCGCGGCGCGAGATCGAGGTGAAGTCGCAGGTGTCGGGCGTCGTCGAGAAGCTGTACGTGGTGGCGGGCCAGGTCGTGAAGAAGGGCCAGACCCTCGCGCGCATCGCGTTGCGGCCGAGCATGCTCAACGTGAGCCAGGCCGAGTCGCAGCTGCAGACGGCGCGGCTCAATCTCAAGAACCAGGCAGCGGACCTCGAGCGCTATCGCAAGCTCGCGGCCGACGGCGTGATCTCGCAGTCGCAGTTCAATCAATACGTCACCGAGTACGAGACGCAGAAGGAGGCGGTGGCCTCGGCGGAAAACACGCTCGCGCTGCTGCGCACCGGCGCCATCAAGGGCATGGTGTCGAACATGATCCCCGCCACCATCGACGGCACCGTGCTCGACGTGCCCAACAAGGAAGGTGCCTTCATCGTCGAGACCAGCACGTTTCAGTCCGGCACCACCGTGGCGACGCTCGCAGACATGAACGACATGATCTTCGAGGGACTCGTGGATGAGTCCGAGGTCGGCAAGCTCAGGCAGGGCATGCAGCTCGTGCTCAACGTCGGCGCGCTCGAGGGCAAGCCGTTCACCGCGACGCTCGAATACATCGCGCCCAAGGGCGTCACCGACCAGGGCACGATCAAGTTCACGATCCGCGCCGCCGTGAACTTGAGCAAAGACCTGTTCCTGCGCTCCAACTACAGCGCCAACGCCGACATCGTGCTCGACAAGCACGAGGACGTGCTCGCCATCAACGAAGGCGACCTGATCGTCGAGGGCGAGAAGACCTTCGTCGAAGTGGAGACCGCGCCGCAGAAGTTCGAGAAGCGCGAGATCAAGACCGGGCTGTCAGACGGCATCCACATCGAGGTGGT